>DATFRY010000485.1:0-2823 GCA_035262925.1 Kofleriaceae bacterium | reverse complement strand
GACCGTGTCGCTGACGAGGATCGGCGGCTGCGTGCGCGGCACCAGCACGCGCACGGTCGTGTCGAGCGTCGCGAACAGCTTGTCGGCGACGTAGACCTCGCTGCCGGTGAGCGCGCGCATCATCGACGACTTGCCGGCGTTGGTGTAGCCGACGAGCGCGACGGTCGGCAGGTCGCTGCGCCGCTCGCGCCGCGTGCGCGACCCGCCCTCGATCTGATCGAGCTCGTGGCGCAGCTCGGCGATGCGGTCGCGGATCCGCCGGCGATCGAGCTCGAGCGAGCTCTCGCCTGCGCCCTTGCCGCCGATCCCGCCGCGCACGCGGTCGCCGCCGCCGGAGGCCTCGCGGAGCCGCGGCGCGGGCGCCGGAGATGGTGGCGACGGCGATGATGGCGATGGTGGCGGCGGCGATGATGGCGATGGTGGCGGCGACGGCCGCGATGACGGCGACGGGCCGGTCCGCGAGGCGGGCGGCGGCTCGCCGGGCGGCGGCGATCGAGGACGTGGCGCGAACCGGGCCACGGTCGTGCTGGTCGATCATGATCTGACGCCGACCCAGCAGCGCAACCTCGAGCGCGCGACCGGCGCCGAGGTGCACGATCGCACCTCGGTCATCCTCGGCATCTTCCACCGGCACGCGCGCACGCGCGAGGCGCAACTACAGGTCCAGATCGCGCGGCTGGCCTACCTGGCGCCGCGCCTGCGCGAGAGCGGCGGCGGCGGCGACCGCGTGCGCGGCGGGATCGGCGGCAAGGGCGCCGGCGAGAGCGCGCTCGAGCTCGATCGCCGCCGCATCCGCGACCGCATCGCCGAGCTCCGGCGCGAGCTCACCGCCATCGAGGGCGCGTCGCAGGTGAGGCGCCGCCGGCGCGGTGACCTGCCGACGGTGGCGCTGGTCGGCTACACCAACGCCGGCAAGTCGTCGCTCATGCGCGCGCTGACCGGCAGCCACGTCTACGTGGCCGACGAGCTGTTCGCCACGCTCGACACCACGGTGCGCGCGCTGGCCCCGCGCACCGATCCGCCGGTCCTGGTGTCGGACACGGTCGGCTTCATCAAGAAGCTGCCGCACGACCTGGTGGCCTCGTTCCGCTCGACCCTGGAGGAGGCGGCCTCGGCCGATCTGCTGCTGCGCGTGGTGGACGCGTCGGATCCGGCGTTCCGCGAGCAGATGCGGGTCACCGGCGAGGTGCTGGGCGAGATCGGCGCCGACGCGCCGGGCTGGCTGCTGCTCAACAAGATGGACCGGGTCGACCCGGCGCGCGCCGCCGAGCTGGCCCTCGAGCTGCCCGACGCCATCCCGCTGTCGGCGCTGCGCCCCGAGGACGTGACGGCGCTGCGCGATCGCATCCTCGTCCACTTCCTCGGCGAGCTCGAGGTCGTCGAGCTCGCCGTGCCGTGGGTGCGCCACCAGCTGGTGCACGCGATCCACGAGCGCTGCCACATCCTGTCCGAGACGCACGACGAGCTGGGCACCCGCCTCGAGGTGCGGGCCCCGCGCCAGGTGCTGGAGCGGCTGCGCGCCGAGCTCGACGCCGCGGCCGACGCGCCGGCCGATTCGGCCGGCTGAGCGCCGCCCCTGACCGCCGCGCTGCGCCCCCATGGATGCCACGGGCAGCGGGCTGGCGGGAAGGTGGCCGGTCGAGGTGACGGCTATCGCATGGGCGCGAGGCCGGAGCCGGCGCCCGCGATGGCCGCTGCCAGCGCGGGGAGGGCGGCGCACGCCCGCTCGTCCCAGCGCGCCGCGGCCAGCGGATCGCCGCGCGTGGGGCCGAGGTTGATGATCGCGACCGGGATGGAGCGCTCGGCGGCGCGCCGCACGAAGCGGAAGCCGGAGTAGACCTCGAGCGACGAGCCGACCACGAGGAGCGCGTCGGCGGCGTCGACCAGCGCGAACGCCGCGTCGACCACGTCGCGCGCGACCGAGCCGCCGAAGAAGACCACGTCCGGCTTGAGCACGCCGCCGCACGCCGTGCAGGCCGCCACCGCGAACGCGTCGACCAGCGCGGCCGGCAGCTCGGCGTCGCCGTCGGGCGCCACCTCGGCCGAGCGCGAGGCGAAGCCCGGGTTGAGGGCGAGCAGCCGCTCCTGCAGGGCGGCGCGCGCCTCGCGCCCGCCGCAGTCGAGGCAGGCCACGTCGCTGAGCGCGCCGTGCAGCTCGACCACGCGGCAGCTGCCGGCGCGCGCGTGCAGCCGGTCGACGTTCTGGGTCACGACCCCGGTCAGCGCGCCGCCGCGCTCCATGGCGGCGAGGGCGGCGTGGGCCGCGTTGGGCGCGGCGGCGTCCACCCGCGGCCAGCCGATCACGCTGCGCGCCCAGTAGCGCCGCCGCGCGGCCGGGTCGCGCACGAACTGGCCGTGCTGGATCGGGTTGCGCGCGCGCGCCCGCGTGAGCGGCCCGCGGTAGTCGGGGATGCCCGACTCGGTGCTGATGCCGGCGCCGGTCAGCGCGGCGGGGCGGCGCCCGCGCAGGAGCGCGGCGATCTCCTCCAGCCCCGCGCCGCCCGCGCTCGCGACGTCCAGCAGCACTGCCCGAGTGTAGCGAGCGCGCGAACGGCGTGCACCTGGCGCGATCCGCCGCGCGGGGAGCGGCTCACAGGCCGACCAGAGCGCTCACCATCTCGGGAAACTCCTCGAACGAGTCGACCGGGTGCGCGGGATCCTCCTTCTCGGGCGAGCGCATCTGCCTGACGGCGACCAGCCGCTCGCGCGGGATGACCACCAGGTACTGGCCGAGGTAGCCGTCGGCGTAGAAGCCGTGAGTCGGTGCCGGCAGGGTCTCACCGGCGGGTAGGCCCTTCATCCAGGTGTTCCGATCGCGCATGC
>DATFRY010000484.1:0-4442 GCA_035262925.1 Kofleriaceae bacterium | reverse complement strand
GTGCCCTCGCCGGGCCTCTTCCTGCGCGTGGGCTCGGGAAAGCACCCGGCCAACCTGGTGCCGGTCGACTTCGTGATCGACGCGGGCTACCGGCTCTCGCGCGACGAGCGCGCCGCGGGCCGCACGTTTCACCTGACCGATCCGAACCCGCTGCCCGCCCGCCGGGTATACGAGCTGGTCGCCGAGCTGTCCGAGGGCAAGCTGGCGCGCGGCTTCCTCCCGGTCGGCCTCGCCCGCACGCTGCTGCGCGCGCCCGGGCTCGATCGCCTCGCCCGCGCCCCGCTCAGCTTCCTCGAGTCGTTCGACCGCCAGTGCTTCTACAACTGCCGCAACACCATGGCGCTGCTCCAGGGCACCGGCACCTGCTGCCCGCCGTTCGACACCTACGCCGAGAACCTGGTCCACTTCGTCCGCGACACGCACGCGGCCCGGCGGACCAAGCTCGAGGACGAGGTGTTCGATCCGTTCGACTGACGCCGCGCGCCGGCGCCTCGCGCCGGCGGCCACGAGCCCGACTCCGCATTCGCGCGGCGACCTCGTCGTCAGGCCAGGGAACCTACCGTCGGTTGGCCTTCGGCCCGCCCTCCGCTACCCGCGCGGCTTCGACGCCTCGGTCCGGACGCGGAGCCGCAGCGCCTGCAGCCGGATGAAGCCGGCCGCGTCGCGCTGGTCGTAGACCGCGTCGGCCTCGAAGGTGGCCAGGTCGGGCCGGTACAGGCTGTGCGGCGACTTGCGGCCGGCGACGCGCACGCCGCCCTTGTAGAGGAGGAGGCGCGCGGTGCCGGTGACGCGCGACGCGATGTCGTCGATCAGCCCCTGCAGCGCCTCGCGCTCGGGCGAGAACCAGAAGCCGTTGTAGACCAGACCGGCGTAGCGCGGGACCAGATCGTCGCGCAGGCGCACGAGCTCGCGGTCGAGGGTCAGCGACTCGACCGCGCGGCGCGCCCAGTGGAGGAGCGTGCCGCCCGGCGTCTCGTACACGCCCCGCGACTTCATGCCGACGAAGCGGTTCTCGACCAGGTCGACCCGACCGACCCCGTGCTCGCCGGCGATCCCGTTCAGGCGGGCGAGCAGCGCGGCCGGCTCGAGCGCCTCGCCGTCGACCGCGACCGGGTCGCCGCGCTCGAGCGCGATCTCCACGCGGCGCGGCTGGTCGGGCGCCGCCGTCGGATCGCGGGTGAGCTGGAACATGGCCGGATCGGGCTCGCGCCACGGGTCCTCCAGCACGCCCCCCTCGTACGAGGTGTGGAGCAGGTTGCGGTCGACCGAGTACGGCTTCTCGGTCGTGGCCTCGACCGGGATGCCGTGCACGCGCGCGTAGTCGATGAGCTCCTGGCGGCCGCGGAACGACCACTCGCGCCACGGCGCGACCACCCGCACCGACGGTTCGAAGTGATAGGCGGCCAGCTCGAAGCGCACCTGGTCGTTGCCCTTGCCGGTCGCGCCGTGGGCGATCGCGTCGGCCCCGACCTGGCGGTAGAGCTCCATCATCCCCCGCGCGATGCACGGCCGGGCCAGCGACGTCCCGAGCAGATACTCCCCCTCGTACACCGCGCCGGCGCGGATGGCGGGGAAGACGTAGTCGCGCACGAACTCGGCCTTCATGTCGACCACGTGCGCGCTCTCGGCCCCGAGGCGGAGCGCCTTGCCCTGCGCCGCGGCCAGGTCCTCGCCCTGCCCCACGTCGGCGCAGAAGGCGATCACCTGGCAGCCATAGGTCTCCCGGATCCATTCCATCGCCACCGAGGTGTCGAGCCCGCCGGAGTAGGCCAGGACCAGCTTCGCGATGCCGCGTCCGCTCATGCGATCCTCCTCAGCGCCCCAGGAGGTTGCGGGCGATGACCACGCGCTGGATCTGCGACGTGCCCTCGTAGATCTGCAGGAGCTTGGCGTCGCGCATCAGCTTCTCGACCGGGTACTCCTTGGTGTAGCCGTAGCCGCCGAAGATCTGCACCGCGTCGGTCGCCACCCGCATGGCCGCGTCTGCCCCGAACGCCTTGGCGTAGGACGACACCACGCTGTCCGCCTCGCCGCTCTGGCCCCGGTCCACCGCCCACGCCGCCTTGTGGGTCAGGAGGCGCGTGGCCTCGTAGGCGATCGCCATCTCGGCGATCATGAACTGGACCGCCTGGTGCTGCGCGATGGGCACGCCGAAGGTCTTGCGCTCGAGCGCGTAGGCCCGCGACTCGTCGAGCGCGCGCCGCATGAGGCCGGTCGCGCCGGCGGCGATCCACGGGCGCGAGCGGTCGAACGTCTTCATCGCGATCTTGAAGCCCTGGTCCTCGCGCCCGACCAGCGCGTCCTTGCCCAGCACCACGTCCTCGAACAGGACGTCGGTGGTGTTGGACGCGCGCTGACCCAGCTTGTCCTCGACCCGGCCCGCCTTGACCCCCTTGGTCCCGGCGTCGACCACGAAGCAGGCGATGCCCTTGTGGCGCTGCGAGCGGTCGAAGGTGGCCAGCACGGTGTACCAGCTGGCCACGCCGCCGTTGGTGATCCAGCGCTTCTGCCCGCTCAGCACGTAGTCGCCGCCGTGGCGGACAACCTTGGTCGACAGCCCGGCCACGTCGGAGCCGGCATCGGGCTCCGAGCAGCAGTAGGCGGCGAAGATGGGCTCTCTGGTGAGGCGGCCGAGGAAGCGCGCCTTCTGCTCGTCGCTGCCGGCGATGAGGAGCGGCAGCGAGGCCAGGCTGTTGGCCGCCAGCGACGTGTTGATGCCGGTGCAGCCGAACGCCACCTCCTCCTGCAGGAGGCAGTGGTCGAGGCAGCTCAGGCCGACGCCGCCGTACTCCTCGGGCACCTCGGCGTTCATGAGCCCGGTGTCCCAGGCGCGGCGCAGGACCTCGCGCGGAAACTCGCCCGACTCGTCGAAGCGGGCCGCGACCGGGACGATCTCGTTCCTGGTGAAGTCGCGGGCGGTGGCGACGAGCGCCTGCTGTTCCTCGGTGAGCGCGAAATCGAGCGGCATGCGGCGGCATGGTACCATCGGCCTCCCGGCATGGCTGAGCCATTCGGACCCTACCGGCTGGAGCGCACGATCAACGTCGGCAGCATCGGCCAGGTGTTCCTCGCGCGCCGCACCGACGGAGACGGCGACGCCGAGAGCGGCGAGCAGGTGGTGGTCAAGCGGCTCCACCGCGAGCTCGCGCACCGCCCGGCGCACGTGGCGCTGTTCGTGGAGGAGGGGCGCATGGCGCGCCGCTTTCGCCACGCGAACCTGGTCCACGCCTTCGACGCCGGCGCGGTCGAGAGGGACCACTACATCGCGATGGAGCTGGTGCGCGGGCCCAACCTGGCCCAGCTGGTCGAGCGCGGGCCGCTCGAGCCGCGCGCCGCGCTGCGCGTGGCCGTCGACCTGTGCGCCGGCCTCGAGCACATGCACCGGGCCGGCGTCGTGCACTGCGACGTCAGCCCGACCAACATCCTCATCGGCCTCGAGCGGACACAGCTGACCGACTTCGGCGTGACCAACCCGGTGGGCGAGGCGCAGCCGCAGGTGCGCGGCACGGTCCCGTACATGTCGCCGGAGCAGGCGCGCGGCCTGCCGGTCGACGGCAGGTCCGACGTGTTCGCGGTCGGCGCCATCCTGTGGGAGCTCCTGGCCCGGCGCCCGCTCTTCCTGCGCTCGGCGCCTTATCTCTCCCTGGCGGCGGTGGTCGAGGATCCGGCGCCCGACCTGGCCGACGCGGCCGGCCCGGCGCTTGCCGCGCTGCTCGCCCGCGCGCTGGCCAAGGAGCCGGCCGAGCGCGTGGCCTCGTGCGCGGCGCTGTCCGCCGCGCTCAGCGAGATTGCGGCGGCGACTTCTTTGCCTTGACCGTGTCGGCCGCCTCGGTGATCGGGATGGCCGCCGCGTCGCCCCCGGGCGTGGCCGCCGTCGCCTTGCCGGCCTTGCGCTCGGCACGCTGGCGGCGGGCCTCCTCGCGCTCCGCCTGGCGCTTGAGCTCCAGGTTGACCCGGTCCTGCGCCACGCGGGTGCCGAGCATGAACCCGATGAACATGCCGATCGCCATCACCGCGGGGATGAAGATGAAGTGCGCGCTCGTCACTGGATCCCTCGCCGCCTACTCGGCGGCCGCCTTGCTGATCTGCTGGGCCAGCCGCTCGGTCTCGGCCATCAGCCGGCGCTGGCGCAGCCACAGGAGCACCAGGAACACGACCGTCAGCCCCCACAGCGCCCCGTACGCCATCACCACGTGCTTCTTGTTCTTGAGCATGATGTTGGCGTCTTCCTCGTGCACCTGGGGCCGCATCGCGTTGCGCGCCTCCGCCGCCCAGGCCGGGTCCTTGGCCAGCTCTTGCTCGCACTGCTCGCGCATCGGGCTCTTGTACGGCTCCGCCGCGCTGGCGGCGCCGATCGGCGCGAGCCACGCGCACACCAGGATGGCGACGGGCAGCACGGTACGGGCGATCCGGCTCTGCATACGCATTCTCCTCGCTCGAAC
>DATFRY010000483.1:0-20226 GCA_035262925.1 Kofleriaceae bacterium | reverse complement strand
GGGCCTGTTCTCGCAGGAGACCAACCAGCTCGATCCGAACCTGACCTCGATGTACGACCTGCCCGAGCTGATGGCCAACCGCTACGGCGACCTGGGCTCCGACCGTCCGCACCTGGTCAAGCTGGACGGCTTCTACCGGCTGGACGCGAACGAGGTCGGCTTCTTCACCTTCGGCGCATCGATCCGCGGGCAGTCGGGCCTGCCGATCAACACGCTCGGCTCTCACCCGTTCTACGGGGATGGCGAGTCGTACCTGGTGCCGCGCGGCGAGGGCGGTCGCATGCCGCTCACCACCCGGTTCGACACCCACGTGGCCTACGGCCACGCGCTGTCCGACGGGATGCGCCTCGAGGCGTTCGTCGACATCTTCAACCTGTTCAACCAGCAGCCCGAGCTCGCCGTCGACGAGATCTACACGTACAGCGCGCTCAACCCGATCGTGGGCGGGGACAAGAAGGACCTCGAGCACGCGAAGGTTCTGTACGAGAACCAGGGCGTCGAGAAGAACGCGAACTATGCCAACACCAGCGATCGCCAGGCTCCGCTGAGCGCCCGCTTCGGCCTGCGGCTGCTGTTCTAGCCCAGGTCCGGGCGGGGCCGTCGGGCCCACGCCCCCATCGAAACGGCCGTGCACGAATGGTGCGCGGCCGTTTCTGCTTTCGGCCCGGCCATTTCCGGCGCGGTCCCACCTTCTTTGGATCCCGTCCGCCGCACGGCCCGCGGTACGCTCGCCGCCGGCGGGCGGTGCGGCGCCGCTCCCCATCCGGAGGGCCATCCATGCGAGGACTCGACCACCAGCGAGCAGGGATCGCCGCGGTGGTCGGACTGCTGCTCGCCGCCGGCACGGCCCACGCGCAGGACTCGACCACCGGCGCCGTGCGCGGGCAGGTTCGCGATCGGGCGAGTGGCGAGGCGATCGCGGGCGCGATGGTCGTGGTCTCGGGGCCCGCGCTGCAGGGCAGGCAGGGCACCAGCACCGACGAGACCGGGCAGTACATGGTCGGCGGGCTGCCGCCGGGGACCTATCGGATCGTCGTCCGTCACGGCGACGCCCGGTTCTCGCGCGGGGACGTGCTCGTCGGGCTGGGCAAGGTGGCGGTGGTCAACATCGACGTCGGCACCGGGCGGCAGCCGGGCGAGACGATCGTGATCAAGGGGCGCGCGCCCTTCATCGATCAGGACTCGACCAAGACTGGCACCACGGTCACCCGCGATTACACCGACAACGTCCCGGCCGGCCGGACCTTCGGCACGGTGCTGAGGGCCGCGGCCGGGGCGGAGGACGACTTCTACGGCACGTCGCTGGGCGGCGCGAGCTCGCTGGAGAACACGTACATCGTCGAGGGCATCAACACGACCGACCCCGTCTTCGGCCTGCTGACGACCGACCTGCCCACAGAGTTCATCCAGGAGACCGAGATCATCACGGGCGGCTACAACGCGGCGTACGGGAGGTCGACCGGCGGCGTCGTCAACGTCATCACCCGGTCGGGCTCCAACGAGCTGCACGGCTCCGTGTTCGGCTACTGGACGCCCGGCGCGCTGGTCGCCGCCGCGAAGCCGAGCCCGCAGGCCGGCAGCGCCATCGACCGGGAGGACAACCTGTCCAGCCAGTTCGATCTCGGCGCCGAGGTCGGCGGGCCGATCATCAAGGACAGGCTCTGGTTCCACGCCGGTTTCAACCCGTCGTTCCGGACCGAGGACGTGACGCGCGTCCTCAAGACCCAGGTCGACCGCGACGGCGACGGCGACCCGGACCGGGACGACAACGGCTTCACCGAGTTCGACGAGCTCGACCGCTACAAGGCGTTCGAGGAGAGGCGCTCGATCTACTACTACGCGTTCAAGCTGACCGGCGCGCTCACGCCCGACCATCAGGGCTCGATCGCGCTGCTGGGCAGCCCCAGCAGCGAGGACCGGTATGGCGACGGGGCCAGCGAGGTGATCGGCGTCCCCTCGGCGTTCGCCAGCCGGTTCGATCGCAACATCTTCGACGCGTCGGCCAAGTGGAGCTCGTCCTTCTTCGACGACAGGACCGGGATCGACGCGGTGGCCGGCTACCACCTGGACAGGAACGCGCAGAGCCCCGGCCTCGAGGGTGGAGACACCAGTCAGATCCGCTACGAGACCGACAGGCCGATCGCGGATTTCAGCTCGCACGAGGACCACTTTTTCCGCGGTGTACCGCGCGCTTGCATGGACGGCGTTGCTGGCGATCGCTATCCGATGATCACCAACTGCCCGGTGCCCAACTACCGGACGGGCGGCCTGGCCTTCAACCAGGACAGGACGTCGAGCCGCCTCTCGGGCCTCCTGTCGGTCACGCAGCGGGTCCAGACGCTCGGTCACCACGTATTCAAGGCCGGGGCTGACGTCGAGCTGCAGGGCCTCCTCGACTCGCACTATTACCCCGGCGGTGCCCTCTACCGCGAGCGCGCCGGCGTCGGGTACTGGACGATCAACCGCTTCGAGACGCCGGACCCCGACGGGATGATCCCATGCGGTGTCGACCGCGACGGCGACGGAGCCCCCGAGGCGACCTGCCGCCCGATCGACGACGGCGACGAGCTATCCGCCAACATGCATACGCGCAACCTGGGCGCCTTTGCGCAGGACTCGTGGTCGATCCTCCCCAATCTGACCCTGAACGCCGGCCTGCGCTGGGAGCAGCAGACGCTGTATGCGGCCGACGACATCCAGGGCCAGGTCTCACCGACGACGGGCGGTCGCATCCCGAAGGCGGCGTTCAAGCTGGACAACATGATCGCGCCTCGCGTCGGCCTGGTCTACGACTGGACGCAGGAGGGCCGCTCCAGGCTGTTCGGCCACTACGGGCGGTTCTACGAGTCGATCCCGATGGACATCAACGCGCGCGCCTACGGCGGCGAGGTCACCCGCATCGATTACATCTCGAGCTCGGCGTGTGACTCGTTCGACCCGGTGCGTACCTGTGACGAGACCAGTGGCCTCTTCGCCAACATCGATCAAGGCGGTGGCGCGACCCTGGCCACCGCCGGACTCGGTGCCCAGTACGTCGACGAGCTCGTGCTCGGCGGCGAGGTCGAGGTCCTGCCCGATCTCAAGGTCGGCGCGAGCTGGTCGCGTCGCGACCTCGGCCGCGTCATCGAGGACATGTCGACCGACGGCGGCATCACGTTCGTCATCGCCAACCCGGGCGAGGTGAACCGCGCCGCGGTCGCCGACCTGCGCCGCCAGGCGATGGAGGCCGACACCGCGGCAGAAGCCTACTTCCTGCGGTACGAGGCCGACGGGTTCGAGGGCGTGGGGATGTTCGACAGCCCCAGGCGCACCTACGATGCGCTGGTCATCAGCGCGGAGCGGAGATTCACCGGGAGCTTCTTCCTGTCGGCCTCGTACGCGTACTCGAAGACCCGCGGCAACTACCCGGGCCTGTTCTCGCAGGAGACCAACCAGCTCGATCCCAACCTCACCACCATGTACGACCTGCCGGAGCTCATGGCCAACCGCTACGGCGACCTGCGCTCCGATCGGCCGCACCTGGTCAAGCTGGACGGCTTCTATCGCCTCGACGCGGACGAGGTCGGCCTCTTCACGTTCGGCGCGTCGATCCGCGCCCAGTCCGGCCTGCCGATCAACGTGCTCGGTGCCCACCCGGGCTACGGAGATGGCGAGTCCTTCCTCCTGCCGCGTGGCACCGCGGGCCGGACGGGCCTCACCACGCGGTTCGATGTCCACGTGGCCTACGGCCACGCGCTGACCGGCGGCACGCGCCTCGAGGCGTTCGTCGACGTCTTCAACCTGTTCAACCAGCAGCCCGAGCTCGCCGTCGACGAGATCTACACCTACGACTTCGCGAATCCGATCGTCGGGGGCGACAAGGGCGATCTCCTTCACGCCAAGGCGCTCTTCGAGAACCGGGTCATCGAGAAGAACCCGAACCACCGCAACACCCGCGAGCGCCAGGCTCCGCTGAGCGCCCGGCTCGGGTTCCGGCTCCTCTTCTAGTCGCCTCATGGACCGGCTCGCGCCGCGCGGCCGCTCGTTGCGCGCGCAAGTTGACCGCGGAGCTTGCGGCGCGCGGGTCTCGCTGGAGGGCCCGGGACGGCGCTGCGTTCACTTCGCGGTGGCGGGCCTAAGTTGCCGAAGACCGGTCTGTCTGTTCTGACAGGTTAGCGGCGGTTGGTCAGCGGGCTGGCAACTTCTCACACGCGCTTTTCACCGTAGCCGGCAGGTGCCAGGCGGGCGATAGCGTGTTGCCTGGAGAGCGGTGCGGCGCCGCTCCCACCCGGCCTCGATGAGGCCATCAGCTTCAGCTTCGTGCGACTCGTGAACGCCGAGAGGAAGGAGCAACCCATGAGACTCGACCACCGGATAGTGATCCTCGCGGTGGCTGGCCTGCTTCTTGGCGCCGTCGGGACGGCCCACGCGCAGGACTCCACCACCGGGGCTGTGCGCGGACTGGTCCGCGACCAGACCAATGGCCAGGCGGTCATCGGCGCGACCGTGGTGGCCTCGGGCCCCGCGCTGCAGGGCACCCAGGCCACCATCAGCGACGAGATCGGGCAGTACCAGATCGCCAACCTGCCGCCCGGCACCTACCAGGTCGTCGTGTACTACGCCGACGCCCAGTTCTCGCGCACGAACGTGCTCATCCAGCTGGGCAAGGTGGCCAAGGTCAACATCAACATCAACACCGCCGCGCAGGCCGGTGAGACCATCGTGATCAAGGGGCGGGCGCCGCTCATCGATCAGGACTCGACCAAGATCGGCAACACCATCACCCGCGACTACACCGACAACGTCCCGACCGGCCGCACCTTCGGCGCCGTGCTCGGCGCCGCCGCCGGGTCGCAGGACGACTTCTACGGCACGTCGCTCAGCGGGTCCACCTCGGTCGAGAACACGTACATCGTCGAGGGCATCAACACGACCAATCCGGGCTATGGCCTGCTCAGCACCAACCTGCCCAACGAGTTCATCCAGGAGACCGAGGTCATCACGGGCGGCTACAACGCCGAGTACGGCCGGTCGACCGGCGGCGTCATCAACATCATCACCAAGTCGGGCTCCAACGAGTTCCACGGCTCGGTGTTCGGCTACTGGACGCCGGGCGCGCTGGTCGCCAACGAGAAGCCGAGCCCGCGCGCGGGCAGCGCCATCGACCGCGAGGACAACCTGTCCAACCAGTTCGACCTCGGCGCCGAGGTCGGCGGCCCGATCGTGAAGGACCGCCTGTGGTTCCACGCCGGCTTCAACCCGTCGTTCCGCACCGAGGACGTGACGCGCATCCTCAAGACCCAGGTCGATCGCGACGGCGACGGCAACCCGGACCTGGACGACAACGGGTTCGCCGTGGTCGACGAGCTCGACCGGTACAAGGCGTTCCAGGAGAAGCTGAACACCTACTACTACTCGGCCAAGCTGACCGGAGCCGTCACCCCCGACCACCAGGGCTCGATCGCCGTCCTGGGCAGCCCCAGCACCGAGGACCGCTACGGCGACGGCACCGGCACCATCACTGGCGCCAAGTCGGCCATCGCGGCCGGATACGACCGCAACATCCTCGACACCTCGGCCAAGTGGACCTCGAAGTTCTTCGACAACAAGACCCAGATCGACGCCGTGGCCGGCTACCACCTCGACAACTACGACGAGAACCCCGGCATCGAGGGCGGCGACACCAGCCAGGTCCGCTACGAGACCGACCGGCCCATCACCGAGTTCGCATCGTACGAGGACCAGTTCTTCCGCGGCGTCCCGGGTGGGTGCGTGGACGGCGGCCCCGACGATCCGTATCCGATGATCACCAACTGCCCGGTGCCCAACTACCGGACCGGCGGCCTCGCCTTCAACGAGGACACCAAGTCGACTCGCCTGTCGGGGCAGCTCTCGCTCACCCAGCGGGCCCAGGCGCTCGGCCACCACGTGGTCAAGGCGGGCGGCGACGTCGAGCAGCAGGGCTTCGTCGACTCGCGCTACTACCCGGGCGGCGCCTTCTACCTCGAGCGCGCGGACACGCTGTGGCAGATCCAGCGGTTCCAGACTCCGGACGCCGGCGGTGACATTCCCTGCGGCATCGACTACGACGGCGACGGGAACCCGGAGGCCACCTGCCGCGGGATCCAGAACGGCGACGAGCTGTCGGCCGACACCAGGACTCGCAACATCGGGGCCTACCTGCAGGACTCGTGGTCCATCCTCCCCAACCTCACCGTCAACGCCGGCCTGCGCTGGGAGCAGCAGACCCTCTACGTCTCGGACGACATCCAGGGCACCGTGTCGCCGACGACCGGCGGCCGCATCCCGGACGTCGCGCTCAAGCTCGACAACATGTTCGCCCCGCGCGTCGGCGTGGTCTACGACTGGACCCAGGAGGGCCGCTCCAAGCTGTTCGGCCACTACGGCCGGTTCTACGAGTCGATCCCGATGGACATCAACTCGCGCGCCTACGGCGGCGAGGTCAACAGCATCAGCTTCCTCGATCCGTCGGCCTGTGACCCGGCCGACCCGGTGGCCACCTGCGACGAGACCAATGGCCTCCTCGCCAACATCAACTACGGCGGCGGCGAGACGCTGTCGACCGCCGGGCTGGGCGCGCAGTACCTCGACGAGTTCGTCGTGGGCGGCGAGTACGAGGTGCTGCCCGACCTGAAGCTCGGTGTGACCTGGTCGCGGCGCGATCTCGGCCGCGTCATCGAGGACGTGTCGACCGACGGCGGCAACACGTACATCATCGCCAACCCGGGCGACGTCGACCGCGGCGCGGTCGCCGATCTGCGCCGCCAGGCCATGGCGGCCGACAACGCGGCCGACGCCGGCTTCCTCAACTACAAGGCCGACTCCTTCGAGGGCGTCGGCATCTTCGACAAGCCGAAGCGCACGTACAACGCGCTCGTCATCAGCGCGGAGCGCAGGTTCACGAAGAGCTTCTTCCTGTCGGCCTCGTACACCTACTCGCAGAACCGCGGCAACTACCCGGGCCTGTTCTCGCAGGAGACCAACCAGCTCGATCCCAACCTCACCACGATGTACGACCTGCCCGAGCTCATGGCCAACCGCTACGGCAACCTGGGCTCCGATCGGCCGCACCTGGTCAAGCTGGACGGCTTCTATCGCCTCGACGCGAACGAGGTCGGCTTCTTCACCTTCGGCGCCTCCGTCCGCGGCCAGTCGGGCCTGCCCATCAACGCGCTCGGCTCTCATCCGGGCTACGGGCTGGGCGAGTCGTACATCCTGCCGCGCGGCGAGAGCGGCCGCATGGGCATCACCACCCGGTTCGACACTCACGTCGCCTACGGCCACGCGCTGTCGGACGGGATGCGCATCGAGGCGTTCGTCGACGTCTTCAACCTGTTCAACCAGCAGCCCGAGCTGATCGTCGACGAGCTCTACACCTACGACGACACCAACCCGATCGTGGGCGGCGACAAGCGAGACCTCGCGCACGCGAAGGTGCTGTACGAGAACCAGTCCGTGACGAAGAACCCCAACTACGCGAACACCAGCGATCGCCAGGCTCCGCTGAGCGCCCGGTTCGGCCTCCGGCTCCTCTTCTAGACCCACGAGGCACTGACAGCGCATCGCGGCGCGAGCCGGATGCTCGGCTGTCGCTGGTCGACGGCCGCGCGTGGGAGCGCGCGGCCGTCTTTTCATGTCTCGGCGGCCTCGGCGGCGGCGACCGGATGGCCGGCCGCGAATGTTGATGTCGAAATCGGTCCTGGCAGCAGGCCGCGATCGGAGAACTGCCAAGGTCGGCAGATCACCTCCGACCACCTTGCGGCCGCGTGCCCGAGCGGATTGAACGCATCCTCCACGCCGGCCCGCTCGTTCAAGAGGGCCGGCGATCTAGCATCTAGTAGCACCCAGGTACACTTCGAGCATGTCACTCAATTGACCATATCCCTGTCGATCCAGGCTGTGATAGGTCGGTGACCTCAGATCGGTCTGGCCGGCCGCTACCTCCCTGCCACTGGCAGCTGTGGCTGTACTGGACACCGAGACAGCTCGCGCGAAACCGTCGTCGGGGAGTGCTCCGATGGAATGGTAGGTCTTCGTGTCGAAACAACTTGATGATTACTCGAGGTCTCCCGCGACGAGAACCGGGCCGTCCAATGATCAGGTTGTTTCTGCACGAAGCCTTGGGTGGCGAGCGAGATATCGAATGGCCGAATCAAAGGAGAGGTCAATGAAAACTGCCCTGGTGACGATCGCGCTCTTCATGACACTCACGACGTTCGGAGCATGCCTGGTCAACGACCCGGATGACCTCAGCTCGGAGTCCGACACTGCCATCTCGGCCCGCGTCACTACCGATGAATCGGTCGCTCGCAACGGTCAGGAGGCCGATATATTCGAGGCCAAGCCCGTTCAATCGTCAGGATCTTGCGGCTACGACGATCCGCCGCGGTGCGATACGCCTCGCAACTGTGTGGCGTGGTGCATCAGCTGCCTTTACGATATCTGCCGAATCAGCGGAAAGTCCTGCGAGCAATGCAGGGGCGAAATGGAGGCCTGCAAGGTTCAGTGCGACGAACCTCCGGGGTTTGGGCAATAGGTCGAGCAGCTCGCTCAAATCCGATCGTGGGCGGAGACTCGAAGGACCTCTGACATGCGAATGCGCTGCTGGAGAACCGGGTGATCGAGAAGAACCCGAACTACAACAACGTCAATGAGCGCCAGGATCCGCTGAGCGCGCAGTTCGGGCTGCGGATGGTCTTCCAGGCTCGACCCGACGACGCGATTGAAAGAAAACGGCCGCGCAAGGAGAGTGCGCGGCCGTGTTCTTTGGGACGACCGCGATGGCGAGTCGCGGCCGCGCGTGGGAGCGCGCGGCCGTCTTTTCATGTCTCGGCGGCCTCGGCGGCGGCGACCGGATGGCCGGCGGTCACCGCCGCGAGGTCGTCGGCCGTGGTGCCGCAGCAGCCGCCGACCGCGCGGGCGCCGGTGGCGAACAGGACCTCGACGCCGAGCGCGAACTCGCCCGGGTAGAGCGGGGCCGAGCTGGCCGGCGCGGCGATCGGCTTGGCGATGACCGGGACCGCGCTGCGCGCGAGCAGGATCTCGATGAGAGGCACCATGTCGGCCGGCGTCAGCCAGCAGTTCGCGCCCACGGCGTCGGCCCGCTCCTCGAGGGCGACGGCGAGCAGCTGCTCGACCGGGAAGCCCATGGCCGAGCGGTAGGTCGAGCCCGCCCTGCTGCACGCGAACGAGGCGGCGACCGCCATGCCGGGCGCGCCGGCGCGGCAGCCGCGCAGGGCCGCGCGCAGCTCCTTGGGGTGATAGAAGCTCTCCAGGTGGATGAAGGCGGCGGCGCCCGGGCCGGCCTCCGCGATGGCGCACGCCTGCTCGGCGAAGGCATCCTCCAGCTCGAGCAGGTCGGCTTCGCCCTCGGGAGGCGGCACGGCCCCGGACGGCCCCACCGATGCGATCACCAGCACGTCGCCCGGCACGGCGGAGCGGGCCAGGGCCAGGGCGGCCCGGTTGATCGCCGCGACCTCGTGCTCCAGGCCGGCGGCGCGCAGGCGGATGCGGTTGCCCCCGAAACTGTTGGTCTGCACCGCCTGGCTGCCGGCGTCCGCGAAGCTCCGGTGGACCTGGTGCACCACCTCGGGCCGGCGCAGGTTCCAGGCCTCCGGCGGTTCGCGCGAGAGGTCGAGCCCCCGCGAGATGAGAGCGGTGCCTACACCGCCGTCCAGGAGCAGGCGCGGGGGAAGCCAGTCGAGGCCAGCCACGGTCGGCCAGGATAGCACCAGGTCCTCGATGCGGCCCGTACCCCCGCAAAATCCCGCCGGCGGTTTTTCCGAGCGCCCGGCCCACAGGGCTCCCGAAGGGGCCTCCCGCGTGGCCGGGTTTGATAATGTGCGGGGGTCCAACTGGAGGTCGCCGTGGCTCGCACGTTCCGGATACTGCTTTCTTTGGCCGCGGTGCTCGCCCTCCTCGTCACCGGGGTCGGGAGCGCCGCGGCGGACAAGGCCGATGCCCTCTACAAGCAGGGGCGGGCGCTCAAGGACAAGGGCAAGACCGACGAGGCGATCGAGAAGCTCGAGGCCGCCGTCGAGGAGCGCGAGGACTTCGCCCTGGCCTGGGCGGCGCTCGGCAGCCTCTACAAGAAGAAGAAGGAGTACGACAAGGCGATCAACGCCTACGAGCAGGCGGTGAAGTACCGCAAGAAGGACCCGGTCCTGTGGTCCAACCTCGGCATGGCGTACTACCGGGACGAGCGGCTCGACGACGCCACCGAGGCGCTCGAGAAGTCCTGCAAGATCGAACCGAAGAACGCCGAGGTGCAGGCCAACCTGGGGACGATCAAGCGCCAGAACGGCGACGCCAAGGGCGCCATCCGCCACCTGTGCCGGGCCTACAAGATGAACACCAGGGACGCCGAGGTGGCCAACAACCTCGGCATGGCGTTCCGCATGGCCCAGCAGAACAAGAAGGCGCTGCTCATGTTCAAGCGCGCCATCAAGCTCGACGACGGCGTGGCGGTCTATCACTTCAACCTGGGCGCGGCCTACCGGCGGCAGGAGGACTTCGACCGGGCCATCAGCTCCTACCAGAACGCGGTCGAGCTCGATCCGAAGATGGCCGACGCCTGGTACGACCTCGGCGTCTGCTACCGCGCGAACCACGACAACGACCAGGCCATCGCCGCCTTCACCCACTACCTCGACCTCGTGCGCGAGGACGACCCGGCCGCCGCCAAGCAGGCGCAGAAGGAGATCGCGGCGCTGGGCGGCGACAGGAAGAAGGGCAAGAAGGTGGCCAAGAAGAAGAGGCGCCACCGCAACTGACGGGTTCGCGCCTCGGGCCACGCGGGCGCCGCGCGGACTCAGAGCGTGTCGAGCGCGGCGGCCAGGCGATCGACGGCGACCAGCTCGAGGCCGCCGTCGCCCTGCAGGCGCTGCCGGTTGTGGCGGGGCAGGAGGCAGCGCCTGTAGCCGAGCTTGTGCGCCTCGGCCAGGCGCTGCTCCGCCAGGTTGACCGCGCGCACCTCGCCGGCCAGCCCGACCTCGCCGAACACCACGGTGTGCGGGTCGACCGGGCGGCGGCGCGCGGCCGACGCGATGGCCAGCGCGACTCCGAGGTCGAGGGCCGGCTCGGCCAGGCGGGCGCCCCCGACCAGGTTCACGAACACGTCGCAGCCCAGCACGTCGCAGTCGGCGCGCGTGGCCAGCACCGCGAGCAGGAGCGACACGCGGTTGGCGTCGACCCCGGCCACGGTGCGGCGGCCGATCCCCGCGGTCGGCGGCGTGACCAGGGCCTGCACCTCGACCAGGATCGGGCGGCTGCCGTCGGCGCTGGCCACGACGGCCGAGCCGGGCACGCCGAGCGGTCGCTCGGCCAGGAACAGCTGCGACGGGCTCAGCACCTCGACCAGCCCGTCCGAGCGCATCTCGAACACCCCGGTCTCCTGGGTCGAGCCGAAGCGGTTCTTGGCCGCGCGCACGATCCGGTACGGCGATGACCCGTCGCCCTCGAACGAGAGCACCACGTCCACCAGGTGCTCGAGCGTCTTGGGCCCGGCCAGCTGGCCGTCCTTGGTGACGTGCCCGACCAGGATGGCCGCCATCCCGCGCGCCTTGGCGAACGCCGACAGCCGCGCCGCGCACTCGCGCACCTGGCCGATCGAGCCCGGGATCGACGGCAGCTCCGCGCTGTGGATGGTCTGCACCGAGTCGACCGCCAGCACCGCAGGGCCCGTCGGAGGGCGGCGCAGGCGGAGCTCTCGAGTTGCCACACCGGGGACCTGGCGGGGGGCCCGCTCGGCCTGGGCGAGGATTCGCTCGAGCGAGGTCTCGGCCAGGAGCTCGAGGCCGGGCGCGGTGGCCCCGACCCGGCGCGCGCGCAGCGCCACCTGCGCCACCGACTCCTCGCCGCTGGCGTAGAGGACGCTTGCGCCGCCGGCGGCCAGGCCGTGCAGGAGCTGGCACAGGAGCGTCGACTTGCCGACCCCCGGCTCGCCGCCGAGCAGGACCACCGAGCCGGGCACCAGGCCGCCGCCGAGCACGCGGTCGAGCTCGCCCAGCCCGGTCCCGAGGCGCCCGATGCCCTCCAGCTCGCCGGCCTCCGGCACGTCGCCGACCGACACCGGGCCCGCCTCGTCGGCCGGTCGGGCCGACGCGCGCCCGCGCGCGACCACCTCCTCGACCAGGCCGTTCCACTCGCCGCAGCCCTGGCAGCGGCCGTGCCAGCGCCCGGCCTCGTGGCCGCACGACTGGCAGCGGAAGACGGTCCTCGCCCGCGCAGGAGGCATCGAAGCAAGCTATCTCGGACCTGTGACTGGGGTGTTGCCGCGGGCCGCGCGGGGCCCGCGCGCGGGCGGAGCGGCCAGGGTCCGCGCCAGCGCCTCGAGGCTGTCCAGGTTGTGGACCGGCCGGTGCTCGTCCACGTGGGGCAGGAGGGCGCGCACGCCCTGCGCGCGCGGCTCGAAGCCCTCCCAGCGGAGGAGCGGGTTGAGCCAGAGGAGCCGCCGGCACGACTTGTGGAGGCGCTCGGCCTCGGCGGCGAGCAGCGCCGTCGGATCGCGGTCCAGCCCGTCGCTGATGAGCAGGACCACCGCGCCCTGGGCCAGGACCCGGCGCGACCAGGCCCGGTTGAACTCGTGCAGGCAGGCGCCGAGCCGCGTGCCGCCGCCCCAGTCCACCACCTCGCGGCCGAGCTGGGCGAGGGCCTGGTCGACGTCGCGGTGGCGGAGCGTGCGGGTCGCGTTGGTCAGCCGCGTGCCGAACAGGAACGTGTGCACGCGGGGGCGGGTCGCGCTGACCGCGTGCAGGAACGCGAGCAGCATCTCCGAGTAGCGGCCCATCGAGCCGGAGATGTCGCACAGCGCGACCAGCGGCGGCTGGCGCAGCCGGCGCCGGCGGTAGCGCAGGGGAGCCACGTCGCCGAACGTGCGCATCGCGTCGCGGATGGTGCGCGGCAGGTCGAGCCGCCCGCGCGGCCAGGGCTGGAAGCGGCGCGTGCGCACCGGCCGGACCAGGAGGTCGATGCGCGCGGCCGCGGCGCGCGCGCGGCGGACCTCGTCGGCGCTCATCTGCTCGAAGTCGCGCGTGCGCAGGAGCTCGTCGGGCGAGAAGGCGAGCGCGGCGACCGCCTCCACGCGCACCTCGGGCTCCGTCCCGGCGGCCGGCGGCGCGGGCGGGCGCAGCGCCTCGGACACGCGGCGCGACGCGCCGGGCGGGCGCGGCACCTGGCTGGCCGCCATGAGCAGCGAGAAGGCCTCGGGCGGGGCCCCCGGGTCGCGGAAGAACAGGCCAAAGGCCTCGTCGAAGACCTGGTGGTCCTCGGGCCGGTGCACCAGCACCGCGTGGAGCGCCCAGTAGAACTGGTCGCGCACGACCACGTCGACCGCCTCGGCCGCGCGCAGCGCCGCCAGCATGCTCTCGGGGCCGGTCGGCAGGCCGGCGGCGCGCAGGATGCGCACGAAGCCGAGGATGTTGCGGGCCAGCTGGCTCATGCCGGCCGCCCGCGCATGGCTCAGGCGATCTCGGCGAGCAGGTCGGCCACCTGCGCGCCGGCGACCTTGGCGACGTCGTCCTGATACTTGAGGAGGACGCCCAGCGTCGCGTCCACCACGTCCGGGCCGAGGGCGACCTGGTCGAGCGCGACCAGCGCCGTGGCCCAGTCGATGGTCTCGGCCACACCCGGCAGCTTGAACAGGTCGGTCGCGCGCAGCCGCTGCACGAACGCGACGATCTGGCGCGACAGCCGCTCGGGCACGTCGGGCGCGCGGGCGCGCAGGATGGCGAGCTCGCGCGCGGCGTCCGGGTAGCCGATCCAGTGGTAGAGGCAGCGCCGCTTGAGCGCGTCGTGGATCTCGCGCGTGCGATTGGAGGTGAGGATGACGACCGGCGGGACCGCGGCGCGCACGGTGCCGAGCTCCGGGATGGTCACCTGGTAGTCGGACAGGAGCTCGAGCAGGAAGGCCTCGAACGGCTCGTCCGTGCGGTCGAGCTCGTCGATGAGCAGGACGCCGCCCTGCTCGAGCGAGCGAAGGAGCGGGCGCTTGAGCAGGAACTCCTCGCTGAAGATGGTGTGGGCGACGGCGTCGCGCCCGTGGCCGGCGAGCTCGGCCAGGCGGATCTCCAGCATCTGGCGCGAGTAGTTCCACTCGTAGAGCGCCGCCGACGAGTCGAGCCCCTCGTAGCACTGGAGGCGGATGAGCGGCTGGCCCAGCGCCCGGGCCAGGACCACCGCCAGCTCGGTCTTGCCCACGCCCGCCTCCCCCTCGAGGAGGAGCGGGCGCTGGAGCTTGAGGGCCAGGAACAGGGCGGTCCCGAGGCTCGCGTCGGCCACGTAGCGGGCGGCCGCGAGCAGGGACATCGTCTCGGCGACGTTCTTGGGGTGCGGGGTCACTCCACCATCGATTCCGGCCGCTGGCTCGGCCGCCGGCCCGGGCGCCTCAGGCGCTGGCCACCGCGCGGCGAGCCATGACCCCCACCAGGTGGGCGCGGAACTCGGCGCTCGCCTCGCTGTCGCTCTGCAGGCCGCCGGCCGGGACCGTGATGCCGTCCAGCGCCGCCGGATCGAACCGCTTGCCGAGCGCCGCCTCCATCTCCGGCACGCGGAACACCGATGGGCCCGCCCCCGTGACCGCGACGCGCACGCCGCCTGCCGTCTTCGCCACCATGACCCCGACCACCGCGAACTTGGACGCGCGGTGGCCGAACTTGGCGTAGCCGCACCGCTCCGGCACCGGGAAGTGGACCGCGGTGACCAGCTCGTCCGGCTCCAGCGCCGACGCGAACAGGCCGGTGAAGAACGAATCGGCCGGGATGCGGCGGCGGTCGGTCGCGACCGTCGCCCCGAGCGCCACCAGCGCGGCCGGGTAGTCGGCCGCCGGATCGGCGTGCGCGATCGAGCCGCCGATGGTGCCGCGGTTCCTGACCTGGGCATCGCCGATCCCCGCCGCCAGCGCGGCCAGCCCGGCGATCGCCGTCGACCGCGACACCTCGTCGTGGCTGGCCAGCGCGCCGACCAGCAGCGTCTTGCCGTCGACGCGCACCGCGCGCAGCTCGGCGAGGCCGCCGAGCGACACCAGGTCGCCCGGCTGGGTCAGGTCCAGCTTCATCATCGGCAGGAGGCTCTGTCCGCCGGCCAGCGCCTTGGCCGCCGGGTTGCCCTTGAGGACCTTGACCGCGTCCGCGACGCTCTTGGGTCGATGGAACTGGAAGTTCTTCATGGCCGTGCCTCCTGGATGGCGCGCCACACCTTCTCGGGCGTGGCCGGCATGTCGATGTGCTCGACCCCGAGCGGGGCCAGCGCGTCCAGCACGGCGTTGATGACCGCGGGCGGGACGCCGATGGCGCCGACCTCGCCCACTCCCTTCACGCCGATCGGGTTGTGCGTGCAGGGCGTGGTGTGGTTTCCGACCTTGAACATCGGCAGGTCGGCCGCGCGCGGCATGCAGTAGTTCATGAACGACCCCGTCACCAGCTGGCCGTCCTGGTCGTAGAGGCACTCCTCGTACAGCGCCTGGCCGATGCCCTGGGCCAGGCCGCCGTGCGCCTGTCCGTCGACGATCATCGGGTTGATGACCGTGCCGACGTCGTCGGCGATGCAGACGTTCACCACGTCGACCACACCGGTTTGCGGGTCGATCTCCACCTCGACGAGGTGGCAGCCGGCCGGATAGGTGAAGTTGCCCGGGTCGTAGAACGCGGTCTCCTCGAGGCCGGGCTCCACCTTGTCGATCGGATAGTTGTGCGGCACGTAGGCGGCGAAGGCGACCTCGCCGAACGCCTTGACCCGGTCGGTGCCGGCCACGCGGAACACGCCGTCCTTGAACTCGATGTCGCCGACGCTCGCCTCCAGCATGTGCGCCGCGATCTTCCGGGCCTTGTCGATGATCTTGTCCATCGCGCGGAACATCGCCGAGCCGCCCACGGCGGCCGAGCGCGAGCCGTAGGTCCCCATGCCGAAGGGGATGCGATCGGTGTCGCCGTGCACGACCTCGACGCTGTCGAACGGCACGCCCAGCTTCTCCACCACCAGCTGGGCGAAGGTGGTCTCGTGGCCCTGGCCGTGGCTGTGGCTGCCGGTGAACACGACCACGCCGCCGGTCGGGTTGACCCGGATGGTGGCCGCCTCGTACAGGCCGGCGCGGGCGCCGAGCGAGCCGACCACGGCCGAGGGCGCGATGCCGCACGCCTCGATGTAGGTCGACACTCCGAAGCCGCGCAGCTTGCCGCGCGCCTCCGACTGCTTCCGGCGCTCGGCGAAGCGCGGGTAGTCGATCGACTCGAGCGCCAGATCGAGCGTGGCGTGGTAGTCGCCGGTGTCGTACTGCAGCGCGACCGCGGTCTGGTAGGGGAACTGCTCCGGCTTGATGAAGTTGTCGCGCCGGATCTTGACCCGATCGATGCCCGCCTCGCGCGCGCTCTTGTCGACCAGGCGCTCGAGCAGGTAGGCCGCCTCCGGCCGGCCCGCGCCGCGATACGCGTCGACCGGCACCGTGTGGGTGAAGATCGCCTTCACCTCGGCGTAGATCGCCGGGATGTCGTAGGGGCCGGACAGGAGCGTGGCGTAGAGGTACGTCGGGATGCAGGGCGCGAAGGTCGACAGGTAGGCGCCCATGTTGGCCAGGGTCTTCACGCGCAGGCCGAGGAAGCGGCCGTTGCCGTCGAGCGCCAGCTCGGCGTGGGAGATGTGGTCGCGGCCGTGGGCGTCGGACATGAACGCTTCGTTGCGGTCCGCGGTCCACTTGACCGGCCGCCCGGTCCGGCGCGACGCCCACAGGACCAGCAGCTCCTCGGCGTAGTGGTAGATCTTGGAGCCGAAGCCGCCGCCGACGTCGGGGGCGACCACGCGCAGCCGGTGCTCCGGTACTTGTAGCGTGAAGGCGCCGAGCAGGAGCCGGATGAGGTGCGGGTTCTGCGACGTCGTGTACAGCGTGTAGTGATCGGTGGCCGACTCGAAGTGGCCGATCGCGCTGCGCGGCTCCATCGCGTTGGGCACCAGCCGGTTGTTGGTGAGGTCGATGGAGACGACCTTCTTGGCCTTGGCGAAGGCGGCGTCGGTGGCGGCCTTGTCGCCCAGGTGCCAGTCGTAGCAGACGTTGCCCTTGGCCTCCGCCCACACCTGGGCGGCGCCGGACTTCACCGCGTCGGCGAGGTGGGCGACCGCCGGCAGCGGGTCGTACTCGATCTCGACCAGCTGGGCGGCGTCCCGGGCCTGGGCCCGCGTCCCGGCGATCACCATGACGACCGGGTCGCCCACGTGGCGCACCACGCCCTGGGCCAGCGCCGGGTGCGGCGGCTCGACCATGGGGGTGCCGTCCTTGTTGTGGATCAGCCAGCCGGTCGGGATGGCGCCCAGCTTGTCGGCGGCCACGTCGTCGCCGGTCAGGATCGCGATGACGCCGGGCGCCTTGCGCGCCGCGGCGCTGTCGATCGAGACGATGCGCGCGTGGGCGTGGTGCGAGCGCAGGAAGACCGCGTGGGTCTGCCCTTGCAGCTGGATGTCGTCGGTGTACTGCCCCTTGCCGAGCAGGAACCGCTTGTCCTCGCGGCGCTTGACCGCCGCGCCGATGCCGTGCGCGCTCATCGCTTTCCTCCGCGCATGGTGTCTGCCGCCGAGAGCACGGCCTTGACGATGTTGTGGTAGCCGGTGCAGCGGCAGATGTTGCCCTCGAGCCAGTGGCGCACGTCGTGCTCGCTCGGGCTGGGGTTGCGGGCGATGAGGTCGACCGCGCTCATGACCATGCCGGGGGTGCAGAACCCGCACTGCAGGCCGTGCTCCTCCTGGAAGGCCGCCTGGACCGGGTGGAGCGCGCCGTCCACCGCCAGGCCCTCGATCGTCGTGATGTCGGCGCCGTCGGCCTCGACGGCGAGCATCGTGCAGCTCTTCACCGACACGCCGTTGACGTGCACGACACAGGCACCGCACTGGCTGGTGTCACAGCCCACGTGCGTGCCGGTCAGGCGCAGCTGGTCCCGCAGGAGCTCCACCAGCAGGGTGCGCGGTTCGACGTCCACGACGTGGCTCTGCTGGTTGACCTTGACCGTGATCATGATCCCCCCTCGTCCGGTAGGTTAGCTGGATAGCTAGGTCGCCGCCGAGCGTACGCCTTGACCGCCGCGGGTTGCAAAACACATTGCGCGGCGACCGCAACCGCCACGAAGGCGACTGCGGCGGCCGCGCGCGGGGCTGAACGGCGGATCGATGTCCGCTCGGGCCTGCTCCGCTCTGCTTGCCTTGCTCCGCGCTGCGCTGCGTCAGAACTGCAGCATCAACCGGAACTGGATCGTCTGCGCGGTCTCGGCCCCCTTGATGTTGCCCTCGCCGTACATGAAGCCCGTGCCGCCGCTGTCTCCGGCGTCGACCGGGTGGTCCATGGCGCCGAGCGGGAACAGGACGCCGTACGCGACGCCGGCCGAGAAGCCGTTGTTGTGATAGCCGAGGTCGCCGTCCATCTCGATGCCGTAGATGCGCGAGTTGCCCGGAGTGGCCACGGTCTTGTGCGCGAAGCTGGTGACGTTCTGGATGCGCATGCGGATGCGGTCGGTGATGTCGTACTCGAACGACGGCCGCGCGTAGATCGCGTTGGTGATGGTGCCGATGAGCTCGCGGAACAGGATGAGGTCGATCTTGTAGTCCTGATCGAACAGGAACTGGTTCATCGTGTGGTCGCCGGTCCCGGGGAACGGCGTCCGGTAGTTGATGTTGGTGTTGCCCTGCGGGTTGTTGTCCCACTGGTCGCCCGACGCGAAGCCGCCCTCGCCGCCGAGGCGAAGGTCGCCGTTCAGGAAGTGATAGGTGAAGCGCGCCACTCCGCCCCACTGGCGGATGTCGAGCTGCCGGTCGATGCCGACGTCGGCCAGGTTGTCGATCGAGCCGAGCACCGCCACGCCCTCGGCCTCGAACTCGGCCCTGCCCAGCGCGGCGTGCACCCACACGTCGGGGATGTAGGCGCGGAAGCCGCGCGGCACGAACAGGTTGGGATCCGGCGCGTGGCCCAGCGGCGGCTCGGCGCCCTCGACCGGCTGCGAGTTGTCCCACTTCTGCGAGCGATAGACCAGGAACGCGCCGTAGTTGAGCGCGAACTCGCCGGAGCGCATCTTGTCCTTGAACTCCTCGGGCGAGTCCATGCGCGAGAGCGTGAAGGTGTACTGGTTGGAGTCGTCGTTGTCGTCGAGGTCGAACGGCTGGCCGTCGGCGCGGTCGGCGAACAGGTCCGTCTGGCCGGCCGAGGGCTGGGTCGACGGCCAGTCCATCGCCACCGACGCGCGGAAGTGGGTGCCCGGGATGCCGGCGTCGAACGACACGCGGTCGACGGTGTCGCCGTAGTCGGTGTCGAGATCGTAGGTGCCGTGGATCGGGTCGTAGCCGCCCCCGTTGGCATAGATGCCCATGCCCCACTGGTTGGGCTGGCGGCCGAACTTGACCAGGCCGAACGGCGTCTCCACCTCGGCCCACGCGCGCCGAACGTGGATGGAGTCGCGCAGGTTGTTGCGGCCGCCCTCGGGCGGCGCCTGGTCGTCGGTGAAGGCGCCGAGCGGGAGGTCGGGGCGGCGGGGCGTGCCGTCGAGGTAGGTGCCGTCCGGCGTGCTGCCGTAGACGATGTTGTCGAGCAGATCGACCTGCACGTGGAGCGCGGTCTTCTCGTCGAGGTGCACGACCGGCTCGAACCGGAGCTTCATGTTGGCCGTCTTGATCGTGTCCTCGCACGGCCCGGTGAACCCGCCGCCCTCCTCGGGCTTGCACGCGAACGGGCGCGGAAACGGCGCGCCGCCCAGCTCGGGGTCATCGATGAAGCCGAGGTTGAACTTCTTGAACCAGTCGCCGCGAAAGCGATAGAAGCCGTTGAGCTCGAGTAGCTGGAACTCCTTCCGCTTGCCTCGCGGTGGAGGCAACACGGGGGTTGTGGGGAGCGCGCCTGGCGTGCTGGGCGCCTGCTCGGCGACGCCCTCGGGCTTGTTCTCTGGACCCTGCTGCGTGCTTCCCGGGGGCGGCTGGCCGGGCGACACCTGCGCGAGCGCGAGGGGCGCCGGACCGACCGCCGCAAAGGCGGCCAAGGGGATGAGAATCTTTAAGAGTCGCGAGGACATCCGCCTTTCCAGGGCAGGGGTTGAACCGAAGAGGGCGCACTATAGACGTGTGCTGTCAGGGCCGTCAATTCGCCGACCCGGCGATGCACGAGCAGGAAGAGGGGCGGGGCGGCTCGTGACTGCCGAGAATCTCGTCGATCTGGCGCGGCCGCGGCGGCCAATGCCCGGTTTCGACCGGAGAGCGGGCAACCGCGTT
>DATFRY010000482.1:0-12078 GCA_035262925.1 Kofleriaceae bacterium | reverse complement strand
CGGCGGCCGGTGCGAGAGCGGCGGCAGCGGCGGCGCCGGCGGCGCCGGTGAGCGAGGTGGCGACGGCGGCGACGGCGGCGACGGCGGCAACGGCGGCGACGGCGGATCGATCGCCGTGGAGTTCGCGCCGTCCAGCGCACGACTGGTCGACCTCATCGCCTACGACGTTCGCGGCGGCGCCGCCGGCGAGCCGGGCGAGGCCGGCGCCGGCGGCAGCGGCGGCCGCGGCGGCCAGGGCGGAGCGGGCGGCGCCGCCGGCTCGACCAGCGGCGACCCCAGCGGATCCACCTGCAACACCGGCGACGGCCAGCGCGGCGCCGACGGCTCCGATGGCTCGAGAGGCCACGACGGCTCGCCCGGCAAGCCCGGCCGGCCGGGCCGCAGCGGGTCGGTCCAGATGCACGCGGTCGACGCCGCCGACCTGTGGGCCGCCGAGATCGCGGCCGGCGTGCCGATCGTCCTCGACGCCGCCGAGCAGTGACCGCGACGCCGCATCGCGCCGCGCCGCCCCGTCACAGCGACGGCGACGAGGCCGCGCCGCAGCCGGGACAGAAGCGCGACCCGGCCGGCACGGTGGCGCCGCATGCGGTACAGAAGCTCGGCTTGCCGGCCGCCGCGGGCCCCACCGCCTGGCCGCACCCGGCGCAGAACCTCGCGCCCGAGACCAGGCGCGCCTGACAGTGCGGGCAGGCCGCCATCTGCTGCTGCGACATGTCGACGTGCGCCACGTGGTCGACCTGGCGCGCCTTCTCCTGCACCTGCTCGACCGCCGCGCGCGCCTGCGCCGCCGCGGCCTCCTCGCCCAGATCCGGCGCGCAGCTCTCGCACAGCGTGCGCGCCTCGTTCCAGCAGACCTCGGGGCACACCCACGAGCCGCAGCGCGTGCACTGGCGGAAGCGCGGGCGCATCTCGCCGATGGCCGACTCGAACGCCTTGTCCCAGGCCGGCCCGCGCAGCGCGTCCTTGGCGTGATCGGCGGCCCAGCCGGCGTTCCACGCGCTCCCACCGAACAGCGCTCCTGCCGCCTTGAGCATCTTGGCCGCCACGCCGACGCCGCTCGACTGGAAGCTGGAGCGGTGGCCGTTGCCGCACTTGTCGCAGAAGAACTCGAACTGAAAGCCGGTGTCGTTGCTGTGGTCGCGGTAGTTGCGGGTGAACGGGGTCGGCACGCGGCGATGATACCGCAGCGCCGCGCGCCGGCGATGGCCTTCCACCGGGCCCCACCGGCCTCGACCTCGGCTATGGTCGCGCACATGCTGCGCACGCGACGCGCCGCCGGCGCGCTCCTCCTCCTGTCCTGGGCCTGGTCCCTCGCCTGCGGCGAGCGCGCCGCCACCATCACCACGCCGGCCGAGCCGGCCCACGCCGGCCAGGCCGCAGCCGGCTCCGACCGGCCGGGCGCGCCGCCGACCCTGCGCCTGGGCGACGACGTGCGCCCGACCGGCTATGCCGTCGACCTCACGATCGTGCCGGCGCGGACCAGGTTCCAGGGCGCCGTCTCGATCGCCGCCGAGGTGCGCCGTCCGGTGACCATCGTCTGGCTGAACGCGACCGAGCTCGACATCGCGCACGCATCGCTGGGCGGCCACCCCGCGCGCGTCGTGCCCGGCAACGAGGACTTCATCGGCCTCACCACCGGCAGCGCGCTGCCGCCCGGGCCGCTGGCCATCGACGTGCGCTACAGCGGGAAGATCGATCACGAGAAGAGCCGCGGCATTTACGCCGAGAGGGAGGGCGACCAGTGGTACGCCTACACCTTCTTCGAGCCGATCGACGCGCGGCGCGCCTTCCCCTGCTTCGATCAGCCGGACGCCAAGGTGCCGTGGAAGCTGACCTTCCACATCGAGCACGACCAGGTGGCCCTGGCCAACGCCCCGGTCGAGAGCGAGGCCCCCGAGGCCGGCGGCATGAAGAAGGTCGTCATCGCCGAGTCGAAGCCGCTGCCCTCGTACCTGGTCGCGTTCGTGGTCGGCGCCTTCGAGGTCGTCGACGGCGGCGCGGCCGGCCGCGCGAAGACGCCGATCCGCTTCATCATCCCCAGGGGCCGAGCCGCCGAGCTCCGCTACGCGCGCGCGGTCACCCCGCGCGTGGTCGCCGCCCTCGAGGACTACTTCGACATGGACTACCCGTACGGCAAGCTCGATGTCGCGGTGGTGCCGCGCTACTGGGGCACGATGGAGCACCCGGGGATCGTGGCCATGGGCCAGCCGCTCACCCTCATCCAGCCGCAGGAGGAGACCCGCCAGCGCAGGCAGGCCTACGCCAACATCCTGGCCCACGAGCTGTCGCACTACTGGTTCGGCGACCTGGTCACCATGGCCTGGTGGAACGACACCTGGCTCAACGAGGCGCTCGGCCAGTGGATGGACGCCATCATCACCGACAAGGCCGAGCCGGGCTGGAAGTTCCCCGAGGCGGAGCGGCCCGGCCGGTCGGCCGACGCGATGTCGACCGACGAGAAGCTGTCGACCAGGGCGATCCGCCAGCCGGTCACGACCCGGCAGGGGATCGAGAGCTCGTTCGACGGTGACATCACCTACGAGAAGGGCTCGACCGTGCTGCACATGTTCGAGACCTGGGTCGGCGAGGACAGGTGGCGCGATTTCATCCGCGCCTACATGCGCAAGCACGCGTGGAAGAACGCCACCGCCGAGGACTTCCTGGGCGCGATGGGCGAGACCCTGGGCAGAGAGGTGGCCGGCGCGTTCAGGACCTTCCTCGAGCAGCCCGGCGCGCCGCTCATCGAGCACCGCCTGGTGTGCGAGGGCGCGGGCTCGCCGCACCTCGAGCTGCACCAGTCGCGCGCCCTGCCCGCCGGCGTCAGCGAGAAGGCCGCGCGCACCTGGCAGGTCCCGGTGTGCGTGCGCTACGGCACCGGCGCGAGGTCGCGCCGCGCCTGCGTGCTCATGACCGCCTCCGACGGCGCGCTGCCGCTCGAGGGCGCGTGCCCGAAGTGGATCGTCATGAACGCCGGCGGCACCGGCTACTATCGATCGGCCTACACGAGCGACGAGATCGCGCCGCTCATGACCCGCCGCTCGCCGGCCCGCCCGACGGTGGTCGAGCGCCAGGTGCTCATGGCCGACATCGCCGCCGCCGTCGGGCGCGACCAGCTCCACATGGCCGACGCCATGGCCATGGTGCCCGCCCTGCTGGCCGACCGCGAGGAGCGCATCCAGAGCGCGGCCGGCTGGGTCATCGACGACCTCCGGCCCGATCAGCTCGACGACGCGAGCTACGAGCTCTACCGGCACTGGGTGGTGGCCACATACGGTCCGCTCGCCCGCCGGCTGGGCTGGAAGCGGCGGCCAGGCGACCCGGACGAGCGCCAGCAGCTGCGCGCGGTCGTGGTGTCCACCGCCGCCATGGCCGGCGACGAGCAGCTGCGCGCCCAGGCCGATCGCCTGGCGGTGGCCTGGCTCGCCGATCGCAAGGCGGTCGAGGACGACATGGTCGATCAGGTGCTGGCAGTCGCGGCGCACTTCGGCGACGCCTCGCTGTGGGGCCGCATCCTGGCCGCGGCGCGCGCCGAGAAGGACCGGCGCGTCCAGGGACGCCTGCTCTCGGCTCTGGGCGGCTTCCGCGCGCCGGCGCTCACGAGCCGCGCGCTCGAGCTCGCGCTCACCAGGGAGTTCGATTTCCGCGAGAGCCGCGCGGTGCTCGGCCGCGCGCTTCGGGGTCGCGAGAGCCGCGCCCTGGCCTGGACGTTCATCCAGCAGCACATCGACGCGCTGCTCGGCGGCATGCGCAGCGACGAGGCCGGCTGGTTCGTCGGCAGCATGGCCGTGTTCTGCGATCCGGCGCGGCGCGGCGAGGTCAAGGCGCTCCTCGACGGGCGGGTCGCGAAGATCGACGGCGCGCGCTACCGGCTCGACCAGGCGCTCGAGGCGATCGACCGGTGCGTCGCGACCCAGTCGCGCATCGCACCCAGCGCCATCGAGTTCCTCGCCCACCACTGAACCGCCGACGGCCGACGGCCGAGCGCCGACCGCCGAGCGCCGACGGCCGACCGCCGACCGCCGCACACGGGGCAGGACCGCCCGGTGGTGCACCCTCGCACATCGGTCCCGGCCCTTCCGTTGGACACGGGCGGCCAGTTGGGCAGACAATTCCGGTGGTGAGTGAGTTCCCGGGCGGCGCGGCGGTGGAGCGCCTGTGGCATGAAGGACGTGCTGCATGGCCCGGTGTCGAGGTCGGGGCCGCCGCCTTCGTCGCGCACGTCGCCCGCCACACCAGCGGCACGTCAGACCCCGAGGTCGCGGCCGCCGACCTGTACGGCCCCGACCTGTACCTGGCCTGCGCGTGCGCGGCCGGCGACCCGATGGGCCTGCGCGTGTTCGAGGACCAGATCCTGCCGCTGGCGGGCTCGGCCCTGCGCCGGCTCGATCCGTCGCCGGCGTTCGCCGACGAGGTGCGCCAGCTCCTGCGCCAGAAGCTGTTCGTCACCGACGGTGCGTCGCTGCCCAAGATCGCCGACTACGCCGGCCGCGGCCCGCTCACCACGTGGGTGCGGGTCAGCGCCGTGCGCACCGCCCTCAACCTGCGCGGCAGCGGCAGGCGCGAGCAGCCGATGACCGCGTCGCAGGTGGCGGCGCTGGCACCGCCGGTCGACGACCCCGCCCTCAAGTACCTCAAGGCCCAGTTCGCCGACGAGTTCGAGGCGGCCCTGGCCCGCGCCTGCGCCGCGCTGACCGACCGCGATCGCACGATCCTGCGCCTCCGCTTCGTCGACGACCTCAACATCGACCAGATAGGCGGGCTCTACGGCGTGCACCGGGCGACCGTGGCCCGCTGGATCGCGCGCATCCGCGACGAGCTGTTCGCCGCCACGCGCACCGACCTGGTCGGCCGCCTCAAGCTCAGCGACTCCGACTTCGAGAGCCTCCTCGGCCTGGCCCGCAGCCAGCTCGACCTCAGCCTGTCGGCGGTGCTGCACACCAGCAGCCGCTGAGGGCCGGCCTGGCCCGGGTTCAGGGTCAGGCTCGATCAGGCACAGGCCACGGCGGATTGACCGCTTCTGCCGAGTGGTGGAATAAATCCGACCGTCCCGCGGGTATTGTGCCGCGCTGAGAGCTCATTATGAAAGCCATCGAAGCCAGCGATTTGTCGAAGAGTTACGGTTCAGTACAGGCACTCAAGCAGGTCTCCTTCTCGGTCGAGAAGGGCGAGGTCATCGGCCTCCTGGGCCCCAACGGGGCGGGCAAGACGACCTTGATGAAGATCCTGACCGGCTATCTGCAGCCGGACGAGGGCAGCGCGGCCCTGCGCGGGATCGACGTCGTCGCCGACCCGCTGAGCGTCCAGCGCCGTATCGGCTACCTGCCCGAGAACGCACCGGTCTACAGCGAGATGACCGTGCAGGAGTACCTGCTCATGATGGCGGAGCTGCGCGACATCCCGGTCGAGCGGCGGCGCTCGATGCTGTCGGACGCCATCTACGCGGCCGGGCTCGAGGGCTATCTCACGCGATCGATCGGCGCGCTGTCGAAGGGATACCGGCAGCGCGTGGGGATCGCGCAGACCATCCTGCACCGGCCCGAGGTCCTCATCCTCGACGAGCCGACCAGCGGCCTCGACCCGACGCAGATCGCGGAGATCCGCGCGCTCATCAAGCGCCTGGCCGAGACCGCCACCGTCATGCTCTCCACCCACATCCTGACGGAGGTGGAGATGACGTGCGAGCGCGTGCTGGTCATCATGCGCGGCAGGCTTCGCGCCGACGCGCGACTCGACGACCTGCGCGCCGGCCACGCCGCCGTGGTTGCGATCGAGAAGGGGGCAGCCGGCGTGCGCGACGCGCTCAGGGGGGTCGCGGGCGTGGTCTCGGCCGAGCTCGACCACCGGGACGCGGCACCCATGCCGGACGGCTTCGAGCGCTGGCGCGTGACGGGCGGTGAGGACGACCTGTGCCCGGCGCTGTTCGAGGCGCTGCGGCACAGGTCCTGGAAGGTGGCCGAGCTGCGCTCCGACACGCGCACGCTCGAGGCGGTCTTCCGCGAGCTGGAGCAGAGGCCGGACATCGAGACCGACGACGCCGCACCGTCGGGCGGCGCGGCCGCGGAGGACGCCGACGCGGAGGCCGGCGCCGAAGCCGGGGCCGGGGCGAAGGACAAGAAGAAGGAGAAAAAGGCGAAGGAGAAGGCGAAGACGAAGGAGGTGGTGTCGTGAACCACATCTGGTCCATCGCGCGCAAGGAGCTGCGCGGCTACTTCAACTCGGCGGTCGCCCTCATCTTCCTGGCCACGTTCCTCGGCGTGGTGCTGTTCACGTTCTTCTGGGTGGACAAGTTCTTCACCCGCAACATCGCAGACGTCCGGCCGATGTTCGACTGGCTGCCGCTGCTCCTCATCTTCCTGGTCGGCGCGCTGTCGATGCGCCTGTGGAGCGAGGAGCAGAAGGTCGGCACCATCGAGATCCTTCTGACCCTGCCGGTCCCGCACTGGCAGCTGGTGCTCGGCAAGTTCCTGGCCGGCCTCACGCTGGTGGCGATCGCGCTGGTCCTCACCCTCGGTCTGCCGATCACCGTCGCCATGATGGGCGATCTCGACAGCGGCCCGGTCATCGGCGGTTATCTCGGCGCGCTGCTCCTGGCCAGCGCCTATCTGTCGGTCGGCCTGTGCGTCTCGGCGGCGACCGACAACCAGATCGTCTCGCTCATCCTGACGGTGCTCGTCTGCACGCTCCTCTACCTGCCGGGCGCGGAGGCGGTGGCCGGGATTTTCGGGACCGACACGGCCGAGCTCCTGCGCCGCATCGGCACCGGCAGCCGCTTCAACAGCATCGCTCGCGGCGTGGTCGACCTGCGCGACCTCGCCTACTACGGGAGCGTGGTCGTCGTCTTCCTGGGCCTCAACATCGTCTTGCTCAAGGCCAAGGGCTGGGGCCACGGCAAGCGCACCGAGAAGCAGCGCTTCAACCTCCGCCTCGCGGTCGGCCTGGTCGCGGTCAACGCCATCGCGCTCAACCTTTGGCTGTCCCCGGTCGCGGCGGCGCGCGTGGACCTGACCAAGGACAACGAGTACAGCCTGTCCGACGTCACCCGGGACATGCTGCAGTCGCTCGACCAGCCGCTCATCATCCGCGGCTACTTCAGCGAGAAGACGCATCCGCTGCTGGCCCCGCTGGTGCCGCGCATCCGCGACCTCCTGAGCGAGTACAAGGTGGTGGGCGGCAGCAAGGTGCGCCTCGAGTTCACCGACCCGTCCGAGTCGGAGGAGGTCGAGAAGGAGGCGCAGGAGAAGTACGGCATCAAGAGCTTCCCGTTCCAGTTCGCCGACCGGCGCGAGCGCTCGGTGGTGAACGCCTACTTCCACATCCTCCTCCAGTACGGCGATCAGCACGAGGTCCTCACCTTCGAGGACCTCATCGAGGTCAACCAGGACCCGTCGGCCACCGGGCAGATCGAGGTCAAGCTGCGCAACTTCGAGTACGACGTGACGCGCACGGTGAAGAAGCTGGCCTACGGCTTCCAGAGCCTGGACGCGCTGTTCGGCGCGCTCGAGGGCAAGGCAGAGCTGACCGCGTACATCACGCCCAGGACGCTGCCGGAGAACATGAAGACCGCGCCGGCGTCGCTCAAGAAGGTGGTGGACGAGCTCGAGGGTCAGGCGCACGGCAAGCTGGTCTTCCGCCAGGAGGAGCCGGACACGCCGCAGGCGCAGCAGGCGCTGTTCAAGCGCTACGGCATGCGGCCGTACGCGGCGTCGCTCCTGTCGGGCGCGACGTTCTACCTGCACTTCGTGCTCAAGGTGGGCAGCCGGGAGATCCCGCTGCCGACGCCGCAGGAGGTGACCGAGGCGTCGCTCAAGCAGACCATCGTCGAGGGCCTCAAGCGCACGGCGCCCGGGTTCATCAAGACCGTGGCGGTGTGGACGCCGCCGCCCGAGCAGCAGCAGCCGCAGATGCCGGGCATGCCGCCGCAGCGGCCGCGCGCGCCGCAGGGCTTCAACACACTGCAGGAGCAGCTGCGCGGCAGCTACCAGGTGGAGCCGGCGGAGCTGTCGTCGGGCCACGTGCAGGATGCCGTCGACGTGCTGGTGCTGGCCGGTCCGGCTCACCTGGGTGACAAGGAGCAGCGCGCGGTCGATCAGTTCGTGATGCGCGGCGGCGCGCTCATCGTGCTCGACGGGCGCTACCGCCTGAACCTGTCGTCGCAGGACCTGCAGGTCGAGCCGATCGTGACCGGGCTGGAGAAGCTGTTCGCCCGCTGGGGGATCGACGTCGGCGACAGGCTGGTGATGGACTCCCGCAACGACGTGTTCCCCATCCCCGGCGAGCGCGACCTGGGCAACGGCGTGGTGGTGCGCGAGATCCAGCAGCTGCCCTACCCGTTCTTCGTGCACGTGCCGCGCGAGGCCATGGGCGACAACATCATGACCAGCCGGCTCTCGGCGGCGGTCATGCACTACGCCTCGCCGGTGCGAGTGACGGCGCCCGAAGACAAGGCGGCGGGCGACAAGAAGGGCGACAAGAAGAAGGACGAGGCGGCGCCGGCGCGCAAGGTCGAGGTGCTGATGTCGTCGTCGGACGACTCGTGGCTGCAGAAGTCGCCGCAGGTCCAGCCCGACTTCCGGCTCTATCCGCAGACCGGGTTCGGCAGGCCGCAGAACCTGACCAAGGGCGATGAGGGCGCGCAGCCGCTCGCGGTCGCCATCACCGGCAGCTTCGACAGCCTGTTCGCACACCAGCCGGCGCCCAAGAAGGACGCGAAGAAGGGCGACAGCAAGGACGAGAGCGAGCGCCTGATCGAGCGCTCGCCGCCCGACGCGCGCGTGATCGTGGTCGGCTCGTCCAGCTTCGTGACCGACGAGCTCCTCGAGCTGTCGCAGCGGGCCGGCGCCGACTACGTGCAGAACAACCTCGAGCTGGTCCAGAACATGGTCGACTGGGCGGTGGCCGACACGGACCTCCTGTCCATCCGCTCGCGCGGCACGCACACTCGGCTGCTCGAGGTCGCGCCCGAGTCGCGCGGCAAGTGGGAGTCGATCAACTACGGCATCGTCATCCTGGGCCTCGGCATCGTGGTGGCGATGAGCATGCTGCGCCGCCGCACCCTGGTCCCGATCCAGCTCGACCAGCGCGGCGGAGGCGGTCGCGACCCCGAACCCGACGGAGGCGGTGGCGGAGGTGGCGGCGGCGCGACCGACGACGCGAAGAGCGAGAAGGACGAGGAGGGGCGGCCATGAACAAGCTCAACCGGATTCTCGTGGGCGTCCTGGCCTTCCAGGTCCTCCTGATCCTCGTCTTCCACCTGCGCGGCGAGGACACCAGCATCGGCAAGCTCGAGCCGCTCCTGCCCGGGTTCGCCGGCGACAAGGTCGAGCGCATCCGCATCTTCGACCGCACGGCCAAGAGCGACGTGAAGACCCCCGACGACGAGGAGGACGACGCGGCCGCGAAGGGCAAGCCGGGCGCGAACCCGTCGATCGACCTGGTGAAGAAGAAGGACGCCTGGGTCCTGGCCAGCCACTTCGACTACCCGGTCGACAAGCAGAAGATCACCGACCTGACGGAGAAGATCGCCGACATGCGCTCGCGCGCGCCGATCGCCTCGGGCAAGGCGCGGCAGGCGCAGCTCGAGGTCGCCGACGGCGCCTACCAGCGCAAGGTGGTCGTCACGGCAGGCGGCAAGGACACCACCTTCTACGTCGGCTCGAGCGCCGGCCAGCGCCAGACCAGCGTGCGCATCGCCGGCAGCGACGACGTCCACGGGGTCCTGGGCGTCACCGCGGCGGGCGTCGGCGCCCGGGCGTCGGCCTGGGTCGACACCGGCTACATCGACCTGCCGGCCACTCGGGTGTCCGCGCTCGATGTGACCAGCGAGAAGGGCAGCTTCCACTTCGAGCGCTCGGGCGACACCTGGCAGGCGTCGGCCGGCGGCCAGCCGGTGGCCCCCGCCAAGGGGATGGAGATCGACAAGGGGGAGATCGAGAAGGTGGTCAACCGGGTCACCAAGATCTACCTGTCCCAGCCGGCCGACCCGAAGCGCGCGATCGACAAGCCGCTGGCCACCGTCACGCTGCACCTCAAGCCGGAGCCGGTGCAGGGCGCAGCGCCAGCGGCCGGGGCCGGCGCCGACGCGGGCGCCCAGGAGTCGCCGACGGAGAAGGCCGGCGAGGAGCGCGTCATCGAGATCGCCGGCACCGACAAGAAGGACCGCTACTACGTGCGCGAGAAGGGTCGCGCGCAGGCGGCGCTGGTCGACGCCCTGTCGATCACCGACATCATCGAGCTGACGAGCGACAAGCTGACCAAGAAGATCGAGGAGAAGAAGCCGGCGACGCCGCCGATGGGCGGGCAGCCGGGCGGCATGGGCGGCGACATGGGCGAGATGGGCGGGATGCCGATGGAGGGCCTGCCGCCGGGCATGGAAGACCCCGGCGCGGGAGACCCGGGCGAGGTCCCCGAGCAGTGAGCGTCGCGGAGCTGCCGTCGCCGACGCACGCCGACGTCGTCGCGGCCGCAGCTCGCCTGCGCGGCCAGGTCGTGCGCACGCCGGTCGTGCGCTCGGCCTCGCTCGATCGCCTGGCCGGAGCCGAGCTCTGGCTCAAGGCCGAGAGCCTCCAGCACGTGGGCGCGTTCAAGGCGCGCGGCGCGCTCAACGCGGTCGGCCAGCTCGACGAGGAGACCCGCCGGCGCGGCGTCATCACCTACAGCTCCGGCAACCACGCCCAGGCGGTCGCGATGGCCGCCGCCCGCTTCGGCATCGGCGCCGACATCTTCATGCCGGTCGACGCGCCCGCCATCAAGCTGGCCGCGGTGAAGGAGATGGGCGCGCGCGTGGTGCTGGTCGGCACCACCTCGCCGGAGCGGCATCGCGCCGCGCTCGCCCGCCAGGCCGAGACCGGGGCGGCGATCATCGAGCCGTTCGACAGCCCGCACACGATCGCCGGCCAGGGCACCGCCACCCTCGAGCTGCTCGAGGAGGCGGACGCGGCCGGCGTCGAGCTCGACGCGATCGTGGTGCCGGTCGGCGGCGGCGGCCTCATCGCCGGCGCATGCCTGGCCACCGAGGGGCGCGGCATCCCGATCCACGCCGTCGAGCCGGTCGGCTGCGACTCGATGGGTCAGAGCATGCGGGCCGGCGCGGTCGTGCCGGTCGATCCGGCGCCCACGCTGGCCGACGGCCTCAAGCCGACCCGCGTGGGAGAGCTGCCCTTCGCGATCGCGCGCCGCGCCGGGGTCGCCTGCCACACGGTGACCGACGACGAGCTGGCCGCGGCCGTCGCCCACCTGGCCCTCCGCGCCAAGCTCGTGGTCGAGCCCTCGGGCGCGGCGGGCGTGGCGCTGGTGCTCCGCTCTGGAGCGCTGCCCCGCTCGCTCCGTCACATCGGCGTCATTCTATCTGGCGGAAATGTCGCCCCGGAGCGCCTGGCCGAGCTCCTCGCTCGCGCCGTCGCCGCCCGGTAGGCCGAGAAGGAGTGAGGGCTCGTGCCGGCGGGTCGCGAAGGCCATAGACTTGGCCGGTGATCTCTATTCAGAAGCCTGGTTCCAAGCTGGCAGTGGTTCTCTTCATGGTCGCGTGCGGGGGGACCACGAGCGCGCGAGCAGGTGTCTTCGACTGGGAGGAGAGCTCGCAGGTCCAGCTGCGGATGTGGATCCCTGACGACCAGGACGTCATCTACGGGTTCTATCTCAGCTTCAACGAGAGCGGCGGAGACACGCGCCTCGACTTGACCGAGGGTCAGTTCCAGCGCTACCGAGACTACGCGCAGACGATGGGCTTCGGCCTGATCGGCACGCAGTTCTCCGACAGGGAAAACGACAACGACGTCAACCACTCCGACACGGTGATCGAGGCGATGAACGACTTCGCCGAGATGAGCGGACACCCGGAGATCGCCAACGCGCCGGTCATCACCGAGGGCATCTCGCTCGGCGGGCACAACGCGATCAAGTTCGCCGCCGTGCACCCGGAGCGGACGATCGCCTACCTCGGAGGCGGCATCTCGTACCTCCCGACCGAGGTCGACAACCCGGCCTTCGCGCGGGTGCCGGGCTTCTTCTACCAGGGCGAGACCGACACGGATCCAGAAGGACACCTCGCGGACTTCCTCAACCTGCGCAGCGACGCGATCG
>DATFRY010000481.1:0-8386 GCA_035262925.1 Kofleriaceae bacterium | reverse complement strand
CGGCATCAACCCTCGCCCTCGCCTCCTGACCCCGGAGCTCACTTCGGTCGACCGCAGCGAGCTCCGGTGTCAGGGCTTCGCGCTTGCGCGCTCAGCCGGTCGATTTCGACGGGGGCACCTTGGGTGGCCCCGCAGGCAGAGTGGTCGCTCGACGACGTGGCGGATCGAGCGGGGAACCCCGCCGACACCGTCGGTACCGCTTCTGACCGACAGTTCGCCTGGTCGGGTTCGACACAGGCGAACCGTGGGTCTGGTATCGATCGTCGTCGCGGCCATCGCGCTGCCCGGACCCGGCCAGGCGCGCGCGCAGGCCGGGTCGCCCGCGACCCAGGGACGCGGCGACAAGGGCGAGAAGAAGGTCGGCCGCGACGGCCACGCGGCGCGCGCGCGGGCCGACCGGTGCCCGAGCTCGGCCTTGCCCGCCGGCGGGCGCGCCCGTCCCCCGCGCATCGGCGCGGCGACCTCGGGCGAGGCCTCGTCCGAGCGCGCGGTCGATCAGCCCGGCGTGAGCCTGGCGGGCGCGATCAACCCGACGGCCGATGCGGTGAGCGGGGCGAGCGCCATGCGCCGGGTCCGCGCCGGCCGCGCCGGCCGTGACGGTGCCGCCGCGACCGGGCCGGCTCGCGTTGCGAGGCCGGAGGCCCGGCGCACCACGCGCGCGCCCGCCCACCCTCGGGCGCGGGCGGCGCGCGGCGGCCACGGGCCGGCCACGCCGCAGTCCGTGGCGCGCTGCGGTCCGTCAGCCGCGGCGCGGTGAATCCGCCCGGCCCGCCGATCACGGCTCCGGCGACGGCACCGCGATGGTCGTGCACTCGCCGGTGTAGACGGCGACGTCGCCGTCCATGCCGGTCATGGTCGCCTCGCCGGTCACCACGCCGCCGGCCCAGGTCAGCTCGCTGTCGGTGAACGCGAGGAAGATGCACATCTCGTCGTCGCCGGAGTTGCCGTAGCCGATCGTGCGCTCGGTGTCGTTGTCGTAGGTGCAGCCGAACCGGATGCCCTGCGCGCCGGCCATCGACAGCGGCGGCGACAGGGTCGTGCCCAGCGGCTCGCCGATCCGCGCCTCCACGTCGGAGATGACCTCGCCCTCCCGGTCGCCGCCGAACATCTCGATGTTCATCCCGCGCGCCCACTTGTGGTAGTGAGGCAGCGCGTAGTAGAGCGAGGTCCCGTCGAGCGGGCCGCCGGCCGCCACCATGTCGCACTCCGCCGCGAAGCGCGAGCGCTGCTGCGGCGGGATGGCCAGCTGGTGGAAGTCGAACGACATCGGGTGCAGCCGGATCTGCACGTCCTCCTCCTTCACCGTCGACAGCGTCATCGACACGCCGGTGTCGATCGCCTCGTCGGACGCGTTGAGCAGGTGGATCTGGCTGACCACGACCGCGTCGCGCGGCACCTCGAGCACGGCCCCCTCGGGGAACGACTGCGTCTCGTCGGTTGCCTGGGTCGACTGGGCGAAGAGCACGCCGCCGGCCAGCGCCGCGGCGACCTGATCGAACTCGCCGTCCTCGCAGTTCCACACGCCGTCGTCGGCCGGGAACGTGCCGCTCGGCACGTAGAACCAGTTGGAGTGATGCCAGCCCGGCCCGGCGTTCATCGCGACCGTGCTCACGAACAGCGGAGCGTCGTTGTGCAGGCTCCAGCTCAGGCACAGCGTGGTGATCTCCTGGCCCGACTCCACGCCGACGGACGGGAACTCGTGCTCGAGGACAGGCGCGCCCCCGCTCGAGTCGTCGCCTCCGCTCGAGTCGTCGCCGTCGGGCGAGCCGCTCGAGTCGCCCGGGTCCTGGCCCGAGCTTCCATCGCCATCGCCCGAGCAGGCGGCGGCCGCGAGACACAGAGGGACGAGGAGACAGAGTGCGCGCATGCCGCGCATTCTACAGCCGGGACCGGGCGCTGTCGGCAGGAATCATGACTAGATCGTCATCATTTCCTCCGCCCTCCTGACATGGGCTCGTGACCCATGACAATGGAGCGCAGGAAGATCCCACACGTGGTGGGTCACGCGACTGCCGCGAACCGCGACGCCGACGTCGTGGCCCCGGCCGCACCGCGCGGAGAATCGACGGGTTGCGCGCGGGCACGGGACTTGAAGACACTGTCGCCGGACCGCGCGTCGCGGTCGGAGCTCGCAACCATGGTTCGCACAGTGTGCCGCTCGGCGTTGCTCTCGATTCCGGCCCTCGTCGGCCTCCTCCTGGTCGCGCCCGGCGATGCCGCGGCGCAGCCGCCCGGAGCCACGATCGACGGCTCATCGCCACCGGGGGCCGCGCCGCCGCAGTATGCGCCCGCCCCCCAGTATGCGCCGCCGCCCTACGGGCCGCCGCCCCCGGTCGTCGTGGTCGCCCGCCCGCCGCCCTCCTTCCCGCGCTGGGGCATCGGGGTCCACCTCGGCGGCCTCGGCGTGACGTCGGAGCGCGATCGCGACGACGGCGGCGACGCCGACAAGACCGACCTCGGCCTGGTCGGGCTCCAGGTCCGCTTCCGCCTCCACCGCCGCTGGGAGCTCGAGCTCGACGTCAGCGCCATGGGGGGCGAGCTGTCCGGCCCCGGCGACACCCGCCGCACCACCGGCGCGGTCATCCTGGGCGGCATGTTCCACATCAACCCCGACAGCCGCTGGCTGTGGTCGGTGCTGCTCGGCGTCGGCGGCGCGCGCGACCGCATCTGGTACGAGAAGAACGGCGACCGCGTGACCCAGGCCGAGTTCGCCGAGGGCCTGGTCCGCCTCGGCATCGGCCTCGAGCGCCGCTTCGGCAGCTGGGGTCTCGCCGCGCAGCTCTACGGCGTCGGCCTCGCGCGAGACGAGGACCAGCTCGACGGGCCCGAGTTCGTCGGCCGCGACGGCCCGGTGCCCGAGAAGTCGTCGGGCGGCCTGTTCCAGCTGGTGGCCAGCTACTACTTCTAGACGGGGTGCCGACGAAGTCGGCGGGGTCCCCCGTCGACAATCGACCGGCTGAGCGCCGAAAGCGCGAAGCCCTGACGCCGGAGCTCACCGAGGTCAACCGAAGAGAGCTCCGGCGGTCCGATCGCGGCCCGCGCCCGCGCTGCGGGCGGCCGCGGCGGCTATCCTTGGCCGCATGAGCACGCCACCCGAGGGACAGATCACCACAGAGACGCGAGGCCACGTCTTTCTCATGGGCCTGGACCGCGCCCACAAGCGCAACGCGTTCGGGCCCGAGATGCTGCGCGGCCTGTCCGCCGCCTACGGCCAGCTCGAGCGCGACCCCGAGCTCCGCGTCGGCCTGGTGTTCGCCCACGGCGAGCACTTCACTGCCGGCCTCGACCTCGCCGCCGTCGGGCCGCTCATCGCGCGCGGCGAGCAGCTCTCGCCCGCCGGCGCGATCGATCCATGGGGCGTGGCCGGGCCGCAGACGGTCAAGCCGGTGGTGGTGGCGGTGCGCGGCCTCTGCCTCACCCTCGGCATCGAGCTCCTCCTCGCGTCCGACGTGTGCGTGGCGGCCAGCGACACCCGCTTCGCGCAGATCGAGGTCAAGCGCGGCATCTTTCCGTTCGGCGGCGGCACCTTCCGCTGGCCCGAGCGGGTCGGCTGGGGCAACGCCATGCGCTACCTCCTGACCGCCGACGAGCTCGACGCCGCCACCGCGCTGCGCATCGGGCTGGTCCAGGAGGTGGTGGAGCCGGGCCAGGACCTCGAGCGCGCCCTCGCCATCGCCGAGCGTATCGCCGCCCAGGCGCCGCTGGGCGTGCAGGCCACCCTGCACAGCGCGCGGGTCGCGGCCCGCCAGGGCACCGACGCGGCGATCGCCGATCTGCGCCCGACCGTGAACCGCTTGCTCGGCTCCGAGGACGCGCGCGAGGGCATGATGTCCTTCGTCGAGCGCCGCGCCGGCCGCTTCACGGGGCGCTGAACGGCGCGGGCCGACGGGGCCCGGTGCGGCCGGCTGCCGCAGGGTGCGGCGCGCGGCCAGACCCGGCCAGACCCGGTCACACGCGGCCAGACGCGGTGCGTAACCGGCCCGTTCGGCCGGCGTATGATGCAGCATGACATCCAGCCGGCTGCTCCTGCCCTGCGTCCTCGCCCTCGGCGCCGCGCCGGACGCGGCCTGCAGCCTGGCCGGCGACGACGCCGCCGCGGCCACCGCGCCCGCGCGCTCCACCGCGTCGGCGACCGACCCGGCCGTGCTCATCGAGCTCTTCACGTCGCAGGGCTGCAGCTCCTGCCCGCCGGCCGACCGGCTGCTCGGCGAGCTGCCCGCGGCGGTCGATGGAGTGCAGGTCCTACCGCTCGCCTTCCACGTCGACTACTGGGACGACCTGGGCTGGCGCGATCCGTTCTCCAGCGCCGAGTGGACCGCGCGCCAGAACCGCTACGCGCAGTCGCTGGGGGCCGGCCGCATCTACACGCCCCAGCTCGTGGTGCAGGGCGGCCGCGACGTGGTCGGCTCGGACCGCGGCGGCGCGGTCGCGCTGATCGAGCGCGCCGCGCGCGCGCCGGCGGAGCGGGGTCGCATCGGCGCGACGGCCACGACAGGCGGCGACCGGATCGCCGTCTCGGTCGAGGCCGCCCTTCCCTCGCGCGGGTCGACGCGCGCCGACGCGTGGGTCGCGCTGGTGGAGAGCGGGCTGGCGACCAGGATCGCGCGCGGCGAGAACCAGGGCCGCGACCTGATGAATCACTTCGTCGTGCGCCGCCTGGTGAAGGCATTCTCGCTCGACGCCGCCGGCCCGCGGCGCGGCAACGTGTCGCTCGCGCTGGAGCCGGGGTGGCGGCGAGACCGCATGGGAGTGACGGTGTTCCTGCAGGATCCGACCAGCCTGGCGATCGTGGGCGCGGCGAGCGCATCCTTTCGGCCCGCTCGATCGTCCTCGTCTCCAGACTGACGACTGACTGGAGGACGAGATGCAGGAAACGCCCAGCGGCCGGGCCACCGTGGTGGCCACCGCCTTTCGCACGGAGACCGCGGTCGCGATCAACATCCGGGCGCCGGCCGCCCGGGTGTGGTCGCTCCTGACCAACGCCGCCGATCTCCCGCGCTGGAACTCGACGGTGGACAGCCTCGAGGGCACCATCGCCGTCGGCCAGAGGCTGGCGCTGCGCGTGCCGATCGCCCCCAGGCGCACCTTCAAGCCGAAGGTGACCGCGCTCGAGCCGGAGACGCGCATGGTGTGGAGCGACGGCGCGGCGCCGATGTTCAAGGGCGTGCGCACCTTCACCTTGACCCCGCGCGGCGACGGCTCCACCGACTTCTCGATGGTCGAGGTGCTGAGCGGCCTGATGCTGCCGATGGTCCGCCGCTCGCTGCCGGATTTCGGCCCGCCGTTCGAGCGCTACGCGGCCGATCTCAAGGTGGAGGCAGAGCGAGCCAGCCCATGATCGCCGGCACGGCGATCGCCGCGCCGAAGCAGAGGAGCGCGACACCCGCCGCCACGTTGATCCAGCGCAGGCGGGGCAGGAGCCAGCGGCGCGCCGCCCCGCTCAGGCCGGACAGCGTGAGCCACCAGGCGGCCGATCCCACCAGGACGCCGCCGATGAACACCGCCGACGCCGGCGCCGATGCGGCGTCGAGCCCGGCCGGACCGAGCGCGGCCACGATCGCGGCGAACGAGAGGATGGTCACCGGGTTGGAGAGCGTCAGGAGAAACGTCTGCGCCCAGTCGCCGAGCGGGCCGGCGAGCGGGCCCGCGACCGCGCCGCCGTCAGCGCCGCCGCCGGCGGCCGCTGCGCGCGCCGGCCGGGCCCGCGCGGCACGCAGCCCGAGATGGATGAGGAAGAGGCCGCCCACCGCCCGCAACGCGTCTTGATGCGCCACCAGCGCGCCGCTCACCGCGCCGACCCCGGCCGCCGCCAGGATCGCGTACAGCATGTCCGCCGTGGCCGCGCCCATGCCGGTCGCGAACCCGGCCAGCCGCCCGCGCGAGAGGGTGCGCTGGATGCAGAGGATCCCGATCGGCCCGACCGGGGCCGCCACCGAGAAGCCGACCGCGAGGCCGCGCAGCCACAGCTCGAGCATCAGCGCCCTCCCCCGGGGAGCGGCGGGACCACCGTGTCCTTGACGGTGGAGAGGACGATGGTCGTGCGGGTGCGCGCCACCCCGGCCAGGCCCTTGAGCCCGTCGCTCACCAGCTGCTCGAGGGCGCGCGTCCCGGCGCATCGCACCTTGAGGAGGAAGTCGTCGTCCCCGGCCAGGTGATGGCACTCGAGCACCTCGTCCGAGCGCGCGACCCAGCGGAGAAACCCGGCGCGGTGCGACGGGCGCTCCAGGCTGACCGCGACGAGGGCCAGGAGGGGGCAGCCGACCGCGTCGGCGTCGAGCAGCGCCGCGTAGCCGCGGATGACGCCGCGCTCCTCCAGGCGCCGCACCCGCTCGGCCGTGGCCGGCGCCGACAGGCCGAGGGACGACGCCAGGTCTGACCATGTCATCCTGCCCTTGTCTGCCAGTTGGCGGATGATTCGTAGGTCGATATCGTCCACGGCTTAGCAATATAAGGCAGGCGGCCGCGCCGACACAAGCCCGGAGCGGCTCGCCAGCCCGACGCCGTCCGCTCACGGCGACTGCGTCGGCGGGCCCAGAACGTACCCTCGGTCGGCCCTTCGGGCCTTCCTCCGCTACCATGCGGGGGCGAATGGCTGACTCGAAGCTCATCCTCCTCACCGTCCACGGCCCCGACCGGCCGGGCATCTGCAACGCCATCTGCCGGGTGCTCGCCCGCCACGGCGTGCCGGTCATCGACATCGAGCAGGCCTCCACGCACCGCCTGCTGTCGCTCTCGTTCGTGGTCGACGTCGCGCACATGGACGACGAGCAGGGCGACGCCGCGCTGGTCAAGGAGCTCCTCTACGAGGGCTGGCAGGCGGGGGCGCACGTTCGCTTCGAGCCGATGAGCCAGGGCGACTTCATCGCGTTCCCGGAGCTGACCGAGTCGGTCAACCGCAACCTCTACGCCATCACGCTCATGGGCGAGCGGGTGGGCGCCGACGGGCTGGCGGCGGTGACCGGCGTGCTGGCCCGACGGTCGGCCAACATCACCAACATCCACAAGCTGTCGCGGCGCCGGCTGGCGGCGGTCGAGATGATCGCCAGCGTGCCGAGCGGCGAGGTGATGGCCGAGGTCAAGCGCGAGCTCCTGCTCGCCGCGCAGGGGCTCGACATCGACGTCGCGGTGCAGCGCGAGAACCTGTTCCGCCGGTCCAAGCGGCTGGTCGTGTTCGACATGGACTCGACGCTCATCGCCCAGGAGGTCATCGACGAGGTGGCGCGCGCGGTCGGCTGTCACGCGCAGGTGGCCGAGCTGACCGCGCGGGCGATGCGCGGCGAGCTCGAGTTTCGCGAGGCGTTCACCGCCCGGGTCGCGCTCCTGCGCGGCGCCCGCTTCGACGAGGTGGTGGCGCGCGTGGCGCCGACCCTCGAGCTCACCCCCGGCGCGCTCGAGCTGGTGGGCGCGCTCAAGAAGCTGGGCTACCGGCTCGCGGTCATCTCCGGGGGGTTCAGCGCGTTCGTCGATCCGATCGTCGAGCGGCTCGGACTCGACCACGGCTTCGCGAACGTGCTCGACGTGGAGGGCGGCCTCCTGACCGGCCGCGTGCGCGGCGAGATCATCGACCGGCAGCGCAAGGCCGACCTCATGGCCGAGGTGGCCCGGGCCGAGGGCATCCAGCTCGACCAGGTGATGGCGGTCGGCGACGGCGCCAACGACATCACCATGCTCGAGCGCGCCGGCCTCGGCGTCGCCTTCAACGCCAAGAAGACGGTGCAGGACGCGGCCCAGGTGGCGGTCAACCAGAGCAACATGGCCTCGCTGCTCTACCTGCTCGGCATCCGCGAGGACGAGCTCGCCGAGCTCGACTGACCCCGGCGCTCACTTCGGTTGACTTCGGTTGACGTCAGCCCGCCGACTCCGTCGGCACCCCGTCCGACGCGCGGTCGCCTGGTCGGGTTCGCACAGGCGAACCGTGCGTCCAGCCGCCGGCGTCGCCGTCCTCGTTGTCCGCCTCGCCCCGCTGAGCGATGCTCGCGCGATGACCAAGGTGCGGTTCGCGCCCGCGCGCGGCACTCATCGCCATCGCGTCCAGCAGGCCATCGAGCGGGCGCGCGGCGCCGGCGGGGGCCGCGGCGCGAGCGGCGCGGGAGGTGGGGAGGGCGTCGCGGCGCGCTGGCTGGACGGCGCGGCCGTGTTCGGCGACCTCGACGGGGGGCGCGCGCTGGCGCTGCTCGGCGACGACTCGCGCCGGGTCCGCGGCATCGCCATCTGCGTGGCGCCACTGGCCTGCGACGACGCGCAGGCCGCCCGGGCGCTCGAGGTCGCGTGGTCGGTGCGCGGCGAGCGCTCGCTCCTGCGGCGCATGCGGCGCCACCGGAGGAGCGCGGCGATCGACGCCTTTCTCGACCGGCTGGCCGCCGATGGACAGGTGCGCGATCTGATC
>DATFRY010000480.1:0-16057 GCA_035262925.1 Kofleriaceae bacterium | reverse complement strand
CCGAGGCCGGCGAGGGCTTCGTCACCCCCGGACCGTGGCGCGCGCGCAACCTGCGCTTCGGCACCGACGAGCTCATCGGCCTCATCGAGCGCGCGGCGGCCGAGGTCTCGCGTCAGTTCACCGGCGGCAAGCTCGCGGTCGCCGACATCTCGGCGGCGCAGGGCGGCCCGGTCGCTCACCACGCCTCGCACCAGTCGGGGCGCGACGCCGACCTCATCTACTACGCGATCGATCGCGACGGCAATCCGTTTCCCCCCGACGACCACATGGCCTACTACGGGCTCGACGCGCGCTCGGTCAGCGCCGAGTCGCCCGAGCCGGCCGGCCGCATCGACGAGCGCTACTTCGACCTGCAGCGCAACTGGGCGCTCGTCGCCGCGCTGGTCAGCGATCCCGACGTGCAGGTGAGCCGCATCTTCGTGTCCAGCCGCGTGCGCGGCTGGCTGCTCGCCTACGCGCGCGCCAGGGCGGCGCCGCCCGAGCTGCTCGCCCGCGCCCAGGCGGTCCTGTTCACCGCCGGCGGGGACTCGGGCTCGCACCAGGACCACATGCACATCCGCATCGGCTGCAGCGGGGAAGACGTGGCCGCGGGGCGGTGCTCGGACGAGTCGGCGCCGCGCCCGCGCAGCCGCCACCGCCGCGGCAAGCGCCACCGCCATCCGCCGCCGCAGCGCTGGTATGCCCACGTGCGCTGCGCCGTGCCGGGCGAGATGGTCGCCGACAGCGGATCGGCCGGCGACTCCGGCGACGAGGGCGAAGGCCGCGCCGGGTCGGCGTCGAAGAGCGCGTCGTCGGCGAAGAGCGCCTCGAAGCAGGCGAGCAAGGGCGGCAAGCACGGCCACGGCTCGACCCACAAGGCGCGCTCGCGCACCGCGCAGCGTCCCGGCCGCGCCCCGAGCCGGCGCGACCACGCCCGCACCAAGCGCTGATCGATCCGCGGCTCGCCCGCCGCGTCAGAGCGCGGCTTCCAGCTGGACGATGACCCCGTCCCCGTCGGGGCCCTCGTCGTCGCCCTGGCGCCTGACCCATCCGAAGATGGAGATCGTGTTCCATCGATCGCGCGTCACGTAGTAGGACGCGCCCGGGCCCACGGTCCACCAGTCGACCTCGATGTCGTAGTCGGCGCGCGCGAACAGGAGGAGCTTGTCGGTGACGAGCAGGTCCAGCTCGCCCGCGCCGGACAGCGCGATCTGGCCGCCGTCGAAAGAGAAGATGACCTCGGCCAGCGCCGACGCCGCGCGGTACTTGCCGCCCCCCGACAGCGACAGGTCGTAGCGGCTCCCCAGCCCGCCCTCGCGCCAGCGCCACAGCGCGCCGGCGCCGGCCGACACGCGCGGCGTGTCGTACCACGGATCGGTGCGCGGGCTGGGCGCGCTGCCCGGCCCCATCGGCGCGCGCGGCGTCCACTCGAGGCGGAGCGCCGCCGCGGTGCGCCCGCCGGCCGACGGGTCGGGCAGCGGCTCCGGCTCGAGCGGCGGCGGCTCACCGGGGTCGGGCGGCATGTCCTCCGGCGCGGGCGGCCGCATCTCCAGCCGGTCCGCGTCCTCGTAGAAGCCGGCCGCGTACGCGATGCCGCCCAGGTCGCCGTGGAAGGCGGCGCCCCAGCGGCGATCGGGCGCCACGCGATCGACGAGGAACGGCGCCGCGCCGCCGGTCAGGATCGCGTGCTCGACCTGGCGGAAGCGCGAGAACACGACCGGCTGGCGGCCGACGAAGACCTGCGCCCACGAGCGCGGCACCCACAGAACGTACGCGTCGTCGATCAGGCGATCGACCGCCGCGGCCGGCGCGGCGCGGAAGTCGTCCTCGTCGAGGCGCAGCCCCTCGGACAGATCGGCGCGCAGCGCGAAGCCGACCGGGTGGCAGCCCGACCAGCCGACGAGGCCGACCCGCATGAGCGCGAGCTCCGGCTCGCCGCCCTCGAGCTTGCCGACCTCGGGGAACACCGTCACCCGGTCCGCGCCCAGCACGCCGAACGCGCTCATCTCGGCGACCAGCGCCAGCTCGCTGGCGCCGCCCTGACCGGGCAGGCGCGCCGGATCGCTCGAGCCGGTCGCCGCCGCCGAGCGCCGCCGCCGACCCGGCTCCTTCTCCAGCGCGCGCTCGCTCATGTGCGGCGGCTCGCCGAGCAGTCCGCCGCGCCCCACCGGCGGCAGCTCCAGGATGGGATCGGCCGCCGCCGACGTGCCAGCGGCCGTCACACCCAGGCCGACCACCAGGGCCGCGGCCGCGGCCGCGAGGCCTACGCGCGCTGTTCCTGCTTCTGCTGCCGCACGCGATCCCACTCGCCCTCGTCGATGAGCTGGTCAAGCCGCTGCTTCAGCTCCTCCGGCGCGTCGGGCTCGGGCAGGTTTCCATAGATCGCCACGACGTCGCGCAGCGGCTCGTCCTCGTTGTCCGGACCGGAGCCGTAGCGGCCAAACGGCTCGGGCGGCTTGCGCAGGTTGATCTCGCCGCTCGAGCGGATGAAGCCCTTGCTGACCGCGACGCCGACCCGGGCCGGGCAGCGGCACGGGTTGAGCGGATCGACGTGCTCGCAGCGCGGGGCCAGGTAGTCGGTGACCTTCTTCTGCGCGCGCGAGAGGCGCACCTTGTACGCGCTCTTGGTGATCGCGAGGACCCGCGCGGCGTCTTCGTCGCCGAGGCGCATCACGTTGGCCAGCACGAACGCCGCGCGCTCGCCGGGCGAGAGGCAGTTGATGACCGACGTCATGCAGCCCTGCTTCAGCTCCCACAGGAGGAAGTCGCGCCTCGCGTCGGTCAGCGAGCGCACGAAGTCGGTGCGCGTGGCCTCGCTGCGCAGCGTCTCGTCGAGCAGATCAAAGCTGAGCTCCGGCGTCCGGCTGAGCTTGCCCGACAGGACGTGAGTCGCGATGTGGAGCAGCCAGGTGCGCGTGCGATCCGGCCCCTCGGGCAGCTTGTCGGATCCGATGAACGCGCGGAGCAGCGTCTCCTCGACCATCTCGCACGCGCGCTGGCGGTCCAGACACATGCGGAAGCCGAAGTTGTAGAGGCCGCGCCAGTGCTCGGACACGACCGCCTTGAAGTCCTCGCCGGTGTGGATGGGGGGAGCCACGCTACATCGCGATGATATCACGGACTCGTGCGCGCGATTCCCCGACGAGCGGCCGACGGCCTACCTCCGGGTCGGGATCGTCCGACCAGACCGGCCAGCCATCGCCCGACCGGCCGGCCCCCGGGCCAGCCGGCGGACCGGCCACGGGGCCACGCTACCTCACGATCTCGGTCGACGGAGACGGCTCCGGGGCCGGCTCCGGGGTGACCGTCGCGCAGCCGGCATCCAGGATTTCCGGCTGGCTGGACGACTTCCGGTCGACCGTGCGGCCGTTGGTCGGAGCCTGAAAGCGATCCAGCTCCTGGGTGATGACCCTGAGCAAGTCCACCTTCTCCCGGTAGGGCATGAACGAGCTCTTGAACCCGGAGATGATGATCTCCTTGATGCGATCCAGCGTCCAGCCATACTGCTGGTGGCAGAGCCAGAGCTCCTTGGAGACGGTCGTGTCGGTGACCGTCCGGTTGTCGGTGTTGATGGTGACGCGCAGTCCGTAGTCCACATAGAAGTCGACCGGGTGCGCCTCCCAGCTCTTGGCCGCTTTGGTCTGGATGTTCGACGACACACACACCTCGAGCGGGATGCGGTGGTCGTTGACGTAGTTCAAGAGCTCGCCGTTCTCGCGCAGCCGCGTGCCGTGGCCGATGCGGTGGGCGCCGCATTTATGGATGGCCTGGGCGATGGAGTCGGGGCCGTAGGCCTCGCCGGCGTGCGCGGTGCAGTTGATGTTGTTGTCGAGGATGAGCTGGAACGCGGCGCGGTGCTCGCGCGCGGGGTTGTTGACCTCGGAGCCGGCCAGGTCGAACCCGACCACGCCGCGGTTCTTGAACGCCACCGCCAGCTCGGCCATGCGCAGGGACAGCTCGGCGCTCATGGTGCGGATGCCGCACAGGATGACGCCGTAGCGGATGCCGAAGGTGCGCTTGGCCTGGCGCAGGCCGCGCAGGACCGCCTCGACCACGTCGGTCAGGCTGAGGCCGGCGCGCGTGTGCAGCATCGGCGCGTAGCGCACCTCGATGTAGCGCACGTTCTCCTTGAACGCGTCCTCGGCCAGCTCGAACGCGGCTCGCTCGAGGCCCTCCTCGTTCTGCATGACCGACAGCGTGACGTCGAAGGCCTTGAGGTAGTCGTCGAGCGAGTTGCACACGTCGCCGGCGTAGATGAGGCGGAACAGCTCGCCGCGGTCGAACGTGGGGAGCGCGACCTGCTGCTTGCGCGCGAGCTCGATGATGGTGTCGAGCCGCAGACAGCCGTCCAGGTGGACGTGGAGGTCCGTCTTGGGCAGCTTCTCGAGGAACTCGAGGGAAAGTTCCGGTGCCATCGCGGGAGTATATCCCGCCGCGGGGCCGGCCGCTCAGCCGCGCGACGGGGCCGGCCTGGCGCGCCGCTCCACCCACTCGATGACCGGGGCGGCGTGGCTGACGGCCGGATCGAGCGCGTCGAGGTGGCGGAGCCCCGTCGGTGACGTGATGTTGAGCTCGGTCAGCCGCCCGCCGATGACGTCGAGGCCGACGAAGACCTGGCCGTGCTGGGCCAGAAACGGGGCCACCGCCCGGATGATGGCCTGGTCCTCGGAGGTGAGCTCGCAGGCGCGCGCCTTGCCGCCGACGTGGAGGTTGTCGCGCGCCTCGCCCGGCGGCGGCACGCGCAGGAACGCCCCCAGCGGCTTGCCCTCGAGGAGGACGATGCGCTTGTCGCCCTCCTGGGCCTGCGGCAGGTAGCGCTGGGCCACGGTCCACGAGCGGCCGACCCGGGTAGAGGTCTCGAGCAGGGACGAGGTGTTCGGGTCGCCGGCGCGCACCAGGAACACGCCCAGCCCGGCGTAGCCGTCGACCGGCTTGACCACGATGGCGCCGCCCTGCTCGTCGAGGAACTCGCGCAGCCGCCTGGCGCTGCGCGTCACGATGGTGGGCGGCGTCAGCTCGGGGAACGCCAGCACGGCCAGGTGCTCGTTGAGGTCGCGCAGCCCGCGCGGGTCGTTGATGAGCAGGGTCTTGCCGCGCGCGCGGTCGAGCAGGAGCGTGGCGTGCAGGTAGTCCACGTCGACCGGCGGATCGGCGCGCATGAAGACCGCGCCGAAGGCGTCGAGCGGGATCGGGATGCGCGGCTCGCGGCGAAACGCCCCCGCCGGCGCGTCGGCCAGCGCCACCGCGGTGAGCTCCGCCTCGGCGATCGGGTCGTCGTGCTCGAGGCCGAGGTGGCCGGTCTGGCAGGTCCACACCTCGTGGTCGCGCGCGGCGGCGGCCAGCATCAGGGCGTAGGTCGTGTCGCCCTCGAGGTGGAGCGACTCGAGCGGATCGATGATGAAGAGGATCCTCATGATGAACGGCTGCTCCTCCGCGGCGCGGGCGGGCTACTCCGACTCGGAGCCGGGCCCGGAGCCAGGACCGGCGCCGGGGCCGGTCACCGAGACCGCCAGCTCGACCGGGCCGCCCGACAGCCCGACGGTGGTCTTGGTCGGCAGGAGGTGCTCGAGCCCGTGCTTGCGCATGCGGTAATACAAGGTGGAGCGGTTGATGCCGAGCATGCGCGCGGCCAGCGCGATGTTGTTGCCCGACTTGTCGACCGCCGCGATGATCTCGCGCCGCTCCTCGTCGGCCAGGCGCTCCGACAGCGGCCGGTTGTCCGACGCGTGCACCTCGCTGGCCGCCGGAGCGGCCGGCGCGGCCGCGATGCTGGCGAACGGCTCGGTCTTGACCCGCGTGCTGGTCGCGTGCGGGACCGCGCTGGCCTGGGCGCGGCGGCCGAAGTCGAGGTCGCCGGCCTCCAGCCGCTCGCCCTTCACCAGGATCATTGCGCGCTCGATGATGTTCTCCAGCTCGCGCACGTTGCCCGGCCAGGTATAGCTGCGCAGCCGCTCCAGCGCCTCCGCCGAGCAGCCGATCACGCGCCGGTTGGCGTCGCGCGCGAACTTGCCGACGAAGTGATCGACCAGCTGGGGCAGGTCCTCGGGCCGCTCGCGCAGGGCCGGCAGGTGGATGGGGAAGACGTTGAGCCGGTAGTAGAGGTCCTCGCGGAACGAGCCGCTGTCGATCATCTGCTCGAGATCGCGGTTGGTGGCCGAGATGACCCGCACGTCGACCCGGATGGTCTCGCTGCCGCCCACGCGCTCGAACTCGCGCTCCTGCAGCGCGCGCAGGAGCTTGATCTGCACCTCCATCGGCAGGTCGCCGACCTCGTCGAGGAAGAGCGTCCCGCCGTCGGCCAGCTCGAAGCGGCCGGCCCGACGCGCCAGCGCGCCGGTGAACGAGCCCTTCTCGTGGCCGAACAGCTCCGACTCGAGCACGCCCGGCGCCAGCGCGGCGCAGTTGACCCGCACGAACGGCTTCTCGCCCCGCTGCGAGTTGATGTGGATGGCGTGCGCGACCAGCTCCTTGCCGGTGCCGGTCTCGCCGCGCAGGAGGACCGTGGAGTTGGTCGGCGCCACCTGCTCGACCTTGGCCAGCACCTCGCGGAGGATCGGGCTCTGGCCGACGATCTGGCCGAAGTCGAACGCGCCGTGCAGCTCGTTGTGGAGGTACCCGGTGTACTGCTCGAGCTGCTCGATGAGGCGCCGGTTCTCGCGCCGCAGGTGGAAGCGCTCGATCGCCTGGACCAGGACGCCGCGCACCTCCTTGGCGTCCCACGGCTTGGTGATGTAGCGGTAGATCTGGCCCTGGTTGATGGCCTCGATGAGGACGTCCACGTCGGTGAAGGCGGTGAGGATGGTGCCGACCGCGTCGGGGCGCACCGCCAGCGCCTCGCGCAGGAGCTCGAGGCCGGTCATCTTCGGCATGCGCTGGTCGGTGACGATGACGGCGACGTCGTTGCCCTGCAGGAGCTCGAGCGCCTCCTGCCCGCTCTGGGCGCACAGGATGGTGAACGACCGCTTGAAGTTGAAGCGGAACGCGTCGAGGTTGTCCTGCTCGTCGTCGACGACCAGGACCGCGTACTTTGTGAGGTCCAGGGTCAAGCGCGGTAGGCTTTCGGTAGCACGGTCGCTTCCCTGTGTACACTACCTGGCGGACCGGGGGAGTGACGAGCGGGGAGCCGAAAAAGCGGGTCGGGGCGCGAGCCTGGAGCCACGCGCTGGCCGACGCGCTGGTGTTCGCGGCGGCCTTCGCGCTCTACGCCGCCAGCGCGTCGCCCGCGCTCGGCTGGCTCGACTCGCCCGAGTTCATCGCCGCGTCGGTCGAGCTCGGCGTCCCGCACTCGCCGGGCCACCCGCTGCCGGTCTTCCTCGGCGCGGCCGCCGCGCTGGTCCCGATCGGCGACCTCGCGCTGCGCGTGAACCTTTGCGCGGCCGCGGCCGGCGCGGCGGCGTGCGTGCTCCTGGCCATGGCGGGGCGCACGGTGGCGGCGCGGGCGGCGCCCGATCTGCCCGCGCGCGCGCGCGCCGCGCTGTCCGCCTCGGCCGCGCTGGTCTTCGCCGCGTCGTGGGCGGCGTGGGCCCAGTCGGTGCGCGCCGAGGTCTACGCCCTGGCCACCGCGCTCCTGGTCGCGGCGCTGGCCGCGGTCCTGGCCTGGGACGCGTCGCGGCGGCCGCGCTGGCTGGTCGCGGCCGGGCTGGCCGGCGGGCTCGCGCTCGCCACCCATCATCTGATGGCGGTCCTGCTGCTCGTGCCGGCCGGGCTGTTCGTGCTGGTGCGCGGGCGAGGCGAGCGGCCGCGCGCGGCCCTGGCCGGCGCCACCGCGCTGGCCGGCGTGATCGGGCTGGCCGCGTTCCTCTACCTGCCGGTGCGGTCCGCGGCGCCGGCCGGGCCGGAGCTCGACTGGGGCGCGCCGCGGGTCGCGTCGCGCTTCGCGTGGACCGTGTCCGGCGCCATGTTCGCCGGCACCGCCACGGCCGAGAAGGTCTCGCCTCTGCCCGAGGACGCGGCCCAGGCGCTGTGGGCGGTGGGCGAGGCGGCCAGCGCGCCGCTCGCGCTCCTCGCCGCGGTCGGCGGGCTGCTCTTGCTGCTGCGCGGCGGGGCCAGCGCCACGCGCGTGGCGGCGCTGCTGGTCGCGATCGCGGCGGCGGCGATCGCGGCGCGCGCGCTCCTCGGCTTCGATCCGGACACGCAGGACCACTCGGGGTACCTCCTGCCGGCCGCGGCCGCGGTGGTCCTGCTCGCGGTCGCCGGCGCGGCCGCCGCCGCGCGCGTGCGCGGCGCCGCGAGCGGGCGCGCGGCCGGCGCCATCGCCGTCGCCGGGCTGGTGCTGGCCGCGTCGCGCGCCGCGCTCGGCTGGCCCGACGCCGCGCTCGCGTCCGCCGGCGCGTCCGACGAGCTGGCGCGCCTCGAGGTCGAGCGGCTGCCGCCGCGCGCGCTGCTGGTGACCAGCTACTTCCAGACCGCGTATCGCAGCCTGGCGGTGCGCGCGGTCGAGGGCGCGCGGCCCGACGTCGCGGTGCTCCATCGCGGCATGCTCACGTTGCCGGGCGCGCGCGAGGCGGCCGTGCGGCGCGCGCCGGAGCTGGCCGCGCTGGTGCGCGCGCCGCTCGCCGCCGGCTGGCCGACGCCGCTCCGCGAGCTGGCGGCGGTGGCGGCGTCCCGCCCCGTGTTCGTCGAGCTCGACCCGGATCTCGACGCGCCGGCCCACGCGCACCTCCTCTCGCTCGGGCGCTTCGCCCGGTTCGCGGCGGCCCACGGCGAGCCGGAGCGCGCCGCCGCCGAGGCCGCCGACGCGCGCGAGGGCATGCGCCTGGCCCGCCTGGTGGGCCGCGCCCGCGGATCGGACCTGGCCGACGCGCGCCAGGCGCTCCTCTGGCTGGACTTCTCGCGTCTCGAGCATTACTGCGCGCTGGGCCGGCGACGCGCGGCGCAAGAAGCCTTCCAGGGGGCCTGGGATCTTTTCCCGGGAGACGTCATGCTGATGGGGCGCGCCCGCTGGTGCCGCCTGTCCGTCCCGCCCGCGCCATGAACCCGTGGTGGAACCTGCCGTTCGCAGTCATGGCCGCCCTGGCCCTGTGGTGCCGGGTGGCCGCGCCGCCGCGCGCGGTCGATGCCGTGAGCGCGCTGCTCGGCTTCTTCGGCGTGGGCTCCGACGCACCGCGCCAGCGCGCGGCCGACTTCTTCGGCATCGCCGGGGTCAGCGGGCTCCTCTTCGTCGCGTGGAGCGATGAGCTGGCGGCGCAGCCGGACACGTGGATGCTGGTCGATGCGGTCCTGACCGCGCTCGGCCTCGGCCTGGTGGGTGCGTGGGTCCTGTCTCACCTGGGCCGCGAGGAGGGCGGCGGCGCGGACGAACCGGCGCGCACCTCGCGCGAGATGACGATGATGGATGCGATCGAGGTGGACGACCTGCCGCGCCGGACGGGCGGCGACCCGGTCTAGTCCATCACTGCTGGACGGATGCGCGCCGGGCGACCGCGGCGCGTCCGCCCCGGCCCCGGCCCCGGCTCTCGCGGTCTCGCGGTCTCGCCGCGCGCCAGCTGCCCGATCCGACCAGCATCGCGCCTCGAGCCGGCCGCGAGCGGGCCCCGCGCGCCGGGACGGCGGCCCATCCCCGCGAGGTCGCGTCATCGGCCGCGACCGGCCGAGCCCGAGAATCGAAAAAATGGCTCGCCCCCCCGGGGCGCGCGTAGCATGGGGACATGGGCACGCATCTCCCTGCCAGCGCGGCGCCGGCCCAGCTGCCGCCTCGCAAGCCGATGGCCTCGGTGCGGCGCGTGTCGCTGTTCGAGCGCGAGATCCGCGTCGGTCTGTCGTCGGCCGCGATCGAGATCCTGTTCGATCTCGCCTCGGTCCTGTCGGAAGGCGCGCGCGAGGCGGACGGCTACTTCGGCTCCACCATGATCACGATCGAGCTGGCCCGCGCCGCGGCCCTGGTCAGCGACTCGTGCGACGCGAGCACGGTGCACCGCCTGGCCGAGCTGGTCGCCACCGACCCGCGCGTGCGCGATCGCGCCCGCGCCCTGGCCGCCGCCGAGGCCGACCGCCTGGCCGGCCAGCCGCTGCGCCGCGCGCAGTTCGACCTCCACGTGCGCGAGAGCGGCCGTCACCTGCACATCGACGTCGAGCTGGAGGCCCGCTGGGCCGCGGCCGGCTCCTGCTCCGATGTGGCCGGCACGGCAGGAGGGGAGGGAGCATGAGCACGACCAGCCGCGCCCAGGCGGCCATCGGGAGCGACCAGGTACTCGAGCTCTACAGCGTGCGCGACGCCGCGCGCCTGTTCGGGCTGACCGACTCGCGCCTGCGCTACTGGATCCAGGCCGGCTTCCTGCGGCCGTCGGTGCGCCAGGGCGGCCGCTTCTACTACACGTTCGGCGACCTGGTCGGCATCAAGGCGGCGGTCGAGCTGCTCGGCGCCGGCGTGCCGATGGTGCGCGTGCGGCGCGCGCTCGACTCCCTGCGCGGCGCGCTGCCCCAGCGGGTGGCACCGACCTCGCGCCTGCGCGTCTCCAGCGACGGCGAGACCCTGGTCGTGATCGAGGACGGCAACGCCTACGAACCGCACACCGGCCAGCTCGTCATGTCGTTCGCGGTCTCGTCGCTGGGCGGGCACCTGGCCCGGCTGGGCACCGCGCGCGAGGAGACCAGCGCCGACGCCACCGCCTCGGCCGAGGTGAGCGGCAGCAGGGCGGACTCGTCCGCGCCGCATCCCATCGAGGCCGGCACCTGGGACGCGACCGAGCCGCACCGCGCGCCGTCGGCCTATCAGCACTTCCTGGCCGGCTGCCGCGCCGAGGACGGCGGCGACCTGGTCCTGGCCGAGAAGTGCTACCAGCGCGCGCTCGAGCTCGAGCCGTCGCTGGCCGCGGCGCACACCAACCTGGGCAACCTTGCGTACCGTCGGGGCACGGCGGACGACGCGCGGCGCTTCTATCAGCGCGCGCTCGACCTCGATCCCGATCAGCCGGAGGCGCGCTTCAACCTGGCCAACCTGCTCGACCAGCTGGGCGAGACCGACCTCGCGCTGGCCGAGCTGCTCGCGGTCTGCTCGCGGCACCCGTCCTTCGCCGACGCCCACTACAACCTCGGGCTCCTGCTCTACCGGCTGGGCGGCCTGGCCCAGGCGCGCCACCACCTCGGCCAGTACCTGGCGCTCGACTCGTCGTCCGACTGGGCCGCGCGCGCCCGCGACGTGCTCGCCGCCTGCGGTTAGCCGAGGGCGAGCGGAAGAAGCCACAGAAGGCGGCGCCCCGACGGTGCGCTTCCGTGGCCGACGAGGAGCGCGCCGTGAGAACACGGAGTCGGGCGGCTGCCGGCGCCCTCGAGGGGGCGTTGTCGCGCCTCCGCGCGTGGCCTATCCTGGATGTTTCGGGGGCGAGGCGGGGAGCGGGGCCGGCGATCGCCGCGGCCCGGCTGGCCTCGAGTGACGGCCGGGGGGCGATGGGCGATGGGTGACATCCGTGAGCGGGCGCGTGAACCGGCGCGCGCGAGGCGTTCGAGCGATGCGAGCCGCAATGGACCGCCTCCGCCGGCGGGCGCCGGACAGCTCGCGGTCGGATCCGGCCTGGTCGACACGCGGCAGTGCGCCGGGTCGAGGGCGCGGCCATGGCGGCCGACGATCCCCTGGACCAGAGAGGAGCGATGGGGGCTCCTCGCCGTCGTGGCGATCGGCGTGGTCGCGGTGGGCATCCACGACGTCGTCGTGGGCCAGCCGGGATCGTCCGGCTCGTTTCCGCTGTGGGTGGTTCGCACGCTCATCGGCCTGGTCGTCGTCGTCGCCTCGGTCGCGGCCCTCGCGCTGGTCGTCGCGGTGCCCGTGTTCGCCATCGCGCGGCGGACCGGTCGGATGCCGGCGGCGGGCGGTTTCCGCGCGACCTGGCGCTCCATCCTGCGCGGGCACATGTGGTACGGGTGCGTCGCGCTCGCCGGGCTGGTCGCCGCGGTGTGCCTCGCGCGCCGCGACGGCGTGATTCCGAGCTGGCAATTCGGCTGGCTGAGCTGCGATGCCCTCGTCTTCCACCTCCGCGTGCTCGGGCCGGCGGTGCACCGGGCGCCGGGTGTGGCGGCCCTGCTGTTCGGCTCGCAGCTCCTCGCCCTGGTCGTGTGCGCCGGCGCGATCCGGCGCGCGTTGCCGTCGGTGTACGCCGGCTTCACCGGCTTCGTGTGGGCCCTCACCGTGGGCAGCGTCTCGCTGGCGCTGGCCGCCGCGGCGACTGCCGTGGTGGCGGGCAAGCTGCTCGGCGGCACGGTGACCGCGCCGCCCTCGAGGCCGGCGCCGGGAGGGGCGGCATCCGCGTCGCCGTCGGTGTCGACCACGAGGCTGGCGGTGCCGGCGGCGCGAGGCGCGACTCGACCGGCCGCGGGGACCGGCGCGGCCGGGCGTCACGGCCGCGGCAAGCGTCGCGTCCCCGCGCGATAGTGCCGGGCGGGAAGAGCGGTCGGGGAAGCGCGGTCGACGATCGCGGCGGCCGGGCAGGGCACCGAGTACCATCGGCGCCATGAGACACCGCCAGGATGCCGCTCGCCGGTCCGCTCGCCGGTCCGCTTGCGTGTCCGTCGTCGCGCTGCTCGTCGCTGCCGGGCTCGGCGCCGCGTGCGGAGGCGGCGAGGCGGCGAAGGGCGTGGCGTCGACTCCGGGCGCGGCGGCCGGCGCCGCGCTGGCGCAAGGCGAGCACCGGTTCGTGGCCAATGGCCTGGAGCTCGTCGCCCACGTGGCCGGCACCGGCCCGGTGATGATCGCGCACCCCGGCGGACCGGGCGCGGAGTGGAGCTACCTCCGCATGCCGGAGGTCGAGAGGTCGTTCACGGTCGTGTACCTCGAGCCGCTCGGAACCGGGGCCTCGGGGCGGCCGGCCAGCCCCGCCGAGTACACGATCGACCGCTACGTCGCCGACATCGAGGCGCTGCGCGAGAGCCTCGGCCAGGAGCGCGTGTACCTGCTCGGCCACTCGCACGGCGGCTTCGTGGCCCAGGCCTACGCCATCGCCCACAGCGACCACCTGCTCGGGCTGGTCCTCTACGACACGTCACCGACGACCGGCCCGGAGTGGCAGAAGGACATCGGCCACAACCTGCACTGGTTCGAGCGCGAGCCCTGGTTCGCCGACGCCCAGCGGGCGCTGGCCGAGGAGACCTCGGCCACCACCGACCAACAGATGACGGCGATCTTCCACCGCGAGGGCCCGCTCTACTTCGGCCACTACACCGAGCGCAGGGCCGAGCTCGAACCGATGATCCGGGCGATGCGCTTCTCGGTGGCGCCCTCACGGGGAGGCACCGATCCCGGCGCGCCCAAGGAGGTCGGCGTCGCCCCCGCGTTCGACGTCCGCGCCGACCTGCCGAAGATCCGCGCCCGCACCCTGATCGTCGTCGGGCGCCGCGACTTCGTCTGCTCGCTCGAGATGGCCAGGATCATGGCCGCCGGGATCCCCGACTCCACGCTCGTCATCCTGGAGAAGAGCGGCCACATGGGCCACGTCGAGGAGCCGCAGGCGTTCGCCGACGCCGTGGCCGGCTTCGCCGCGAAGTGAGGCGCCGGGAGGACACGAGCCCGGCGGCATGACCCCTCCGGGGCAATGAGACATCGGCCGGACGGGCGGCGGCGTGCGGGGCGGAGCGGCGATTCGCGCGCCGATCGACGGCACCTGGCGGATCCATTGGCCCGACGGGCCGGCTGGCGCCAGAATGGGGTGCGGGGCCGCCTCCGATCGCGTTGACAGGCGGCGAGGAGGGGCGATGGGGCTCGAGAGCGATGTGACACTCCGCGGGCGCAGCGACCGCTCGATCCACGCGCTTCGCGGACCCGCAGCAGATGGTCCGGCCCCTCGCGCCACCGGGACGGCGGTGCGAGGGAGGTCGCGGGCGGCACCGCGCCCGGAGTCGGAGCCGCTGGATCGCTACGATCGGCCGGCGTTCGACTGCGATCTCGTGATGAAGGGCGGCGTCACCAGCGGCGTCATCTATCCGCTCGCCATCTGCCGGCTCGCCGAGCGGTACCGGCTGCGCAGCATCGGCGGCGCGTCGGCCGGGGCGATCGCGGCGGCGGCGGCGGCCGCGGCCGAGTACGCGCGCCAGAACCAGACGCGCGGCGACGGGGTCGGCTTCTCCGGGCTCGAGCGCCTCCCGGCCGAGATCCAGCAGCCGGTCGGCGACGCGGGCCAGTCGCGCCTGCTCTCGCTGTTCCAGCCCGCGCCGGCCAACCGGACCGTGTTCGAGGCCTTCCTGCTCGCGATCTCGCAGGAGCCGGTCCGGCGGCGCATCGCTCGCATCCTGCGCCTCGTCGTCAGCCGCCACCCCTTCTTCCCGCGCCTCGCCATCGCGGTGTCGGTCCTCGCGATCGCCGCCACCGCGCTCACCGGGTCGGTGCTGGCCACCGTCGCCGTCGTCGCCACCGCCGCGTGCGCGGTCGCGGTCGGCGTCGCGCTGGCGGCCGTGGCGGCCGTCCGCGCCGGGCTGGCCGGACTGGCCGCCAACGGAGCCGGCCTGTGCAGCGGATCCGCGCCGCGCGGCGAGGCGGACACCGAGCCCGGCCGCGGCGGCGAGTCCTCGCCGGGCCCCGGCGCGGGCGGCGACAGCGCGCCGGCCCTGTGCGAGTGGCTGACCGATCTCTTCGATCGGCTGGCCGGCAAGCGCCCCGGCGATCCGCCGCTCACCTTCGGCGAGCTCGCGAGCAAGAACATCGAGCTCGCGATGATCACGACCAACCTCACCCACGGTCGGCCCTATCGCCTGCCGTTCGAGGCGAGCACGTTCTTCTTCCGCGTCAGCGAGCTGTCGCGCCTGTTCCCCGCACGGGTCGTGACGTGCATGACCGAGGCCGCGAGCCGGCGCATCGAGGCGATCCGCCTCGCCGACCGGCGGGCCGACTCCAGCGTCGACGACGCGCGCATCCTCGCCACCCATCGCCACCACGAGCGCCAGAGTCCGGGCGAGTACTTCCCGTTCCCCGAGGCCGCCGACCTGCCGGTCGTGGTCGCGACCCGGCTCTCCCTCTCCTTCCCGATCCTCCTCAGCGCGGTGCCGCTCCACGCGGTCGACTGGACGCGCAAGCACCCCGAGGGGACGCCTGTCCTCGAGCGCTGCTGGTTCTCCGACGGCGGCATCTGCTCCAACCTGCCCATCCACTTCTTCGACGCCCTCCTCCCGCGGCGGCCCACCTTCGCCCTCAACCTCGAGGAGCCGCACCCCGACTATCCCGTCGAGGTGCCGCCCTTCACCGACGGCAAGTCCGAGGCCGACAACGTGTGGATGCCGACCCCCGACCACGACGGCAGCGCCGAGAACTGGACCCGCATCGGCTCCGGCTCCGGCCTCGCCCCCGCCCAGCTCCTCGGCGCGATGGTCGACGCCATGATGTCGTGGAGCGACAACATGCAGAGCAAGGCCCCCGGCTACCGCGAGCGCATCATCCACATCCCGCACCTCCCCGACGAGGGCGGCCTGCACCTGACCATGCCCCCCGACGTCATCGCCCGCCTCTCGAACCGCGGCGCCGCCGCCGGCGAGCTCGCCGTCGACCGCTTCGCGCCGCCCCCGGGCAGCGGCCGTCCCGACGGATTCGCCGAGCACCTGTGGATCCGCTACCGGTCCGCCATGGCCATGCTCCAGGACCTCCTCGGCCGCTCCTACGCCTTCTACTTCGTGGACGACGAGCCCCGAAAGACCCTCGAGCGACTGATCATGTCCAACAAGGGCGACCTCACCGACGCCCAGCTCGACCTGGTCAACCGCGTCAACCAGGAGTTCGCCCGCCTCGGCGCCGAGCTCAAGCAAGGCGGCATCAGCCTCGCCACCATCGCCCCCACCCCCCAGCCCGAGCTCCGCGCCCGCCCCCGCGGCGCCTGATCACCGCGGCCACGTCCGACAGGGCCGCCGACCACGCGCGCCCGCCCGAGCGCGGCCCAGGCGTGCGCGACCAGCGCCAGCCACTGCGTCGCTTGGTCGTCTCCGGACCGACGACGTCGCCGACCACGCCCGACCGCGGCCCAGGCGCGCCCAACGCCAGCCCGTCGCTGATCCTGTGGCCCTCTCGACTCAGCCCGGTCCGGCTCGTTCCGTTCTCTCTCTTGTGTGTGTAACACCAGACCAGGACCTCACAGTCGCGGGGATCGCTGTGGAGAAGTGGGGCGCCTCC
>DATFRY010000479.1:0-6106 GCA_035262925.1 Kofleriaceae bacterium | reverse complement strand
CCACGAGGCGGCCGGCCGCGCCGGCGACCTGGTCCGCGTGGTCGAGGCCGCCCTGCCGCTGGCCGACGTCGAGCGCCAGATCGCGCTCCACCGCGACGCGGCCCAGCGCCTGGCCGAGCTGGGCAAGCAGGACGCCGCCATCGAGCACTACGCGGAGCTCCTGCGCCTCGACCCGGCGTCGACCACGACCCAGCGGGCGCTGCGCCAGCTGGCCCAGGCGGCCGAGCGCATGGACCGCTACGCGGCGGCGGCCGCCGCGGCGGCCGAGCGCTGCGCCGATCCCGCGCGCAAGGTCGCCCTCCTCACCGACGCGGCCCGCGTGCGCATCGACCTCGACGACGACGTCGGCGCCACCGAGCTCCTGCGCGCCGCGCTCGGCGAGCCGGGCATCCCGCGCAGCGACGTCCTCACCGTCGGGCGCCGGCTCGACGAGCTGCTCGCGCGCGGCGGGCGCGCGGCCGAGCGCCTGCCGGTGCTCGAGAAGCTGGCCGCGGCCGAGACCGTGCCGTCGAGCCAGCGCGCCATCATCGGCGACATCGCCCGCCTGGCCGAGGAGCTGGGCCAGACCGACCGCGCGCTGATCGCGTGGCGCCAGCGGCTCGCGGCAGACTCCGGCGACCTGGGCGCGCTGGGCGCGCTCATCGATCTGCTCGAGAAGGAGGAGCGCTGGCCCGAGCTCATCGAGGCGCTGGAGCAGCGCGCCGGGGCCGCCGCGACCCGCCACGGGCAGAAGCGGGCCGACCTGGTGCGCGTGGCGCGCCTGTTCGAGCGCGAGATCGGCGACGACGCGGCCGCGGTGGCCACCTGGAACCGCGTGGTGGAGCTCGACGGCGGCCTCGAGGGCGACGCGATCGGCGCGCTGACTCATCTCTACAGCGCGACCGAGCGCTGGCGCGAGCTGGGCGATCTGCTCGACCGCGCGACCGGCGAGGAGTCGCAGCTCCTGGTCGATCAGCTGGTGCGGCTGGGCGAGGCCCACCGCGGCCACCTGGGCGCCCCCGAGTCGGCGCTCCTCTACTACCGGCGCGCGATCGACATCGACGTGCGCAACGAGCGCGCGCGCCACGGCCTCATCACCATGCTCGACGTGCCGGCCTGCCGCGGCGGCGCCGCCGAGGCGCTCGGGCGCGCCTATCGCGCGGTCGAGGACTGGCCGAGCTACCTCACGCTGGTCGACGCCCGCCTGGCCAGCGCGCCCGACGACGACGAGCGGCTGCGCATCCTGCGCGAGGCGGCCGCCATCCACGAGCGCATCGGCGACCCGGAGGCGGCGCTGGCCGCGCTGGCCCGCGCCTTCCCGCTGGCGCCCAAGGACAGGGGGCTGGCCGATCAGCTGGTGCGCCTGGCCCGGCACCTCTCGTCCTACGACGCGGCGCTCGACGGCTTCCGGCGCGCGGCCAAGGCCCTGCCCGACGACGCCCACGGCGCGGCCCAGCTGCGCGCGCGCGAGGCCGAGCTGCTCGAGGAGCGCGGGGACCTGGAGGGCGCGCACGGCGCCTACTTCGCCGTGCTCGCGGTCGACCCCGGCAACCTGGCCGCCACCTCGGCGGTCGTGCGCATCGGCTCGCGCCTGGCCCGCTGGGTCGAGGTCGGCGCCGCCATCGTCGACTGCATCCGCACGCGCGGGCGCATCGAGGACAACCTGCTGGGCGAGATCGACGCCGCCGCCGGCGAGACGCACAGCTACGACGAGATGTGCCGCGTCTTGACCGCCGCCGTGGATCAGGGCGGGCTCGACCCGCACCTGGCGTCGGAGATGCACAACCGCATCGCGCTCTGGCACCGCGACCGGCGCGCCGATCCGTCGGCCGCCGAGGCGTCGTTCAAGCGCGCGGCCGCGACCGACGCCACCCGCATCGACGCGCTGCGCGCGCTGGTCGCGCTCGAGGAGCGCAGCCCCAACCGCTCGCTCTACGACACGCTCGAGCGCCTGGCCGACGCCGATCCGCGCGACCTCGACGTCGTCTACCGCGCGGCCGAGGTGGCGGTCGACTCGCTGGCCGACCGCGGGCTGGCCAAGACCAGCCTCAACCTCCTGCTCGGGCGCGCGACCGCGGCCTGGCGCGGCACCGCGCCGGCGCGCGGCAAGCTGCCCGCGTCCGACTACGTGGCCTGGTCGGTCGACCGCCTGGTCGACATCTACGTCATGGGGCAGGAGGCGACCGCGGCGCTCGATCTGCTGGTCGACGCGTCGCGGCTGCCGTTCGACGGCGAGACCCGGCTGGCCCTGCGCCACCGCGCCGCCGCCATCGCCGGCGACGTCCTGCGCGACGAGGCCGGCGCCATCGAGATGTACCGCGGCATCCTGGGCCAGCGGCCCGACGACCTCGAGGCCATCGGGCGCCTGGCCGAGCTCTACCGCAAGCAGGACCGCATCGCCGAGCTCCTGGCCCTGCGCCGCCACGAGCTCAGCCTGCCGCTCGAGGCCGAGCGCCGGCTCGAGCTTCGCCTCGACCTGGTCACGCTGATCGACGACATCGACCGGCGCGGCGGCCGGCTCGAGCTCCTGCGCGCCAACATGGCCGACCAGCCGGGGCACGCCACCTCGGTCGCGGCCATCACCGAGCTCCTGACCGCGGCCGGGCGGCTGCGCGAGCTGCACGATCTCCTGGCCGAGCAGGCGCGGCGGCTCGAGATGGGCGACCAGGGCGAGACCGCGGGCCGGCTGTGGGCCCAGGCGGCCCGCCTGGCCGAGCGCGAGCTGCGCGACGTCGACCGCGCGGTGGCGGCGTATCGCCGGGTCATCGCGCTGGCCCCGACCCAGGAGGCGCTCGACGCGCTCGCGCGCCTGTACATGGAGCGCGGCGAGCCGGCCGAGGCGGTGCCGTGGCTGGAGCGCGCGCTCGCCGGGGCCGAGCTGGCCCGCAAGGCGGAGCTGAGCCTGCGCCTCGCGCGCGCCCACGTCGGGGCCGAGCGGCCCGACCGCGCGACCACGTGCCTCGAGCGCGCGGTCAACGAGGGGGCCGGCACGCGCGAGGTGCGCCAGCTCCTGGCCGATCTCTACCGCGGGTCGGAGCAGTGGGAGCCGCTGGCGTGGCTTCTGACCGAGAGCCTGCCGATGCTGTCGGACGAGCAGACCGCGTCGGCGTGGGCGCGCGAGGCGGCCGACATCTATCACCGGCGGCTGGGCGCGCCGGAGCGGGCGCTGCCCGCGCTCGAGCGCGCGCTCTCGCTCATGCCCGACGAGCGCTCGGTGCGCGCGATGATGGCCGGCAGCCTGCGCGCCGCCGGCGAGACCGGGCGCGCGCGCGCGCTGCTCGAGAAGATCATCGCCGACTTCGGCCGGCGGCGGACCAAGGACCGCGCCGTCATCCACGGCGAGCTGGCGCTGGTCGCGCGCGCCGAGGGCAAGCTGGACGAGGCGGTGCGCGAGCTGGAGCAGGCGTCGCAGATGGACGTCGGCAACACCCAGCTGCTCAAACTCCTGGCCCAGGCGGCGCGCGAGGCGGGCCAGCTCGACCTGGCCGAGCGCTCGCTGCGCGCGCTCCTGCTCGTGGTCAGGCGGCAGCCGCCCGGCGACGAGCCGGGCGCGGTCGGCCTGGCCGAGGTGCTGTTCGAGCTGCATCACATCGCCGCCCAGCGCGACGATCAGGAGAAGGCGGCCGAGCTGCTCGAGTCGGCCCTCGAGGCGGCGCGCCAGAGCGACGCCGAGGTGGCCCGCCTGCGCCGGGTGCTGGTCGAGCACAAGCAGGGCGACCTCCTGCTCAAGGCGATCGAGGCGCGCCTCGGTCACTCCGAAGATCCGGCCTCGCGGGCGCAGCTGCTCATGTACGCGGCCGAGGCGGAGGCGGACCTGCTCGGGCGGCCGGACGCGGCCCTCGAGCGCCTGCTCGAGGCCATGACCCTGGCGCCGGGGCGCGCCGATCTGCACGCGCGCGCCCGCGACGCCGCCATCAAGGCGGGCGCGCTGACCCGCTACCTGGACGCGGCCACGGCAGAGCTCGAGCGCATGCGTCGCAAGCAGGAGGCGCCGCGCGTGGCCAGGCTGGCCATGGCGCTGGGCCAGCTGGCCGAGGAGGAGGCCAGGGACCTCGAGCGCGCGCGCGATCTCTACAAGCTGGCCAATCGCCTGTCGGACGAGCCGACCGATTCGCTGTTCGCGCTGTCGCGCGTGTACCAGGCGCTGGGCGACGTGGAGGGCCAGACCCGCACGCTCGACGAGCTGGCCGCGCTGGCCGGCGACGACGAGCCCAGCCCGCAGCGCGCCGATGCGCTCTACCGTCTGGCCCAGGTGCAGGCCAGCTCGCCCGAGATGGTCGCGCGGGCGCTCGATCTGCTCGAGCGCGGCCTGCGCATCGAGATGCGCCACCACCAGGCGGCCGAGATCCTGCGCCAGGCGGCGCTGGCAGATCCCGAGAACCGGCAGGTGCTCGACATCTACGAGCGCGTGGCGCGCGTGTCGGGCGACCCGGCCATGCTGCTCGACTACCTCGAGCGGCGCATCGCGCGCGGCGGCGGCGACGACGAGTCGGTCAAGGAGGCGGTCGAGCTGGCCGTGCGCATCAACCAGCCGGCGCGCGCCGAGGCGCTCCTGCGCAGCGCGGTGGCGGTGGCGCGGCGCAGCTCGGCGGGCGTGCCGGGCGCGGCGTGGGCCGCGCTCAGCCTGGCCGAGCTGTGCGTCGAGCGCGGCGAGGTGGCCGAGGCGCAGTCGCTCCTGCTCGAGGTCGGCGACTCCGCGCCGGCGGCGCAGTTCATGGAGCTCGGGCTCAAGCTGGCCGGGCGCGCGGCCGACGCCGGCGACACGGCGCGCGCCGCGGAGATCTACCAGCTCCTGCGCGGGCGCGACCCGACCGCGCGCGCGGTGTGGCAGCCTCTCTTCGAGCTCATCCGCAGGCTCGGCGACACGGGCAGCCTGAGCGCGCTGGTCGCCGAGACCCTGCCCCAGCTGGTGGTGACGGCCGAGCGCAACGCGCTGCGCCTGCTCCACGCCCGCACCCTCCTGGCCGACGGGCGCTCGCGCGACGCCATCGAGCTCCTGCGCGACGCGCTGCTCGACAACCCGGACGACCTCGAGGTCTCGGCGCTGCTCGAGAGCGCGCTCAGCGCCGGCGGCAACGACGACGTCCTGGCCGACTTCCTCAACCAGCGCTTCGAGGACGCGAAGACGCGCGGCAACCCGGAGACCCTGACCGACGTGGCGCTCCGGCTCGGCGCGCTGCTCGAGCGCATGGACGGCGACGCGCAGTCGATCTACCGCGACGCGCTCGAGCACGCGCCCGACAGCCGGGCGCTCCTGCGCGCGGTGGTGGCGGGCCTGGTGCCCGGCGACTCGGGCCGCGAGCGCGCCGAGCTCCTGACCCGGCTGCTCGCCGTCGAGGAGGAGACGCGGGCGCCCGCGCTCGCCCTCGAGCTGTCCGCGCTGTGGAACGAGCAGGGCGAGCCCGAGCGCGCGCTCGAGGCCATCGAGCTCGGCCACCGGGCCAGCCCGACCAGCGTCGAGATCCGCGACCGGCTCGAGGAGCAGTACCGCGCGCAGGGCATGTGGGACCGGCTTGCCATGATGCTGATCGGCGAGGCCGAGCACGCCACCGAGATCGAGGACGGCCTCGGCCGGCTGCGCACCGCCGCCAACATCTTCCGCGAGCAGATCGGCGACATGCGGCGCGCGGCCGAGGTGCTCGACCGGGCGCGCGCGCTGGCGCCCGACGACGTCAGCCTGGTGGTGGAGCTGGCCAGCTGCCTGGCCTCGGCCCGCGACTTCGACGGCGGCATCCGCCTGCTCGGCATGCAGCTCGAGACCAAGATGCCGCGCGCGGCGCGGGTCGACCTCCTGCTCCTGCGCGCCGACCTCGAGCTGGCGCTGGGGCGCGAGGACGACGCGCTCGGCGATCTCGAGGCCGCCCACCAGCTCGACGGCGAGCGGACCGCACCGCTCCTGCAGAGCGGGCTCGAGCGCCAGCGCGATCGCGCGCAGGGGCGCGGCGACCTCGAGATGGAGCGCGGCGCCACCATGCGGCTGGCCCGGCTCCTGCTCGACGCCGGCGAAGAGGTGCAGGCGCGCGACCTGCTGGTCCACTGGCTGGAGCGGGCGGCCAGCGATCGCGAGGCGCTCTACCTGGTCTTGCAGATGGACAGCGCGGCCGAGCGCTGGGACGGCGTCGTGGCG
>DATFRY010000478.1:0-2528 GCA_035262925.1 Kofleriaceae bacterium | reverse complement strand
CGGGCGCGGCGGCCGAGGAGGCGATCGCGGACATCGCCCGCGCGGTCGCCGCGGCCGACGACGTGCCGCCGGCGTCGCTCGCGCGCGGCGGCGCCGGCCTGGCCCTGCTCTTCGCCTTCCTGGACCGCGCGCGCCCGGGCGAAGGCCACGACGAGCGAGCGCGCGCGCACGTCGACGCGGCGATCGACGCGCTGGCCACGCAGGTCATGGACGACTCGCTCTACGCCGGCTTCACCGGCGTGGCCTGGGTGACCGAGGTCCTGCTCCTCACGCTGCCCGATGACGGCGGCGCCGGCGACGGCGAGGTCGACGGCGAGGTCGACGATCTCAACGAGGACGTCGACGAGGCGCTGCTGGAGCTGCTGGCGCGGTCGCCGTGGCGCAGGGACTGCGACCTGGTCTCCGGCCTGACCGGCCACGCGGTCTACGCGCTGGAGCGGCTCCGGAGGCCCTCGGCGCGAGAGTGCCTGGAGCGGATCCTCGATCGCCTCGAGGAGAGCGCGGAGCGGCGGGACGGCGGCGCGACCTGGAAGACCCGACCCGAGCTGCTCATCGAGCGCACGCGGCGGGACCATCCCGACGGCTACTACGACGTCGGCGTGGCGCACGGGGCCCCCGGCGTGGTGGCGGTGCTCGCTGCGATGGCCGCGGCCGGGATCGGCGGCGGTCGCGCCCGCGCGCTGCTCGATCAGGCGACGCGCTGGGTGCTCGGCTGCCGGCTCCACGCGGCCCCCGGCCGCTCGCGCTTTCCGACTCTCGTCGGCGACGGCATCGAGCCCCGGCCCGCGCGCTTCGCCTGGTGCTACGGCGATCCCGGGGTGGCGGCGGCCCTGCTCGCGGCCGCGCGAGCCAGCGGCGACGAGCGACTCGAGGCCGAGGCGCTCGCGGTCGCCCGGCGGGCGGCGGCCGAGCCGACCGCGCGCGCTGACGTGATCGACGCCGGCCTGTGTCACGGCGCCGCCGGCGTGGCGCACCTCTTCAACCGCATGCACCAGGCGACCGGCGACGAGGCGTGCGCCGATGCGGCGCGCCGCTGGTTCGCGCGCGCGCTCGCGCTGCGCAGGCCGGGAGAGGGCCTCGGCGGCTACCTCTCCTTCGGCGCTGCCGGCGAGGAGGCGCCCGGGTGGCGCGAGGACGCGGGGCTGGTCACCGGGGCGGCCGGCACCGCCCTCGCCCTCCTCGCCGCGGTCTCCCCGGTCGAGCCGATCTGGGACCGCATGCTGTGCGCGTCGACGGTCACGTTCACCGCCGACGCCAGCGATACCCCCATCGCCTCCACCGCCGACGCCAGCGTCGCCCCCACCGCCGCTCCTGGCATCGACGCCGCCGCCCCGCCCATCGCCCCGCGCTGACCATCAGCGGCTCGCGTCGCGCGCGCGCGGCGCGCGACGACCTACGGCTGCGTGCAGGCGGTGTGGACCCGGCTGACGCCCGGATCCGGCTCGCACCCGAGCCTGCTCGGGCACTCGCACTGCGTGATCCTGCTGAGGTTGATCATTCCGCCGACGACGCCCTGGAGCTGGTCGGTGGACAGGTGACGGACGGTCTCACGACTGAGGACGAGCTTCTTCCTGGGATTGCTTGGCTTGTTCATCTGCTTCCTTCTGACCGGACAGGTCGACGTGATGCACAGCAAGCCCTGCGCCACGCCCAACCTCGCGGTTCCGGGCCATCGAGCGCGCGCACGAGCGGAACGCGCAGGCACGTTGTGCGCACGTCTCGACCGCTGCGGGCGCTCCCCGGTGACACGTCCATGGGACATCCGGCGAGTCGCGGCCTCGACACCGATGACGGCACCGCAGGCTGTCGAGCCGTGCGCAGGTCATGTCGCTCCGCCGCGCGACCCGACACAGTCGCGAGCGGCGTGGGAGCGCGACGGCGACCCGTGCCTCCTCCGCGGCACGAAGACGGGCCGCGGCGTCGGCACCGTCCGACTACCCGCGCGGCGGTGCGTTTCCACTCCGCCGTGAACGGGCCGCCGACCGATCCGACATCTCGCGGCGCCCGGTCGAGGACCGCACGCACGTCGACGGCCACGTCCGCATCGTGCAACCCGCCCGCCCACCACTCACGGGGCGCCCGCGGCGCGCGGCCATGAAGGCGGCGCCGTAGTCGAGCTCCGCCTGGAACGAGTTGTGGGCCGCGCAGAGCAGGCGGACATTGGCCATGCCGTGGTCGCCGCCCCGCCCGAACGGATCCGCATGGTGAAACTGGAGCCGTTCCCTCGCCGGGCAGCGGCGCCCGTGCTTGTCGCGGAACGTGCACTGCCCGCCGTCGCGCTGCCACACCTCGCGCCGGATCGGATCCGGGATGTCGCGCGAACGAGGTGTCGGGTCGGCCTCCGCGGCGCTCTTGCGCGGCGACGGCGTGGCCGCGAACCTGGCCCGCTCGAGCTCGCGCAGCAGCGTGGACACGGCGCGCTCCACGACGGCGGCCAGATCGCCGTCGGGGATCTGCCGGCGAAGCAGCGCCTGGGCCCGCACGAGCTTGTCGTGCAGCTCGGCACCCGCCGTGAACTGCACCTTGTA
>DATFRY010000477.1:0-15548 GCA_035262925.1 Kofleriaceae bacterium | reverse complement strand
CTGCGCGGGGCCGTCCCCGCGCGGCAATGCGGGTGGCGATCCGGCCGGCCGCGCGCCCGGGGCCGGGCCCGGCAGAAGCGCCGCCGCCGCGCCGGGTTCGCGCGCCGCCATCCTCGCCGCCTCCGATCTACCCGCGCCGCTCGCGCGCCCGCTGGCCGGCGACGGGCTGGGCGTGACCGTGCACCGCCTGTCGAACGGCCTCACGGTCTACATCAGCACCGATCGCCAGCAGCCGCGCTTCAGCGCCTGGATCGCCGTGCGGGCCGGCTCGCGCCACGACCCGCCCGGCTCGACCGGGCTGGCCCACTACCTCGAGCACATGATGTTCAAGGGGACCAGGCGCCTCGGCACCGTCGACTTCGCGAGGGAGCGGCCGCACCTCGACCGCATCGCCGCGCTCTACCGCCAGCTGCGCGGCGCCGCGCCCGCCGGGCGCGCCGCCATCACCGCGCAGATCGACGACGAGACCCAGAAGAGCGCGGCCTACGCCATCCCCAACGAGATGGACGCGCTGTGCGCCGCGCTCGGCATCACCGGCGTCGACGCGGTCACCGACGCGGAGGTGACGATCTTCCAGGACGACGTGCCGTCCAACCGGCTCGCGGCGTGGGCCGCCATCGAGGGCGACAGGTTCCAGAACGCCCAGTTCCGCCTGTTTCTGCCCGAGCTGGAGGTGGTCTACGAGGAGAAGAACGGCGCGCTCGACAACCCGACCGACCGGGTCTTCGAGGCGCTCCTCCGCCAGCTGTTCCCGCGCCACCCGTACGGCACCCAGACCACGATCGGCACCGTCGAGAGCCTCAAGACGCCGGCCTACGGCGACATGGAGGCGTTCTATCGCCGCTGGTACGTGCCCAACGACATGGCCATCGTGCTGGCCGGCGACGTGGACGCCGCGCACGCGCTGCCGGTGCTCGAGCGCGCGTTCGGCGCCATGCGGCCCGCGCCGCTCGCGCCGCCCGCGCCCGGCGAGCTGGTCCCGCTCGGCGGGCGCAAGCAGGTGGTGATCCGGGCCGAGGGCGAGCAGTCGGTGCTCGTGGCCTGGCCGACCGTGCCGATCGGCCACCCCGACCAGGTCGCGCTCGAGGTGCTCGACCTGCTGGTCGACAACCCGGTCGCCGGCATCCTCAGCCGCGAGCTGGTGCTGCCGCAGAAGGTGCCGCGCGCCGGCTCGATCGTCCACCACCTGCGCGAGGCCGGATACTGGGCCATGACCGCCACCGCGCGCGAGGGCCAGCGCCTGGACCAGGTGGAGAAGCTGCTCATCGGCGTGGCCGGCGAGCTGGCGGCGGGCGAGTTCCGCCAGCAGGACCTGGACGCGGTCGTGCTCGACGAGGAGATCGCCGAGAAGCAGGCGCTCGAGTCGAACCAGGCGCGGGCCGAGCGCATCGCCGAGTCCTACGCCGACCACGTGCCGTGGCCGGTGGCGGCGCGCCACCTGGACGCGATGCGCCGGATCCGCCGCGACGACATCATGCGGGTGGCGAGGAAGTACCTGGGCCGCGACCACGTGGTGGTGTGGCGCGAGCACGGCGAGCTCCATCCGCCCCGCATCGAGAAGCCGGCCATCACGCCGGTCGCGATCGCGCCCGGTCGCCGGAGCCAGCTCGCGCGCGAGGTCGAGGCGATGCCGGCCGTGCCGCTCCAGCCCGAGTGGCTGGTCGAGGGCCGCGACTACGAGCGGCTCGCGCTGCCGGCCGGCCCGATGATCGCGGCGCGCAACCGGCGCCACGATCTGTTCGAGGTCACCTATACCTTCGACCTCGGCTCGCGGCGCAAGCGCCTCTTGTGCGCCGCGCTCGAGCTGTTCGATCGATCCGGCGACCGGGACATGTCGGCCGCCGAGCTCAAGCGCCGGCTGTTCGAGATGGGCACGGCCATCCGCAGCCAGTGCGACGCCGACAAGACCGTCATCGACGTGTCCGGCGTCGACCGCAACCTCGAGCCCAGCATCCGGCTCCTGGAGCGCTGGCTGCGCACGGCGCGGTTCGATGGCGGCGTGCTGGCCGCGCTGGTCGCCAACACCATCAGCCAGCGCCGCGACGAGATGCGCGACCCTCAGGCCATCGGGCAGGCGCTGGCCGAGTACGCGGAGCGCGGGGCGGACTCGGCCTTCCTGACCGTGCCGTCCAACCGGGAGCTGCGCGCCGCCCGCGCCGGCCAGCTGCGCGCCCTGCTCGCGTCGCTGCCCGACCACCAGCACCGCACGGCCTACTTCGGCCCGCGCGCCGGGGCGGAGGCGGCGCGGGTGATCGCGCTGGGCGCGCACCACCGCCGGGTCGCGCCGCGCGATCCGGTGCGGTACCGCCGCGCGCGCCGGACGCGCATCTTCCTGGTCAGCCGGAAGGTGGCGCAGTCGCAGGTGCACGTCGCGATCCCGCAGCCGCCGCTGGCGCGCGAGCGCCGCGCCCTGGCCCGCCTCTACTCGGAGGCCATGGGTGGCCACATGGGCGCGGTGGTGGTGCAGGAGATCCGCGAGGCGCGCGGCCTGGCCTACGACGCGTGGGCCGGCTACGACCCGGGCGACCGGGCGCGCGACGAGTCGGCGCTGGAGGCGACGATGGGGACGCAGTCGGACAAGACGGTCGAGGCGCTGGCCACGCTGGTGCGGCTCCTGCGCGCGCCGCCCATCCACGAGGCGCGCACCGAGGTGGCGCGCCGCTCGCTCGACCAGGAGGTCCGGGCCAGCCGGGTCGATCCGCGCCAGGCGCCCGCGTGGGTGGAGAGCTGGGACGAGCTGGGCGAGCGGTCCGACCCGCGCCCGCGCGAGTGGGCGCAGGTGAAGGCGGCGGCGCCGGCCGAGCTCGCCGCCTTCGCGGCGCGGGCCGGGACCGGGCCGCTCCTCATCAGCGTGATGGGCGACGCCGACCGCATCGACCGCGCGGCCCTCGCCCGGATCGGCCCGGTCGAGGAGGTGCCGCTCTCGCGGCTGTTCGGGTACTGATCGGGGCGGAGCGCGGGTCGCTACGGCGCGACGATGCCGAGGCTCTGTCGCCCGCGCAGCCACACGCGGCCGAACTGATCGATGGCCAGGTCCTCGATGCGGTTCTCGACCAGGCCGCGGCGGGCGTCGAAGTGGCGCACGCTGCCACCCTCGTGCACGGCCAGGCCGCGGTCGGTGGCCATCCACAGGCGCTGGTCGGGGCCGATCTCCATGTCGTTGACCGCGAGCGCCAGCTCGCGCGGGTAGCTCCACGTGTCGCCGTCGAAGGTGCCGACGCCGCCGCCGGCCGCGAAGTAGAGCACGCCGCCGTCGGCGCGCGACCAGGCCACACCCGACAGCATCTCGCTGCGCAGGCCGTCGGCCTCGCCGAACACGTGGACCTCGTCGCCGTCGACCCTGACCGCGCCCAGCGGGGTGGCGAGCCAGGCGGTCCCGTCCGGCGCGAACGCCACGCCGCTCACGTCGAGCGGGATGGGCAGGACGCCGCGCTCGAGCAGGCCGCCCTGATCGCCGGTGCGGTGATACGCGACCTGGCCGGCCGATAGATCGACCAGCGCCACGCCGTAGGGCCGGAGCTCGCCGGCGTCGTCGCGGTAGCGCAGGCCGAGCCACAGGATGCCGCCGGGGGCGAAGCGCGCGAAGCCGACCTCGGGATCGCGGCCCGGGGTGTCGACCGCGATGCCGGTGTCGCGCCACTCGCCGCGGCGGACCTCGGCCACCGCGATGCCGCGGCCGTCCGGGCCCTGCCGCAGCCCGACGATGCGGCCCTCGCCTTCGCGCGCCACCGCCAGCACGCGCCGGTCGCCGCCGCCGGTGATCGAGAAGTGCTCGCCGTCGAAGCGCCAGGCGCGGCGCGATCCGGTCGCCACGTAGCAGTCGTCGCGCGCGGCGCAGGCCACGCTGAGCGCGGTCGCCTCGCCGACCAGCTCGCCGCGCCGCAGCCACTGCAGCGCGCGCCGGCCGGATACCACCCGCGCGGTGCCGAGGCTCTGGGTGCCGACCAGCACCTCGTCGCCGAGCGCGGCCAGCGCCTGCGCACCCGCCGGCAGCGGGCCCGACATCGCCTGCAGCGCGAACGGGCTCGCCTCGGGCGGCGCGCCGTCGCCGCGCGGAACCGGCAGGAGCTGCATGCCGTCGCGCATGATCACGCGGCCGCGCGATCCGCTGGGCCGCCTCATCGTGTACAGGCGGCGGTCGGTCAGGACCAGGAGCTCGCCCTGCCGGCTGGACGCCGCCATCCAGGTCTCGTCGGGCGAGGCGCGGTAGCTCTGGCAGCCGCCCAGCGAGGCGAGCGCGATGCGCTGCTCGCGCGCCGCGCTCTCGCCGACCACCACGGCGCGGCCGTCGGGCGCGGGGGCGACGAAGCGCACCGACGCGAGGTCGCAGCCCACGTCGGGGCCGAGGGGAATCGCGGCGCCGGCGCGCGAGAGGAAGAGGCCCACCGAGGTGCCGACCCAGAGCACGTCGCCGCGCGGCGCGAGATAGAGATCGGTGACCGGCGCGGTGACTCCGGTGGCCGACCACACGCCCTCGCGCGTCACGTGGAAGAGGCCGCGGCGGAGGCCGATCCACGCGCCGGTGGGCGCGGCCGACACGGAGGCGCCCTCGAAGGCGTCGACCTCGGCGAGGTCGGGCGAGGGCGGCACCTCGCGGAACGCCTCGTCGTGCACGTCGTAGCGCACCACGCCGGCGTCGGTGGCGATCCACACCTCGCCGCGCGCGTCGTAGTCGAGGGCCTGGACCCGCTCGCCGGGCAGGCCGTCCTCGGCGCCGAGGTGGACGCCGCGGCCGCTGCGCAGGTCCCAGCGATCGAGCCCCGCGCTGGTGGCGGCGAACGCGAACGGCGGCACCGCCAGGATGTGGCGCACGGGCGTCGCCTCGGTGAACGAGCGCACGCGCACGCGCGGCCGCTCGATCGGCTCGACCGGCTGCGCGGACGGGCAGCCGGCGGATGCCAGCGCGGCGGCGAGGGCGACGACGAGCGCGGGCCGTCGCGGCGAGCGGGCCGGCGCGAGCGCGAGCGCGGACGGGCTCGAGCGCTCCGCCGTCACGCGGGGCGCGGTGCTCGCCGTCGGTGGGGCTCGGTTGGCGTCGAGCGACGAAGCGCGCATAATGGGAACATGTCGCGGGGCGGTAAACGCGGTGTGCCGCCGGACCTGAAAGGTACCCTGGGAACTCTGATTCGTACTACGATCAATCAGGTCGGTGCGATGACGGATGTCGCCCGACGGCAGGCGCGGACGCAGAAGCAGCGGATCGACACGGCGCTCCTCGATCGGCGCCGGCGCGAGGCGCTCGCCGACCTGGGTGAGAGTCTCTATGACCTCGCCACCGGAGGGGAGATCGAGCTGGACGAGCTACCCGAGCTGGTCCGCGCGGTCCAGGCGGTCGAGGACATCGACCGAGAGATCGCCGAGGCGGAGCTGGCGGCGAGCGAGGCCAGCCAGGCGCGAAGACCGGTCAGGCTGGGACGCACCCGCTCCGGGGGGGCCGGCTGGCAGCCCGACCGGGACCGCGGCCGGGAGCCGGCGCGCAGCGGGGAGCGCGTCTGGCGGCCCCCGGTCGACGCCGAGCCGGCACCGCCGCCCGCCGCCGGCGAACGCGGGGACAGGGCCGCGGCGGCCGGCAGCCGCGCGGCCGGCGCCGGCGTCGGCGGCAAGCCGAGCGGCAGCAGCGGCAAGGCGAGCAGCAGCGGCGGCAAGGCGAGCAGCGGCGCCAGCAGCGGCAAGACCAGCAGCGGCGGCGCCAGCAAGGCCACCGGCAGCGGCGCCGGCGGCAAGGTCGCCGCCACCAGCGGCGCCGGCAAGGCCGCCAGCAACGCCGCCGGCGGCAAGGCCAGCGGCGGCGGCATCGTCTTCCTCGACGACGACTCGGCGCCTTCCGAGCGCGACCCGGATGACTCGCTCGAGTCATACATGAATGAAGAGGATGTGCCGCGGCGCGGCTGACGAGCGCCCGCGCCCGGTCCTCCTGACCGCGGCGCTGGGCGCGCTCGCGAACCTGGCCGCCTGCGGCTCGCCCCCCGCGGGTCTCGACACCGGCCGTGCCCCGCCCACCGACGCGCCTGCCGCGGACGCGTCCGCCGCCCCCGACGCCCGCGCCGGCATGCCCGACATCACGGTCAACGTCGCGCGCGCCCGGGTCGACCTGGCGGTGCGCACGGCCGAGTTCGCCGACGACGCATGCGAGCTCGATCCGGCCGAGGCCTGCATCGGCGCGCCGGGCACGCGGCGGCTCCTCCACTTCGGGGTCGAGACGCCCAACATCGGCGACGGCGACCTCGTCCTCGGCGAGCCGGATCCCGGCAACCCGCTCTTCCAGTTCTCGGAGTGCCACCATCACTACCACTTCCTGGGCTACGCCGAGTACCGGCTGGTCGACGACGCGGGGGGCCGGGTCGCGACCGGGCGCAAGCAGGCCTTCTGCCTGCTCGACACCTCGCGCTACGTCGACGATCCCGGCGTGCCGGCGGCGCCGAAGTACCGCTGCAACTCGCAGGGCATCCAGCGCGGCTGGTCGGACGTCTACCACGCCGCCCTGCCCTGCCAGTTCATCGACATCACCGACGTGCCGGACGGCGCCTACACGCTCGAGATCGAGCTCAACGCCGACCGCACGGTGGCCGAGCGGGACTTCGCCAACAACCTGGCCTCCATCCCGGTCGACCTCGGCGCGCCGGAGCTGGCCACGCCGCTCGAGGCCTGCCCCGACGGCGCCGACGCGCACTCGACCAGCGGCACCCACCGCGAGTGCGGGTGGGAGGAGGCCGGCACCTTCTCGTGCGTGCCCGGCTCGCGGGCCAGCGTCGGCTGCTCGTCGTCGCGCGCGTGCGGCGGAGGCACCTGCACCGGCGATCCGATGATCCGGGTGTGCGACGGCGACCAGGCCGACGGCTGCTCGTTCGCCGGCGCCCTCGACTCGAGCGACAGCAGCGCCAGCACCCCCTGCCCGTGCGCGCTCGGCCTGACCTGCCCGGCGAGCGGCCAGCTGCGCGTCTACACCGCGCCGTCGGTGCTGGGCGCCGCCTACCAGTGCGACGTGCAGGTGGTCAACTGACGGCGGCCGCCGCGCGCGCCGGCGGCAGGCGCGCCACGAGCTCGGCGTTGAACTGGTCCGGGTGCTCGCGGTGGAGGAAGTGACCGCCGGGCAGGGTCACCACCTCGTACGAGTCGAGGTAGAAGCGGCGCGCGCGCTCGTAGGCGCGCGGCCGCAGCGCGAAGTCGGTGGTCCCGGCGAAGGCCAGCGCGGGCGCGCGGACAGGGCCGCGCTGCGACGCCGGCAGGCGCGCGCCGAGCGCCCGGTAGTAGCCCAGCGCGGCCTCCAGGCAGCCGGGCTCGCCGAACGCGCGCTTGACCGCGCTCGACTCGCCGGCCGGCACGTCCCACGCCGGCGACCACCGGTGCAGGAGCTCGTCGACGTGGGCGAAGTCGCCGGCGCGGACGCGCTCGGCGGCCCCGCGCCGGCGCAGCGACAGGAAGTGGCGCGCCTTCCACAGGAGGATCGGCGACGGCCGCAGCGAGGCGGGGTGCGGGATGGCGACCGTGACGAGGAAGCGAACCCGCTCGGGGTAGAGGATGGCCGCGCCGTAGGCGGCCGCCGCGCCCCAGTCGTGGCCGACCACGATCGCGCGCTCCTCGCCCAGCGCCTCGATGAGCCCGGCCACGTCGCGCGCGAGCGTGTCGATCCGGTAGTCGCCGTCGGACGGGACCTCGGTCGGCGCGTAGCCGCGCATGAACGGGCTCACCGCGCGGTAGCCGGCGGCGGCCAGCGCGGGGCGGGTGCGGTCCCACGTGTGAGCCGTGTCGGGGAATCCGTGCAGGAGGAGGACGAGCGGACCTCGCCCCTCCTCGAGAACTTCGAAGCGGAGGCCGTTGGCCTCGACGGTGGCGGACATGGCGCGGCAGCGTAGCACCGGCGAGATTGACTGCGCCCGCCCGCGCGGTACGTCAGAGACGGATGGGACGGAGCGCGGACGAGCACGGCCACGGATCGACCGCCGAGCGCGAGGCCATCGTCGCCGTGGCGCTCGACTATGTGGCCGGCTGGTTCGACGCCGACGCCGCCCGCATGGAGCGCGCGCTCCACCCCGACCTGGCCAAGCGCTCGCTCCAGGCCGACGGCCACGTCCGCACCATGACCGCGCCGATGCTCCTCGAGTTCACCATCCAGGCGCGCGGCCGCAGCGAGGACAGCCCCGATCGCCGGGTCCATGTCGAGGTCCTCCACATCGACGAGACCCTGGCCAGCGCCGTCGTCCGCTGCCACCAGTACGTCGATCACCTGCACCTGGTCCGCACCGCCGACGGGTGGAAGATCCTGAACATCCTCGCCCGCCGCCGCCACCGCGGCCCAGGCCCGCCTTGACAATCGCCGCCCGACCTTGCTACGAAGCCACTCCGCGTTTCACAGAAACAACCCCGGGGATATAGCTCAGTTGGGAGAGCGCTTGAATGGCATTCAAGAGGTCAGGGGTTCGACTCCCCTTATCTCCACCCGGGAAACCCGGTAATCGTCAACGGTTACCGGGTTTCTGATTTTCGGAGCCCGCTCAACGCGGCGGGCTGACGGGCGGCCTCGCTCGTCGGGTCGCTCGTCGGCTCGGTCGTCGCCCTCGTTCGTCGGCCTCAGGCGTCGGAGCGGGGCGGCGCGATGGTGAAGTAGCCCGCGGGATTGTCGTTGTAGCCGCCGCGCACGCGCTCGAGCTCCTGCTCGGTCAGCGACGCCGGCCGCTGTTCGCGCCTCTTCGTCTCCGTCTGCGTCTTCGTCTGCTTCTTGATCATCTGGGTCTCCGTGGGGGTGGCGAGGCGATCTGGCCGACCATACCGCGCATCCGGTGCGCGTGGGTGCCGCGCTCGCTGGCCGCAGCTCGCGACGCCATGCGCCGCCCGCTCGCGTCGTCGGCGATCACCTGGGCAACGAAGGAGCGCCTCGAGGCTGCACAGGCGGCGCTGGCCCGTTCCGCCACCCGCGAAACCCGGCAATCGTCGTCGATTACCGGGCTTCCGGTCCTCGGCTCACTCGGCGCCGGTCGAGCGCGCGCTGACCGTCACCTGGTTGCAGGCCGGCCCGAAGAGCGCCTGGCCGACGCCGCCGACGCTGACGTTCGCATTGGGGCTGTGGACGTCGAGGTCGACGGCGACCTTGATGTCGCCGCCGACGGCGCATCCGGGGCCGTCGAGCTCGACTCCATAGATGACCTTGCCCAGGTACGACGCGGTCGCGCTCATTCCCTGCGACGACCCCTCCACGTCGGCATTGAACATCAGCTCTCCGTCCACGGCGGTGGGCGAGATGGTCATGTCGGCCAGGAAGGCCGCGTCGATCGACAGGCTGACGTCCTCCAGGGTGCCGTGGCCGGCCGTGTGCACCCGGACCGAGAAGGTGGTGGCGGTGCCGTCGGTCTCGAGATCGATGCTTCCGTCCAGCGTGGCCGTGAAGTCGCTCTCGGTCTCCTCGCAATCGAACGTGACGGAGACCGATGTGTCCGTCTCCTCGACGGTGACGCAGTCGGGGAACTCCGCGTACCAGCCGTCGCCCGCCACGGCTCTCTGGATGACGCGCGCGACCAGCGCCTGTCGCTCGGTCATCAGGAAGGCCTGGTCTCCCAGGGCGGAGCCGAGCATCCCGGCCGCCCCGCTGTACGCACCGGTGAGCACCCCGAGCGATTCCTCGGGCGCGTCCACCACCGCATCGAGCGCCAGCGCCGAGCTCAGCGTATCTTGCGCCGCGACCCCCTCGCTGCCCGATTGCGTGTCGCCGAAGTCGGTCTCGGAGGCGAGATCCGGGAACGGATCGTCCTCGAGGTCGCCATACGGATCGTTCCCGCCGCCGCAACCAGCAGCACCGAACAGAGCAATCGACATCCAGAGCAACGAACTCGAACTCTTCATGACCAGCCCTCCGGCCCGCCCACGGGGCCTTGATCGCGCGCGCCGGCCTCGTCGAGGAGACGCGGCCGGCACTCCGATTGTCCTCTCCCGGCGCCCCGGCCGCAGCATCGCTTCGCCACCGATCAGAAGACATCCCTCGGAGGGTGAGGACCGCCCGGGCAGCCATTCACACCGCGCGGGTAGGTTCGTGGACGGCCCGCACCGACGTCCAGCCCCGGACGGAATGTCCCGTCCTAGAGAGACGCGGCCGGGCGCATACCGGGAAGGTGAGCGGCCCCGCGCCGCCATCAGCCCGGAGGTCTCTCGTGTGCATCCTCTGCGAATTCCTGCAAGGACTCTTTCCCGAGGTGTGCGTGTGGGACCCGACGATCGGGCTGCCGCCGGAGCGCACACAGAACGTCGACGCGATCGGCATCGTCATCCAGCCGGGACCGCATCAGATCGTCGAATACATCCAGCTGTTCATGACCAACCCGGAGCAGGTGGCCAACCTCTGGGGCCACACGGCGCTCTACCTGCGCCGCGGCGGCCAGATCGTGCGCGTCATCGGGTTCGATCCGCACCGGATCATGATGGTGCGGGACGTGGTGCCGCGCCTCCTGGGCGGCTGGGGTGGCACCGTCAGCGGCGGCCGGCGCGGGACCACCGGCGTCTACTACGACGAGGAGCGCATGTTCCGCAGCCCGGACCTCATCGCGGTGGAGTTCCCGCTCGGCGTCGGCCAGCTCTACCACATCGAAGAGGTCCTGGACGTGCTCCCTCCGACCGGCACCGCCGGGCCGCTCACGCATCAGGGCTTCCTCCAGGAGTACGTCACGAAGGACGGCCTGAGCTTCCCGGGCCACTTCAACCCCGACGTGATGGGGAACTGCCTCAACAGCATCATGCAGATCCTGGCCCGCAGTAACCTCGTGATCTCGCCGACCGGGACCCGGCTGTCGAGCCAGGGTCGCTACATCGCGCGGCCGGGTCACGACGTGAGCCCGTTCCAGACCGCCACCACCGAGGTCGCGGAGACCGGACCCGTCCTCGCGCTGCACGACCTCGACCAGAGTCCACCCAACCACGTCCTGGCCAGCTTCTCGGGATACATGTCCACCGCGATGGCCGCCGGCCGGCGCCTCGGCACCAGCATCGTCACCCTGGCCGCGACCTCCGCGTCGGTGCACTTCGTGGTCCGCGCCCTGGCCGGGACGCGCATCGAGGCTCTGGCCGCGACGGCGATGAACTGGTTCGGCCTCGGCGGCGTGTCGGCGCCGTCCGGCGCCTGGTGGCAATACGCCGCCATCCTCAAGGTGCTCCTGAGCGTGCTGGTCGAGGGACTGCCGCGCGACAGCGTCTTCTGGCGCCTGCGGCCCGAGTTGCTCGAGCGGCTGCTGACCGGCATCGTGAAGGCGTGCTTCGTCTACGCGCTGGCGAGGGGCGACATGAGCGCGTGGGTCCCGGCGATCTGGGTGATGACATCGCTGCTCATGGCCGCGCTTCGCCGGTAGCGCGGTCCGGCCTCGACCGCCGCGCGATCACCGCGCGATCCTGGGTCGCGACCGGCCGGGGACCGACGATGCAGCGGCGTCGCGTCAGCGCGCGCGCTCGGCGCCGGCCAGGATGAGCTCGACGGCGAGCTGCACGCGGTCGCGGTACTGGGCGGCGGACAGCCGCGCGCTGCCGTACGAGGTGCCGTGGGCGGCGCGCAGGAGTGCGGCGGCCACCTCGCGCGGCGTGAGCGACTCGCGCGGGCGCCAGTCGCCGGCCTGGGCCGCGGCGGTCAGCGTCGAGGTGACCAGGTCGGCGAAGCGGTCGTCGGCGCGGCGGAACAGGTCGGCGGCGGTCTGGTCCCTGGCGCCGATCAGCTCGGCGGCGTGCGGCCGCGAGTGGACCAGATCGTAGAGGCGCCAGAACTTGGCCAGCAGGATGGCCGAGACGCGCGCCGCCAGCGGGCCGTCCTGGGCCGCGGCCGCGCCCGCGGCGTCGACGATCTCGCGCGCGACCACCTCGGCGACCGCCCGCAGGAGCTGCTGCTTGCCCCTGAACTCGAGGTAGACCGATCCCTTGGCGATGCCGACCGCCTCGGCGATGTCGCTCATCGACGTGCGCCGGACGCCGTGGCGGCTGAACAGATCGAGAGCCGCGGCGACCACCCGGTCCCGTCGGGTCTCCTCGGTCCTGCGGGCGGGGCGGCTGGTGCGGGCCATCGCGCCGCGACTCTACTACGCCGGTCCGGCGACTCGCCGCCTCGATGACCGGTTGCTCCGGTTGACCCGTTGACCGATTCGGGTCATCCGGTCATAGTGCCGGCCATGTCGATGCCCCCCCGCCGCGGCGCCGTCCTCGCCGCCGTCGTCGTGTCCGCCGCGCTGGCCGGCTGGCTGCTCCCTCCCCCCGGCCGGCTGCTCCTGCTCGCGGCCGCGCTGGTCGCCGCGTCGGCCGCGATCCCGGCCGCCCTGCTGCGGCGGCGGCGCGGGCTCGGCGCCGCCGGCGGGATCGCCGCGCTCGCCGTCCTGTGCGCGGCCGGGCTGCGCCTGCGCTACGGCGGCGGTGACGCATATCCCGACGTGACCGGGAAGCCGATCCTGTCGGAGCGCGCGCTCGAGCCGGTGGTCAGAAGCGACGAGCCGATCGGCAACGTCGCCGTCTCGTCCGACGGCCGCGTCTTCTACACCATCCACCCGGAGAGCCGGCCCGAGGGTGCGCGCCTGCTCGAGTGGCGGGGCGCGCGCGGCGTGCCGTGGCCCAGCGCCGAGGCCCAGGGTGAGCTGGGCGAGGTCCTCGGGCTCGCGGTCGACGGGCGCGGGCGCCTGTGGGCCATCGGCCACGGCGGCCACGGCGCATCGCCGCCCCGGCTGGTCGCCTTCGACCTGGCGACCGGCCAGCTGGCACACCGGCACGACTTCACCGACGCCCAGATCGGATCGTTCTATCAGGACCTCGAGGTCTCGCGCGACGGCGGCACCGTCTACATCGCGGACGCCAGCTTCTGGCGGCGCAACCCGGCCGTGGTGGTCTACGACGTCGGTCGCGGCGAGGCGGTGCGGCGGCTCGAGGACGACGCCTCGGTCTACCCGCAGCCCTGGATCATCCGCACGCCGGCCGGGCCGATGACCTTCCTCGGCGGCCTGGTCGCCCTGCAGACCGGAATCGACGGACTGGTGCTGTCGGAGGACGACCGGTGGCTCTACTACGCGGCGATGAGCCACGACACGCTCTACCGGGTGAAGACGGCCGACCTCCGCGACCCCGCGCTCTCGCCCGACGACCTCGCCGCGCGCGTCGAGGCGGTGGGGCGCAAGCCGCTCAGCGACGGCCTGGGCATCGACGCGGCCGGCAACGCGATCGTCACCGACGTCGAGCACGGCGGCCTGGTGCGCATCGCGCCGGACGGCGCATCGACCACGCTCCTCGCGACGCGCCGCATCCGCTGGTCGGACGGGGTGACCTACGGCCCGGGCGGATGGCTGTACATCGCCGACTCGGACATCCCGGACCTGATGCTCCGGTCGAAGGAGCACATCCGCGAGAGCGGTCCCTACTTCGTGTGGCGCATCCACCCGGACATCGGCGGCCTGCCCGGCAGGTGATCGAACGACCCGGCCCGGCCGATCGATCGCCAGGCAGCGCATCCTTTCGGTGGTCCCGGTCGTCGTGTCGGTAGGAGGTACCATGACGGCAACCCGACTCGGCTTCGCACTCATCCTGGCAGCCACCGCCACCGCTCACGCCGACAGCCCGCCCAGGTCCGATCGCGACCGCGAGATCGCGCTCGCCCTCGAGGCCGGACCCGCGACGGTCACCGCGAAGGCCGGCGTGTGGGTCCATGACCGGACCGGCTACGTCGTGGCCCGGGATTCGCAGAACGGCTTCGTCTGCCTCGTGGATCACCGGATCCCGAACGCGACCGAGCCCCAGTGCCTCGATGCGGAGGGCGTGAAGACCTTCCTTCCGAAGTACCAGCTCGTCGCCTCGATGCGCGCGAAGGGCAGGTCCGAGGTCGACATCCGCAACGCCGTGAAGGCGGCGTTCGCCAGCGGGGCGCTCAGGGCGCCGTCGCGCCCCGGCGTCATCTACATGATGTCGCCGCACAACGTGGTCACGATCGACGACGTCAAGGGGATCGCCGCGCCGTTTCCCGGCCACCTCATGTTCTACGCGCCGAACCTGACCTCGGCCGATCTCGGATCGGACGGCAAGCCGACCTCGCCGCTGTTCGTGGTCGACGAGAAGACGCCGCACGCGCTGATGATCGTGCCGGTCGCGGCCGCCTCGGGCCACGCGCACGCGGCGCCGCGCTGACGCGCGCCGCTCTCTCGCGACCATGACGACCTCTACTCGTGGCGCAGCGCCGTCATCGGCTCGACGCGTGCCGCGCGGCGGGCCGGCAGGTAACAGGCGGCCAGCGCGACGCCGCACAGCCCGGCCGCCACCGCCGCGAAGGTGACCGGATCGGTCGCGCTCACGCCGTACAGCAGGTGGGCCATGAGGCGGGTCAGGGCCAGAGCGGCGGCGAGGCCGAGCGCGACGCCGACCAGGATCATCTTCATCCCCTGGCCCAGGATCATGCGCAGCACGTCGGCCCGCCGCGCGCCCAGCGCGACGCGGATCCCGATCTCGGCCGTCCGCTGGCCCACCGCGTACGACACCACGCCGTAGATGCCGACCGTGGCCAGGAGCAGCGCCACGCCGGCGAAGACGGCGAGCAGGAACATGGCGAAGCGGTGCGTGCCCAGCGAGGCGGCGATCGCCTCGTCCATGGTCACGACCCCGGAGACGACGTACTCCGGGTCGATCTCCTGCACGGCCGCGCGCAGGGTCTCGAGGCCGGGCGGCCCGATGCGCGAGCGCACCACCACGTCGACTCCCGATGTCAGCGCCATCTGGCTGTCCGGCAGCTGCCAGAGGGGGGCGTAGATCTGCGCGCGCAGCGACTCGGAGTCGTCGGCCACCAGGCCCCACTGCTTGACGTGGCCCACCACGCCCACGATGGTCGCGACCCCCTCGACCTCGTTCAGGTGGATCATCCTGCCGACCGGGTTCTCGGCGCCGAAGTACTGCCGGGCCAGCACCTCGTCGACCACGACGACCAGCGCGCCCCCCTCCCCGTCCCGCGATCCGAAGAACCGGCCGGCGCGCAGCGGGATGGCCATCGCGCGCAGGTAGTCGGGCTCGACCACGTAGGACAGCGCCATCTTCATCTCGCTCGAGCTGGCCGGCTGGGGCCGCCCATCGACCCAGAACGAGCGATCGTCCTCGTTCACCATCGGCAACCCCGCCCACGACAGCGACACCGCCTGGACGCCCGGGATGCGCCTCAGGCGCTGCTCGAGCCGGCGGAGCTGCGCGCGGATCGCGGCCGGGCTGGCCTTCTGCACCGACGTCGGCAGCGCGACGCCGAAGGTCGTCACGCCGCGGGGGTCGAGGCCCGGATCCGCGCTCCACAGGCGGGTCAGGGTCCTGATCATCAGGCCGGCGCCGACCAGCAGCACCAGCACCATCGCCACCTGGACCACGACCAGGACGTCCTGGGCCCGGTGGCGCCCGCCGGACACGCCGCGGCCGCCGTCCTTGAGCGCGCCGTGGACGTCAGGATCGGTCGCCTTCAGGGCCGGGGCCAGGCCGAAGACGAGGCCGCACAGGAGCGAGACCAGCAGGGTGAAGGCCAGCACGCGACCATCGACCGACACCTCGGCGAGCCGCGGCAGCGCCTGATCGGGCACGAGCGC
>DATFRY010000476.1:0-27599 GCA_035262925.1 Kofleriaceae bacterium | reverse complement strand
TGGGGACAACCTGGCCGCCTGGTGCCGCGCGGCGCCGCGCAGCTGGCGCGAGATCGTCGATGCCTACGTGCAGGCGGCGCGCGGGCTGGCCGCCGCCCACCGGGCCGGGCTGGTGCACCGCGACTTCAAGCCGTCCAACGCGCTCATCGACGGCGACGGCGTCGTACAGGTCACCGACTTCGGCCTGGTGCGCGCCGCCGATCAGCCCGAGCGCGAGCCGGGGCCGCCGGCCGCGGCGCCGGCCGGCGCCTCCGCCAGGCCTCGTGAGAGCGCGGGCGCGCTCCAGCTGAGCTTGACCCGGACCGGCGCGGTCGTCGGGACGCCGGCCTACATGGCGCCCGAGCAGCACGCCGGCGAGGCGGTCGACGCGCGCACCGATCAGTGGGCGCTCGCCTGCTCGCTGTACGAGGCGCTGCACGGCGACCGCCCGGTGCCGGGCGACAGCTACGAGGAGATCGCCGCGGCCGCGCAGAGCGGCACCATGCGGCCCGAGCCGTCCGACAGCGCGGTGCCGCGGTCCATCCGCGGCGCGATCCGGCGCGCCCTGTCGCGAAGGCCGGCCGATCGGTTCGCGAGCATGGACGAGCTCATCGCCGCGCTGTCGCCGCCGCTGCACGCGCGGCGGTGGTGGATCGCCGGGCTGGCCGGCGCGGCGGCCGCGATCATCGCGCCCGCCATCGCGCTGACCCTGTTCCCGCGCGGCGGCGACGAGGTGACCTGCACCGGGCTCGACGCGCCGCTGGCCGCGATCTGGAACCGCGCGCGCGCGGGCGCGCTCACCGCGCGGTTCGCCTCCGCCGGGACGGGCTACACGGTCGACTCGGCCCATCGCGCGCTCGGCGGCCTCGACGCCTACGGCGCCGAGTGGCTGGCCGCGCGCCGGCGCGCCTGCACCGACGCGCGCGACGGCCAGAGCTCGTCCGAGCGGCTCGACCGCCGCATGCGCTGCCTCGACAGGAGGCTGGTCGAGATGTCGGCGCTGATCGGCGCGCTCCTGCAGGCCGACCCGGTCGCCATCCGCGGGGCCGGCACCGCGATCGGCCGCCTCAACGCCGTCTCCGACTGCGCCGACCCGCGCGAGACGGTGCCGCGGCCGTCCGATGCGCAGGCGCGCGCGCGCATCGCGGCGGCGGAGGATGATCTGGCCCGCGGCTGGGCCTTCCACGCCCTCGGCGAGTGCGAGCGCGCGCTGCCGCTGGCCCGCGGCGCCGCGGAGGTGGGTGAGCGCACCGGATGGTCGCCGCTGCGCGGCCGCGCGCTGGTCCTGCGCGGCGAGTGCGAGAACCGGCAGGGCGACTACCAGGCTTCGGTCGCCACCCTCGATGGCGCGGCGACCGAGGCGGCGCGGGCGCAGGACGATGCGCTGATCGCCGAGGCGCTGGCCGATCGCTTCTACGTGCTCGGCGACCGGCTCGGCAAGCCGGCCGACGCGCTCAAGGGCAGGCGGTACATCGAGCTCGCCCTCGAGCGCGCCGGTCGACCGCCGCGGCCGCGCGCGATCTGGCTGCACGTCCTCGCCATCGTCCTCCTCAACCAGGGCAAGGTCGACGAGGCGCTGGCCGCGCAGACCGAGGCGATCCGCATCTGGCGGCAGATCTCGCCGCCCGGCGGCGTCAATCTCATCGACTCGCTGCAGACCCAGGCCAACATCCAGCTCTCGCGCGGAGAGTTCGTCCAGGCCCGCGCGCTCCTCGACGAGGTGATGACCGCGGAGGTGTCGGCGAGCGGACCGGAGCACCCCCGGGTCGCCGCCGCGCTCACCAACATGGGCGTCCTCGAGGTCCACCGCGGCGACATGCCGGCCGCCATCGATCTGTGGATCCGGGCGCTCGACATCCAGCGCAGATCGGGCATCTCCGACTGGATCGCGACCTACAACCTCGGACTGGCCGAGGCGACCGTGGGCCGCTGGCGCGACGCGCGCGCGACGCTGGTCGACGCGCTGGCCGCGGCCGAGGCCGCCGCTCCGGGCGATTCGCTGCCGGTGGCCGCGTGCGCCAGCGCGCTGGGCGCCCTGCTCGTCCGGCTGGGCGCGCTCGACCAGGCCGATGCGCTGATCGCGCGGGCGGTGCGGGCGGGCGGGGCGGCCGGCGACGTCTGGCTGGCCGAGGCGCTCACGTCGTCGGCCCGGCTGGCGCTCGCGCGCGACGACGTGGCGGCCGCCAGGACGACCCTGGATCGGGCGGCCAGGGTCGCCGAGCCCGACGACGCGTCGGTCGCGCTGCTCGCCGCCGAGGTGGCGCGCGGCGAGAAGGGCTGCCGGGGGGCGCGCGCCGCCTACGAGCACGTGCTCTCGATCGCCGGGGCGGACGAGGTGCTCGAGACCAACGCGGCCGCCGGCGGGCTGGGTGAGTGTCTGGTCGAGCTCGGCGACGCCGCCGGCGCGGTCGCCCGGCTCGAGCCGCGCGTCGCCTGGCTGGAGGAGGCGCGGGCCGATCCCGCCGCCGTGGCGCGCATGCGCTTCGCACTCGCCCGTGCCCTCGCGGGATCGGGCGGCGACCGCGTGCGCGCGCGTTCGCTCGCCGAGTCGGCGCGCGCCGGCTTCGCCGACCTCGGCGCCCCGGGCGAGCGGCACGCGGCCGAGGTCGCGAGCTGGTTGAAGCGCCGGTGACACGGCGGCGCGGCCGGGCATCCGCGTGGAGTAGAAGCGGCGGCGATGTCGGGCGCACGCGGCTCGTGTGGGTCGGGCGCGGCGGCGTCTTGGGGGGTCAACCTCGAGGCCGCCTGATCCGATTCGCATCATGGATGCTGCCGAACTCAGCGCAGCCGGTCGCACGGGTCCTGGTGGTGGATGACAGCCCCGCCATCCACGACGACTTCCGCAAGATCCTCGCCGCGCGAGGGGCGGGCGACTTCCTGGACGAGCTCGAGGAGACCGTCTTCGGCGGGCTCGTCTCCGCGGCGGAGCCGTCGCCGGCCGTGGCCCTGTCGTTCGCCGGGCAGGGCGCCGACGCGCTGGCGCTGGTGGAGCGCGACGCCGCCGCCGGCCGCAGCTTCGACGTCGCCTTCGTCGACGTGCGCATGCCGCCCGGCATCGACGGCGTCGAGACCGTGGTGCGCCTGTGGCGGATCGATCCGCGCGTGCAGGTCGTCATGTGCACCGCCTACTCGGACTACTCGTGGGACGACATGGCCGGCAAGCTCGGCTCCGCGCACAGCTACCTCATCCTCAAGAAGCCGTTCGACCCGGTCGAGGTGCGCCAGCTGGTGCAGGCGCTGAGCGAGAAGCGCGCCCTCCTGCTCGAGCGCGAGGGCCGGCTCGAGGATCTCGACCACCAGGTGCGCGAGCGCACCGACGAGCTGGCCCGGGCCAGCAGCGATCTCGCCGCGGAGATGCGCCAGCGCCTGGCCACCGAGCAGCGGCTGCACCGCTCGCAGAAGCTCGAGGCGCTCGGCCGCCTGGCCGCGTGCATGGGCCACGAGATCAACAACCCTTTGTCCTACGTCCTGACCAACATCGAGGAGGCCGGACTCATGCTGGCCGGCGACGCGCCGCTCGGCCCCGCCGAGCGGGCCGAGCTGTGCGCGATGCTCGAGGAGAGCGCCGCCGGCGTCCAGCGCATCGCCGTCCTGGTCCGCAGCCTCAAGGTCTTCTCGCCGTCGCAGCCCCAGCCGTCGCGGCTGTTCGCCGTCAACCAGGCGATCGAGTCGGCCCTCGCCCTGGTGGGCAACGAGATCCGACACTGCGCCACGCTGGCGACCGAGCTGGCCGCGGAGCTGCCGCCCATCATGGGTGAGCGGGACCGCATCGTGCAGGTCCTGGTCAACATCCTGCTCAACGCGGTGCAGTCCATCCCGCCCGGCGACGCCGCCACCAACGCCATCCGCGTGACGTCGCAGAGCGGCGGCGACGGCGACATCGTCGTCCAGGTCAGCGACACCGGGTGCGGCATCGCGGCCGGCGATCTCGAGCGCGTCTTCGAGGCCTTCTACACCACGCGGGCGGTCGGGCAGGGCACCGGCCTCGGCCTGGCCATCTGCCACTCGATCATCGAGGCCCACGGCGGCCGCATGTCGATCGAGAGCAGCCTCGGGAACGGCACCAGGCTGACGGTGTCGCTGCCGGCCTCGCACGACCCGGCGGTGTAGAGCCGGGAGCGCTCGACGTCGAGCAGCGCGCCGGCCGCGCGCGTGGCGGTCCCGGCCGCGTCGCAATACACTCATGGGGTGAACCCTGCGGGCCACGCCCCCGGGCATCGCGCCCCGGGCCGCCATCGGGGCGAGAGATGAGGCGCTGGCGGCTACCCGACGGGCGCACGCTGGCGGAGGCCCCGTCCTTCGGCAAGGTGCAGTACTACCAGCTCGATCGCGACGGGAAGATCGAGCGCCTGTTCGGCGAGAGCACGACCTCGGTGCAGGAGGAGCTGCACCGGATGAGCTTCGTGGTGCTGGGCCGCCAGCTCATGCGGCGGCACACCGTCGAGCGCGGCATGCGCTCTCCCGAGGATGTGAGCGGCGTCGAGATCGACGGCCTCGCACAGCTCACCGCGCTGGAGGCGCCGGTCGAGGCGCAGGTGCGCGCGTCGATCGCGGAGCACGAGGCGAGCGAGCGCGCGGCGGAGGCCGAGCGCCGGGTGCGCATCGACCGCTTCTCCGAGGCCATCGGCGCGAGCGCGCGCGACGTGGCGCGCGGGCTGGCCGACCGCGTGGTCCGCTACGACGACGAGCTGGCCCGCGCGATGCTCGCGAACCTGCGCTCGCTCGCCGAGCTCAAGCGTGCGCGGCGCGGCACGGACCCCGACTCGCTGCGCGGCGCCGCCGAGGCGATGGCGCTCGCCGCCCGCCTCATCAGCTTCGAGCGCGCGGTGCCGGAGCCGTCTCGCGGAGCGCCGCCCGTCGACGACGCCACGCGCGCGCTGATCGAGAAGCTGGATGGCCTCCGCGATCAGCTGCGCAGCGCCGCGGACGGTCAGGACGCGGTGTCCGACTCGGTGACCGGCAGCGAGAACGGCCGCATCTATCGCAAGGCGGCCGAGCTGCTCCGGCAGGCCATCCACCACCTGCTGATCTCGAGCCGGAGCCCGGGCGGCGGCGAGGCCTGAGGCCGCGCCGCCCGACCCTCGTCCCGCTACTTCTTGCTGTCGGACTTCGGCGCGTCTGGCGCGGCGGGCGCTGCCGGCGCGGCCGGGGGCGCCGACATGCTGCCGTGCGACGCCGGCGGAGGCGGGCGCCGCGGCGGCCCACCGAGCCCGAGGTTCTGGAACGCGTCCGCGAACTCCTTGTCCTTGCTGCACTGCTGCACGACCATCCCCATCTTCTGCAGCGAGCCCATCATCTTCGGCGCGTAGGTCTGCTGGAACCACATGATGGCCTGCTGATCGCCCTTGAGGTCGTTCTGCAGCTTCTGGGTGTCGGCCATGGCGGACTTGAGCGGACCGCTCTCGTTCTTGACGACGGCGGTCGCCTTCTTGCAGTCGCCCTTGGTCGCCTCGAGCGCGGCGGAGAACTTGCTGGTCGCCTCGACGATGTTGTCGGCGGCCTTGACGTGCTCCGGCTTGACCGAGTCGGGCTTCTTGGCCGGTGCGGCCGGGGCCGCCGGCATGCCCGGCGGCGTCGGCCCGCCTGCCGGCGGCGGCGGGACCTGCGCGGCCTTCGGTGCTCCGGTAGCTGCCGACGGGGCCGCGCCGGGCTTGCTGTCGGCCGACGTCGAGTCGGCCGCCTTCTTGTCCACCTCGGCGGGCTTGTCCTGCTTGTTGCAGGCGGTCGGCGCCAGGGGCAGGGCAAGGGTCACCGCGGTGAGCGCCACGGCGCGGGACAATCGGATCATGGGAAACTCCTCGATGGGGTATCGGTGGGGAGGGTTGCGTTGGTCCGGGCAGTGTGCCCGACTCCGGTGCGGCTCGGGCCCGGAAGTGCCGGTGAATTGAAATTCCGTAATGGTCGAGACCTTGAAGCGCGTGAAATTCACATGCGCATTGCGATGAGAGCGGCGGTTCTGCCACGGGCGTCGATGTGCGAGTCGACGGCGTTTCGCCCCGAGCCGGCGCGGTGAGCTGCCGCGGTGAGCCGGCGATGAGTCGGCTCGCCGGAGCTGGCTCGGTGAGGCGCGAGGTACTTGCGAGGTGACGTGCGCGCTCTGCTCGTCGCGAAATGCGCAGATTGATCGCATGCGCGCGCGCGGCGATCGATTCCGTCGCACATGCGCCCTGCGGTCGGATGAGGGCTCCTCTCAGGAAGCGCTCGTGCCGCCACGCATGGACTGATAGAGTTGATGCGCTGGTCGGTGCGCTTGCCGACGCTGCACGCCGAAGGGGGGCGATGAGCATCTTCACGCGGATGTTCCGTCGAGGTCCACGAGATCCGGATGATGGGCCCCTGGAGGGGAACGCGGACGGAGCAGAGAGTGAGGCGGCTGATGCGGCGGCGGGCGCGCGAGCTCGGGCGCGCGCTGCGGCGGCTGCGGCCGCGCGAGCGGCTGCCTCTGCGCAGGACGAGGATGGGGACGAGCCGGATACCGATCCGGGGCTCGCACCGGTTCATGCCGGACTCGTGAGCGAGGAGCCGGCCGAGTCTCCTCGCCCGACCGAGCGGTTCGAGCGGTTCGGGCGCGTCGACCCGCACGATCCGGTCGCGTCGCTCCGCGCGATCGAGATCAAGGGCGGCGCGGCCGCGCGCGGCGCGCGGACCACGACTCCGCGCTCGAGCGGGAGCCTGCACGACACCACCCTCGTGATGCCTGCGCTGTCGAGAGAGCCGGACCCCGACCCGGCGGCCGCGCCGGCGCGCCGCACCGGTCGCTCGCCGCGATCGTATGCGCTGCCGCCGGGCGTGGTGGAGCCGGGGCCGATCGATCGCACCGCGCAGCCGCCCGACGAGCGGGCCGCGAAGACGCCCGCCTCGGCCGCGAGCGACGCGCGCCGGAACGGCCAGGAGCGGCGGCCGGGTGGAACCAGGACGCTGACCGGCATGGCGCGAGTGACGATCGAGCCCGCGACGTCGGGCGCGAGCGCGTCGTCGAGTGGGCCGTCGGGTGCGTCCGGGTCGCCGGCGGCGGGGTCGCCGCGATCGCCGGCGTCTCCATCGGCGGCGCCGCCGACGCGCTCGCCGTCGATGCCGTCGCAGGCCGCATCGTCGTCGGCGTCTGCGCCGGGTTCGCCGCTCTCCAGGATACCGCCGGCCGTCGAGGCCTCGGGTGCCTTCGAGGCGGCCGCAGCGGCGTCGGGACCGGCCATGTCCGCCGAGGCGGCGACCATGCTGTCGAGCCCATCGCTCGCGCCGGGCCCATCGCCGGCGTCCGGCGCGTCGGCTGCGCCGGGTGCGTCGCCGGCGTCGGGTGGATCGGATGCGCCGGTTGCGTTCGCAGCGACGGTCGCGTCGTCTGCGCTGGTCGCGTCCGCTGCGCCGGTCGCGTCTGCTGCGCCGGTCGCGTCTGCTGCGCCGGGTACGTCGTCTGCGTCGAGCGCATCCGCGGCGTCGGGTGTATCGGCGGCGTCGAGTGGGTCGGCTGTGCCGGGCGGATCAGCTTCGCCGGGCGCATCGGCTGCGCTGGGCGCGTCGCCCGGGTCGCCTGGATCGAGCTCGTCGCCGTCGTCGAGCGTGTCGGCTTCGCCGAGCCCGTCGCCGTTGCCGGGTGTCTCGCCGCTGCCAGGTGTCTCGCCCCTGCCGGGTGTCTCGCCCTGGCCGAGCGCATCGGCCGCGTCGAGCGCATCGGCCTCGCCGGGCGGATCGGCTGCATCGATCGCGTCGGCTGGAGCGAGCGCACCGTCCTCGCCGAGCGCACCGTCCTCGTCGAGCGTCTCGCCGCTGTCGAGCACGTCGCCCGGGCAGAGCGCCTCGCCGGTGCCGAGCGCCTCGCAGCCGTCGAGAGGAGCCCCGGCGGCCCCGGCGCTGCTGAACTCGCCCGGAACGCCGCAGCAGGGATCGCAGGCCACCCCGTCGACGCCGGCGTCCGCGCGCCCATCCGGGGCCGCATCGCCGCAGCCACCGGAGCGAGGAGGCCGGGCGCGCCCGTCCGCGCCGGCGCGGTCGACGCCGACACCGCCGCCGCGACCGCCAGTGCTTCCCGCTTCGGGGCGCGCGTCGGAGAAGAACGAGAAGAAGCGCGCCGCGCGGGCCCCCGCGCCCGCGCCGTCCGCGTCCGCGCCCGCGCCCGCGCCGTCAGCGGCCGGAGCATCGGCGCCCGCGTCCACACCGCCTGCGCCCGCGCCGTCCGCTGCCGTCGGCGCGGCCTCCGCGTCCACGCCGTCCGCGCCTGCGTCCACGCCGTCCGCGTCCGCCGCCGCGTCACCGGCGTCCGCGCCGGCCGGGACCGACTCGCCGCGCTCTCCTGCATCGGCCGCGCCCTCGGCGTCTGCCGCGCCCTCGGCGTCTGCCGCCGCGCCCTCCACATCCGCCGCCGCGACCATGCCATCACCACGCTCCCCCTCCGCGTCCGTGCCACCGCCCGCCGAGCCCGGCCCGGCCCGCCACGTCGACCGCGTGACCACGGCCGAGGACCGCGCCGAGCTGCGCGCTCTGTTCACCGAGCTCGCCGGCCACCACATGGTCCAGCTGCGCGACTTCATGATCGAGGTGCGCTGCGGCAGCGCGCTGGCGGAGTGGATCGCGCTGTCCGAACCGGCCGTGCGATCGGTCCGCGGCATGGCCGAGCAGCTCGAGCTCGACGACATCTGCGAGGCGCTCGACCGCCTGCTCGGCGCGCTCACCGCCGCGCATCGCTCGGGCGGCGCCATCAGCCAGGAGCACCAGGCCGCCCTCCTGGCCGCGTACCTCCCGCTCATCGATCTCCTGCCCGGAGTGCTCGAGCTCGACGCCGAGCGCAACCGGCGCGAGCCGATCATCGTGCACTCGCTCCTCCTCCAGATCCCCGGCATCGAGAAGGTGGCGATCGACAAGCTGGTGGCCGCCAACCTGGTCTCGGTCTCCGCGCTGTCCGAGGCCAGGCCCGAGGAGCTGGCCCAGGTGACCGGCCTGGCCGGCGACCTGGCCGCGCGCGTGGTGGCCCGCTTCCGCGAGTACCGCCAGCAGTCGGGCGCCGTCGCATCCGCCGATCCGCGCGCCGAGCTGCGCGCGCTCACCGACCTCGTCGCCCGCCTGCGCCAGCAGAACGGCGAGTACGACTCCGCCGCCGGCAGCTGGGCGCCCGGCGTCAAGGAGGAGAAGCGCAGGCTTCGCCGCGAGCGCGCCGCGACGCTGCTCGCCATTCACGTGAGCCTCGCGCGCCTCGGCGAGGTCGATCGCCTGGTCGAGCTCGACCGCCTCAACTTCCGTCGCAAGGTGGAGTTCATCGAGAGCACCCTGCAGGCCGCCCGTGCGGCCACGCGGGCCCGCACCGGCCCCGCCTGAGCGTGGAGCAAACAACATGGCCGAACTCAGTCGCGAAGAAGTCCTCCGCCGCGTCCAGCGCGGCGAACGCCTCGAGCGCGCCGACCTGCGCGAGATCGATCTCTCGCATGCTGTGCTCGAGCGGGCCGAGCTGCGGCGCGCCGATCTGGAGGGCGCAAATTTACAGGGTGCGCGGCTGGCCGCCGCCAACCTGCGCAACGCCAGCCTGCGCGAGGCCTACCTGGTCGCCGCCGACCTGCGCGAGTCCAACCTCGAGAACGCCGATCTCGAGGGCGCGCGGCTCGAGGGCGCCGACCTGCGCGGGGCCAACCTGGCGCGCGCCACCCTCGAGGGCGCCAACCTGACCGGCGCGCGACTGGCCACCGCCCAGCTGTCCAACGCGCAGCTCGAGTCGGCCAGCATGGGCGCGGCCGATCTCACCGGCGCCAACCTCATGCACGCCGATCTCGGTCACGCCTACCTGGGCGGCGCATGCCTGGCCGGCGCGCGCCTGGTCAACGCCGACCTGACCAGCGCCAACCTCGAGGAGGCGGATCTGCGCGACGCGGATCTGACCGGCGCCGATCTGACCGGCGCCAACCTCACCGGGGCCAAGCTGTCCAACGGCGCGCTGGCCGCCGCCGGCCACGCCGCCGCCGGCGCGCCCACCAACGGCCGCCGGCCGGATCTCGCGCGCTACTTCGGCCGCGGTGACATCCTGCGCGGCGCCAGCCTGCGCTTCGACGCCGGCTGCCGGGTCGAGGTCGAGAGCCTGTTCGAGCAGTGCACGATCGAGCTCGGTGAGGCCACCGAGCTCATCATCGGTACGTCCGGCGTTCTGAGCGACTGCCGCATCACCGGCCGCGGCATCGTCATCATCGCCGGCAAGTTCTACGAGCGCGAGAGCCCCGGGATCGTCGGACCGTTGCAGGTCGTCGTCAGCGCGGGCGGCTGCCTGGTCGGCGAGGTGGAGCAGTCGGGCGAGCCGACCCACTTCGCGTTCGAGCCTGGCAGCAACCTGCGGGTCAAGATCCGCGACTCTCGAGCGAATCAACGAGGAGGCATTTCGTGAATCACGCGAGCAGGACGGGCCAGGGCGGCCAGACGGGTCAGAGCGGACAGGCGGCCAAGACCACGCTCATCGAGGACGACACCGAGTTCAAGGGGACCCTGTCCTCGAAGTGCCCGGTCATGGTGAAGGGATCGGTGGAGGGTGAGATCATCGGCCCGTCGCTGCACGTGAGCCCCGGCGGCAGCGTTGCGGGCAAGGTGAAGGTGGGCGAGCTGCGCTCCGAGGGCTCGCTGGCCGGTGAGTTCGACGCCGACTCGGTCCACCTGGCCGGGACGGTCAAGAGCGACACCATCATCCGCGCGCGCTCGCTCGAGGTGCGGCTGGCCCCGCCGAGCGGCCGCATGCAGGTCACTTTCGGCCAGTGCGAGCTCGCGGTCGGCGACGTGCCGAGCAAGGAAGACGCGGTCGCGGCGGCGTCTGCCCCGCCGCCGGCCAGGCCCGCCCGCGCCGATGGCGACGAGCCCTCGACCCAGGTGCGCGACGGCGAGCGCGCGGCGACCGAGGCGGAGGGCACAGGCTCGCCGCGCGCGAAGACGCGCCGCGAGAACTCGAGCGCCCCGAGCGGTGCGTAGCACCGGGCGACGTGCGATGGAGGTGCGCGCCCGCCGGCGCGCAGGGTAGCTGGGGCAACCTCATGGGGTTCCTCCTCGCCGGGCTCGGCATCCAGGTCGAGGTGGGCCCGCTGCCGACCTGCCCGACCGCCACGTGGCGCGCAACCTCATGACGACGTGGCGCCGCGTGGTGGGCTGGAAGTAGGGCTGCGCGGAAACCGCCGCGGTGGCTCGAGCGTTGGAGGCTCGCATGCCCGAACCCGCCCGGCTCCTCCCTCCTCTCGACGACAAGTGGCGCGACCGCGGCGCGGTCGCCGCGGTCCTCGCCGGCGCCGCCGCGCTGACCCTGGCCGCCGGCCTGGCTGGGTGGTCGATGGGGCGCGGACAGGCGGGCGAGCCGGCCGGCGCACGTGCCGTGCCCGACGCATGCGCGCTGCCGGCCGGCATCGAGCTGCGCGCGCTGGGCGCGGCGGAGCGCGACCGGGTGGCGGAGCGCGCGATGCTGTGCGCCGACCTCCAGCACGGTCGGATCGCGGCGGGCGAGTACCGCGCGGGGCTGGCCGCGCTGGCGCTGCGGGCGGCGGAGCCGGCGGCGCCGCTGCCGGACGTGGTGTGGGCCGCGAGCGTGCGCAGCTTCTCGACCCAGTACACCGCCGACAGCTGGTCGGCGGCCAAGGTGCTCGGACCGCCGGACGCGCCGCCGGGCGGGGGCGACAGCCCGAACGCGTGGGCGTCGACAGAAGCGGACGCCGGCGCCGAGTTCCTCGAGGTCGCGTTCGCCGCGCCTCGGCGCATGAACGGAGTCGACATCGCCGAGTCCTCCAGCCCGGGCGCGGTGTCGCGCGTCGAGCTGCTCCTGGCCGACGGCGCGCGCGTCGTCGTGCACGACGCACCGGCCGGACCGCTGGCCCAGCCGGAGCTCCGCCGCCGCATCGACTTCGCCTGCACCGAGCAGCCGGTGGTCGGCGTGCGCGTCACGATCGACTCTCAGCGCGTGCCCGGCTGGAACGAGATCGACGCCATCGGCGGGCGCCCCTGCCGCGATTGACGGCGGCGGGCCTTCTGCATTGATTCCGTTACGACTACCGAGGTAGTACTATAGCGGTAGTCGTCGCGCCGTCAAGCAGGGGACCCTCGCCCATGAAGTTCTCCGTCGGAGACAAGGTCGTGCGAAACCCGGCCACGTGGGTGCCGAACGAGCTCGACGCGTGGGGCCGCGGCCGCGGGGTCGGCGTCGTCATCGAGCCGCCGCTCCACACCGAGGACAGCGCGGTCGACGTGCGCTGGCCGTGCGGCCGCTGCTTCGAGGAGGTGGCGGGCCTCCTGCCGGCGCCCGACGCCGACGATCAGGACTCGCCGCCTGCCCACCTTGTCGCGCCGATGCCGGACCGCTCGCCGGGGCGCGGTCCTTGACGGCGCCGGCGAGGCGCTACTCGGCCGGCGCTGCCGTCGCCGCCATGCTCGGCCGGTCCTCCATCGCGCTCCACCAGCGGCCGAGGCGCGGGTGGGAGCTCATGAGCGCGGCCGCCTCGCCGGCGAGCGTGAAGCAGGCGGCCATGGGCGCGAGGTGGAGGTCGGCCAGCGACAGCTGCGCGCCGACCGCGAACGGGCCGGTCGCGTCGAAGAGCTCCTCGAGCGCGCCGAGCGAGGTGCGCGCCAGCGGCAGCGCGGCGGCGATCTTCGCCTCGTCGGTCGCGCGCCCTTCGGTCGGCCGCAGGCAGCGCTCCACGTAGATCTGCCGCACCAGCGGCCGGTAGACGTGGCTGTCGATGATGCTGAGGATCTGGTGCACGCGCGCGCGCGCCCGCACCGACGGCGGCATGAGCGGCGGCCCGTCGAACGCCTCGTCGACGTAGCGGGTGATGGCGCCGGTCTCGTACAGGCAGAAGCCGTCGTGCTCGAAGGCGGGGATGCGGAGAAACGGCTGGCGCCGCGAGTAGCCCTCGGGAGGCCCGCCGTCGGCGAAGATGTCGACCTCGACCAGGCGATGGGCGACGCCCTTCTCCACCAGGGTGAGGCGGGCGGCGCGGACATAGACGCTGTACGCGGCTCCGTAGAGCGTGGGTTCGCTCATGCGCGCGCTCGGATCACCGGGCGGCCGCCGCGCCTCGCCGCCGCGCGCCGTCCTCGCCCGAGCGGCGCCGGCGCGCGCGTCCCTCGCGCCGCGCGCCGGACAGCACGGCCGCGAGGAGGCCGGGGAAGCGGGCCTCGAGATCGTCCTGGCGCAGCGACATGTAGCGCGACGGTCCGTCGAGCCGCACGCGAATGACGCCGGCCTCGCGCATGCGGCCGAAGTGGTACGACAGGTTGGCCTTGGAGGCCAGCGCCAGGAAGGCGGAGCAGCGGTCCTCGCCGCGGTCGGCCAGGCGCAGCACGATCTCGAGCCGGACCGGGTCGCTCAGCGCCTCCAGGATCGACGACAGGGCCAGCTGCTCCCGCGACGGATGGTGGAGGGATCGCGCCATGACCTGTCAAGCACAGTAGCAGCGGCACCCGGGCAGTACAAGGGTCATTGAACTCTTGACGCGCCGCTCCCCCGCCCTACAAGAGTTCAACGTCTCTTGAACTCAACAAAAGGCGCAAACCGATGATGCTCTCGCTCCTATGCCTCGCGCTCGGCGCCTTCGCCATCGGCACCGAGGGTTTCATGGTGGCCGGGCTCCTCCCCGACATCGCCGGCGATCTGCACGTGTCGATCCCGGCAGCCGGGCAGCTGGTCACCGTCTTCGCGCTGACCTACGCGCTCGGCTCGCCGATCCTGGCGGTGGTCACCGGCGGCCGCGACCGCCGGCGGCTGCTCATGTCGTCGATGGCGATGTTCGCGCTCGGCAACGCCTTCGCGGCGCTGTCCACCAGCTACGGCGCCCTGCTCGCGGCCCGCGTCGTCCTCGCGCTGGCCGCCGGGACCTTCATGCCGGCCGCCAGCGCCTACGCGGCCGCCATCGCCCCGCCGGAGCGGCGCGGGCGCGCGCTGTCCATCATCTACACCGGCATGACCACCGCGGTGGTGGTCGGCGTCCCGCTCGGCATCGTCGCCGGCGATCGGTTCGGCTGGCGCATCACGTTCGCCGGCGTGGCCGGGATGGCGCTCATCGCGCTGGCCGGGGTGTGGCGCCTGGTCGAGTCGATCGGCGTCGGGCCCACGACGGGCCTGCGCGAGCGGCTCGCCGTGGCGCGGCGGCCCGACGTCCTGACCGCGCTCGCGCTGACGGTCCTCGCCCTCACCGGCGCGTTCACCGTCTATACCTATCTGGCGCCGTTCCTGGGCCAGGCGGCGGGCGTGACCGGTGCGGCGCTCGCCCCGCTGCTCTTCGTCTCCGGGGTCGGCGGCGCGGTCGGCAACCTGGTGGGTGGGATGGCGTCGGACCGGTTCGATCTCAGGACGCTCTTGACCGTCATCCTGCTCGGGCTGGTCGCCTCCTTCGGGCTGCTCTCGCTGGCGCCGCACCTCCTCCCGCCGGGCGCGGTCCTGCCCGCCCTCGTGGTCCTCCTGTTCGCCTGGGGGGTCTTTGGCTGGGCGTTCCCGTCGGCGCAGCAGACGCGCCTCGTGCGCATGGAACCGCGGCTGGCGTCGGTGACGCTCTCGCTCAACGCGTCGGCGACCTACATCGGCATCTCGCTGGGCGCGGTGCTCGGCTCGGCGGCGGTGGCGCACGATCGCGTCCTGGAGATCGGCTGGCTTGGCGCCGCCTGCGAGGTGGCCGCCCTCCTGGTCTTCCGACTCGCGCCGGCCGCGTCTCGGGCGCTGCGCTCGAGCGATCGGCGGAGCGAGCGCCTGCCGGTGGGCGACGAGCTGCGGCCCGCGCCCGCGCGCATCTCGCAGTCCATGTCGGTGTCGCAGATCGGCGCGCGGCGCTGATCCCGATCCCGGTCGGCCCCGGGTCGCCGCGTCAATCGTGGCGAGCCCCGGGGCCGGAGGGCCGAGGTCGCGCCCACTGGTGGGCACGGCCGCGGTGCAGGGCGGCGTAGATCGCATCGCGCAGCTCGTCGGCCTCGGCGTGGGTCAGCGTGCGCTCGAGGTCGCGCAGCACGACGCGGACGAGCAGGTTGCGCTGGCCCGGTCCGATGCCGAGGCGCGCGCGGGCCGCCTCCGGCAGCGACTCGCACGGCGTGTCGGACAGGACCTCGACCGACTCGACCGAGCCGGCGCGGGCTCCCAGCGCGGCGCGCACGCGGTCGCCCAGGTCCTCGGCCCCCTCGTCGGCAGAGGCGGCGATCGACAGGTCGCGGCGCACCGGCGGCATGGACGAGACCGGGCGCCAGCGGGCCAGATCGCGCAGCTGGTCGGCGATGCGCGGATCGGCGGCGCGCAGGAGCCGGATGTCCGGGATGCCCTTGCGCATCATGAGCAGGCGGTCGAGCCCCAGCCCCATGGCCAGCCCCGAGGTCGCGCCGCCCAGCCCGGCGTCGGCCAGGACGCGCGGGGAGGCCAGGCCGCATTCGCCGATCTCGAGCCAGTCGGCGCCGTCGCCGGCGTCGATCTGCAGGCCGCCGGTCGTGTACGGGTGCGCCGACTCGACCGCGCGCGTGCGCCAGCCGGGCAGGGCGGCGGCCGCCACCGCGTCCACCATGGCGGCGAGGTCGGCGGCCGCCAGCGCCGGGCCGCGACGGATGCGCCAGAGATCGACCTGGTGCGGCTCACCGACGTGGTGTCGGTCGATGCAGTCGCGCCGGTAGACCAGGCCGGGGCAGACCAGGAGCACGTCGCGCCAGGTCGGGTCGCCGGCCAGCGCGTCGAGAACCGGCGGGACGATCGCCGAGGTCTGCGTGCGCAGGAGGACGTCCCGGCCCAGCCAGCGGGTGTAGCGCGCCTCGCGGGCCACGCCGCCCTGCGGGTAGTACAGGCGATCGTAGTTGTCGCGCGCCGAGACCACCGGCAGCGCGCGGTGGACCCGGACCTCGGGCCCGGCGGCGGCCAGGGCGCCGACGATCTCGTCGAGCAGGACCTGCATGGCGTGCGGGCCCTGGGCCGGGTCGGTGAGATCGCGGAGCGAGAGGGCGGCGCAGAGCTGCGCCGCGTCGATCGGGAGCGGGATGGCCAGCGGGATGGAATTCATGGCAGACCTCGGGCGTGGAGTGGGTGAGGGGACGGACGGACGAGACGTGGTCCCCCGGGCCGACCCCGGGTCCGGCTGCGCTGCCCTGAATCAGTCGATCGGTCGATCGATGGATCGGTGGATCGTCAGGCGGCCGCGCCGAACCCGAGCTGGGTCCGGGGGCCGGTAAATCGACGAGCCGCGCGCGACATGCGGAGATGATGCCGCGCGCGCGGCGCCGGCGCAAGCGCCTCGCCGGGGCGTTGCGCATTGTTGAATCTTGACTATGATATTTCAACGACGCGGGCGAACCCGGCCGGGAGGGCAGCGATGCGCGGAGTCATGGTGGTTGCAGCGGCTGCGGCCGCGCTCTGCTGCGGCGGTCACCGGAGCCGGCCGACCCGCAGCGGCGCCGCCCCGGTCGCGGAGAGGGAGGCCGGCGCGGCGCGGCCCGCGGCCGGCGATCCGCTCGCCCGGCGCACCGCGCGCATCCGCGCCGCGCTCGAGAAGGAGCGCCGGGCGCGCCACATCGCCGGCCTGGCCCTGGCCGTGGTCGAGCGCGACCGGGTCGTCTTCCTCGAGGCCGCGGGGCTGCGCGACGCGGCGCACGACCTGCCGGCCACGGTCGACACGACCTTCTCGATCGGTTCCTGCACCAAGTCGTTCACCGCCCTGGCGGCGCTCATCAGCCAGGAGCGCCACGTGCTGTCCATCGACGATCGTCCGCGGCGCTTCTTGCCGACCTTCAGGATGGCCGATGCCGACTCGGATGCGTCGGTGACGATCCGCGACATGCTCTCGCACCGCACCGGCCTGGCGAGCAAGGCCGACCTGGCGGCCGTGCCGGGGGTGCTCACTCGCGAGGAGTACGTGCGGGCCGCGACCTCGGCCCGGCCGGAGGTGGCGCTGCGCAGCGAGTTTCGCTACTCGAACGCGATGTTCACCGCGGTCGGCGAGATCCTGGGGCGGGCCAACCACTCGACCTGGGAGAAGGTGGTCGAGGCCGACATCCTGCGCCCGGCGGGCATGACCTCGACGACCACCACGCTGCGAGAGTGGGTGGAGTCGCCGCGCCGCACGCTCGGCTATCAGTTCGTCGACGGGGCCGGCCTGCGCCCGATCGATCCGCCCGCCAGCCTCGACACGATGGGGCCGGCCGGCAGCATCGCGTCGACCGCGCGCGACATGGCGCGCTGGCTGCGCCTCATGCTCGGCGAGGGCGAGCTGGACGGCGTGCGGATCGCGTCCGCCGCGAGCGTGGGCGAGGTGACGCGGCCGCACATCCGCGTCGGCCCCGCGCTGGAGTACGCGCTCGGCTGGGGCGTGTTCGCGTGGAACGGCCACCGCGTGATCGGCCACACCGGCGGCTCCGACGGCATCAGCGCCGTCGTCAGCTTCATGCCGGATCGGGGCGTCGGCTTCGCGCTGCTGGCCAACACCACGCAGAGACCGCTGGTCGGCATCGGGACCTGGGACGCCATCCTGTGGCCGGCCATCCTCGACGAGGCGGCGCCGGTCGCGCCCGCGGCGCCGACCCCGCCGGCGTCACCTCCGTCCGCGGGGTCCCGGGCGGCCGGGCCCTCGGCGGGGGCCGCGCCCTCCGCGCCGGCGGCTGACCTGCCCGCCGCCGGGGCGCTGCTCGCCCGCATGGTCCGCGCGGCCGGCGGCGATCGCACCCTGCGCCGCCACCGCTCGCTCGAGATCCACGCCGTCAAGACCTACGAGCACCAGGGCGTGCGGGCGGAGCTGACCATCCTGGCCCGCGCGCCCGCCATGCGCGTCGAGGACGAGGTGTGGACCGCGGCCGGCCGCCGCTTCGCCCGCGTGCGCAACTTCGCCGACGGGACCCGCGGCGCGCAGGAGACGACGTTCGGGCAGGACGCCGCCTACGGCGACGAGGAGCTCCGCCGCGCGCGCCGCGACTTCGCGTTCCGCTGGCTCCTCGACCTGCGCCGCCTCTACCGCGACATCCAGGTCGTTGCGCGCGCACCGGTCGACGGCGAGGACTGCTACGTCCTCGCGCTCACCCCGGACCGGGGCGAGCCGGTGCGGCTCAGCGTCTCGGCGCGGACCGCGCGCGTGGTGCGGCGCGAGGCCGGCGGCGAGTCGTCCAGCTTCGCCGACTACCGGCGCGTGGACGGCCAGCTGGTCCCGTTCCTCACCACGATCCGCGACGCCCTGGGCGAGACCACCGTGCGCGTCGAGCGCGTCCGCTTCGGCGCCGCCATCCCGCCGGCGGCGTTCGGTCCGGCGGCGCCCCTCCGGTACTGAGCCGCGCCACCTCGGTCCGCCTCGCGCCCTCGGTCCGCTCCGGTCCGCCCGGCACGATCCGGGTCTGCCCGCTCTGCCCGACTCCGGGCCGGTCGCCTCAGTTCGCCTCGGCCGACGACTTCTCCACCATCTCGAGGGCGCGGCGCGTGAGCAGGAAGCGGACCTGGCCGGTGCCGCCAGGGGTGGCCAGGTCGGCCTCGAAGCCGGGGCCGGTGATCGCGCCGAGCGCGAACGTCTCGCCCAGCCGGCGCACCTCGCCGGTCGCCAGGTCGCCGGCCAGCCGCTCCACGCTGCCCTGGTTGCGGTGCAGCTCGACCGCCGCGTGGTAGAGGCGGATGGCGAGGGGCTCGCTGAGCGGAAACGAGCTCTGCAGCACCGCGATCAGGAACCAGGAGGGCACGGGTGCATCGGCGGCCATCGCCGGGAACGTACATCGTCCCGGACGAGCCCGCACCTCGCCGCGGCGGCGCGCCGGATCGCGGCCCGCCGGCGGCCAGGCCCGGCGCCGCGTGATCGCGCAATCGTTTCCGGGCTACCCTGGCGTCATGGGCGGGCGTCGCAGCAGCGAGAACACCGGTCCGGCGGCGGAGGCCGGCGAGGCTCTCTACGGCATGCCGCTCGCCGCCTTCACCGCCGAGCGCAAGCGGCTGGCCACCGAGCTCGCCCGCCAGGGCGCCGCCGACGCGTCGCGCGCCGTGGCCGCGATGGGCAAGCCGAGCGTCTCGGCCTGGGTGGTCAACCAGCTCCACCGCGGCGCGCGCGACGACGTGGAGGCGCTCCTCGCCGCCGGCCGCCGCATGCGCGCCGGCGAGGTGGAGGCGGGCCGCGATCAGCGCGCCGCGCTGTCCCGGCTGCACCAGCTCGCGGCCGATATCCTGCGGCGAGACGGCCACGCGGCCAGCCCGGCCATGCTGCGCCGCGTGACCACGACGCTCCAGGCGCTGTCGGCGATCGGGTCGTTCGAGCCCGACCTGCCCGGGCAGCTGGTGCAGGACCGCGACCCGCCCGGCTTCGATCTGCTGGCCGGAGTGACGGTGCCGCCGCGCGCGCCCGAGGCCGAGAAACCGGCCCGCAGGGCGGACAAGGCCCGTCCCGCGCGCGCCGCGCCCTCGCCCGCGGTGCCGGCGGAGGAGCCGAGCCCGGCCGAGAGGCAGCGCGAGCAGCGCGCGGCGGCGCAGCGCAAGCTGCTCGAGCGCAGCGCGTCGCAGGCGGCGAAGCGGGCCGACACGCGCGCCCACGAGGTGGCGGGGCTGCGCGACGAGGTCGCGCGCGCCGAGGCCACCGCCGAAAGGCTGCGCGACGCGCTGCGCCGGGCCGAGGCCGAGCTCGACGAGGCGCGCGCCGCGGCGGACGCCGCCATCCGCGCCCTCGACGAGGCCTGACCTCGCGCGGTCGGCCGCCCGGCGCGCTTGCCCCGGCGCCCCGCGCTGCGTATCACCTCCGACATGGACCACGCGAACGACCTTGCGCCCGCCGCGGCCGTCTACTTCTACGGCTCGTACATGAACCGCGCGGTGCTGAGCGAGGCCGGGCTCACGCCGCGCAGCTGGGAGGTCGCGATCCTGCCCGGCTTCGACATCGAGATCCGGCCGCGGGCGAACCTGATAGCCTCGCCCGGGACCTCGGTGTGGGGCATCCTCGCCAGCGCCAGCAACGCCGAGCTCGACGTGCTTTACGCCCACGCGCGCGACGTGCTCGGCGAGATCTACCTGCCGCAGGCGGTCCTGGTCGAGGTGGCGCACGGCGGCTATCGCCCGGCGCTGTGCTACATCTGCCCGCGCATGGAGGCCCGCCCGGCCGCGGACGACTACATCGATCGCATCCTCGCGCCCGCCCGCGAGCACGGATTCCCGGCCAGCTATCTGGCCCGCATCGAGCGATTCCGCGCGCGCGGCGATCGCGGCGGCTGAGCCTCGCCGGGCCGCGCCGCGGGCCGGGCTACTTCTTCATCCGGCCCTGGTCGGCCTCCTTGCCGTCGGTCTTGCCCGCGCCCGCGCCCGCGCTCTCGGCCTCGGCCGCCACCTCGCGCTGGCGCTCGGTCACGTACCTGGTCCAGCGCGCGCTCTTGAACAGGCCGGACGCCGCGCTCTGGTACCGCTTCCCTCCGGTGCCGAACACCTTCAGGAACGCCTCGACGTCGCCGAACCGATCGAGCGTGCCGGCCTCGGGGGCCAGCACCGTCTCGTTCTCGTATCCGACCGCCGGGTACTGGATGCAGTACTGCAGGAGCGAGTGGCCGGGATCGGGCGCGGTCGCGTGCCGGAGGCCGGGGGCCTCGTAGAACACGGTGCCGGGCGAGATGTCGGACACGTTGCCCTCCGCGTAGTGCTTGCCCTTGCCCGCGATGCAGATGTGGATCGACCAGGTGCGCGGGTGCATGTGATACGCGTAGCGCTCGGCGTTCGGCGTCCCGGCCGCGAACTGATACACCAGCGTGCACGACATCGGCGGCCCCGGGATGATGAGCCAGCGCATGCAAAGCTCGTTGACCTCGTCGGGCGGTCCGAAAGCAGCTGGGACCACGCACCAGTTCTCGCCATGCCAGCCAGCGAGCTCATCTGCATCGGCCATCTGACACCTCCGAGTACATCGATCTCGAAATCGGTCGGTCTCGAAACCGGTCGCCCGGACCGTAACATCGCCGTCGAGAAGGTGTCAAAACCGGCGAGCCGATCGACGTCCCTGCGGTCGAGCTCACCGTCGACCGGCAGCCTACCTTTCGGTCAGTGGCGCCCTCTTCAGTGCGCCGCCTCGTCCAGCTCCGGGTAGTGGCGGAAGATGCCGTCCTGGTTGAAGGGGATGCGCCGCGGCGAGGCCAGGTAGGCGGCGATGCGCGGCCGCGCCGCGACCCGCCTCTGCACGGCCACCGACAGCGGGACCCGACTCGCGAGGTGCTTCATCGCGCGCGGGAACGCGTAGTCGAGGCCGGACAGGAACTGGAACAGCGACAGGTCGACGTAGGTGAGGCGATCGCCGACCAGGTGGTCGCTGCCTGCCGGGTTCTCGCGCAGCGCCGACTCGAAATGAGCGAGGAACTTGGGCAGCCGCCGCTTGAGCACGTCCTGGGAGCGCCGGCGCGCCTCGGGCCGCTGGTCCTCGTAGTAGAGGCCCGACGCGATCGGATGGTGGCTGTCGTGCACCTCGGTGACCGCGTCGGCGATGGTGAGCTGCAGCTCCAGCGCCCACGCGCGGCCGTCCTCGTCGTCGGGGGCGAGGCCGATGCGCGGCGCCAGCCAGTGGAGGATGGCCGCGGTCTGCGACAGCACGAATTCGCCCACCACCAGCGCGGGCAGCGCGAAGGGCCGCGGGCCGCGCATCTTCTCCTCCAGCGCGCGCATGACCGCGTCCTCGCCGCCGCCCTGGTCCTCGGGCATGCGGCCGACGTCGACGTAGGGGACGCCGGCCTCCTCGAACGCGAGCCGCACGAACTCGCCGCGCCCCTGGATGGTCGGCCAGTAGTACAGCTCGTACCGCTCGCCTCGCGCGTCAGCCATGGTTCCCTCCCAGCTGCCGCGGAGTGTAGCAAAGCGAGCCCGCCCGACGGCGGGCTCAATATCGCGCTCAGTAGATCGATACGCCGCCGGTGAGCTCGAACAGCCCCTCGTCGTGCGCCGCCACCACGCCGGCCCGCACGGTGAGCGCCAGGCGCGTGGTGAGCTCGAGCTGCAGCAGCCCGCCGCCGCCGAACAGGGCATCGACGTCGTCGAAGCTGACGCCGTCGTCGGACAGCGAGGAGAGGCCGATCTGGCCGTAGCCGCCGGCGTGGACCGCGCCGGCCCTGAAGGGCAGGGCGTCGAGCTCCAGCGAGTAGCGGCCGTCGAAGATGTCCGCGCCGGTGTCGTCCTGGGTCCAGTTGTAGGCGATGTCGGCCTGGATGCCGATGATCTGGCTGGGGAAGAACCCGATCTGGAAGCGGCCGAGGAAGCCGGCGTCGACGCCGGCGTTCACGACCGGGACCTGGCCGGCGCCGAGCAGGAACGAGTAGCTGAAGCCGCGCCGGTCGAGCGGGGCGCGGCCGAGCGGCTGCCACGGTCCCTCGTCGGAGCGGACCGCGCCGTGGTCGGCCCACTCGGCCACCTCCGGGGTCAGCTCGGCCAGCGGCATCCACGTGTAGTCGCCGTAGGGTCCCCACAGGTGGAGCGGCTGCATCGGGTGCAGCTTGACCCAGCCGTCGTAGCGCACGCCCTCGGTGAAGGCGAGCGCGCCGGCCACGATGCCGGCCACGATGAGCCACGCCTTGGCCTCCTCCTTCTGGCCGCGCGCGACGTTGCTGCGCCTGACCACCGAGCCGCCGCCGTCGCCGTGATAGCCGCTCGACGGTCCGTGGTAGCCGTGATGGCGCGGCGTGCCGTCGACCCAGATGGGCGCCGCGACGTAGACCGAGACGCCGGCGTGCACGCGCGGCGCGGGCGACGGCGGCTCGTCGGCTCCGCCCAGGCTCTGCACCACGCGCACTCGCTCGCCGCGGGCCTCGGGCGGCTTCTGGGCCAGCTCGATCAGCTCGCCGCGCGTGATCCGGTGGCTGGCGCTCGGGCACCCGGTGGTCGACACCAGGAGCGCGAGCGCGAGGGCGGGCGACGCGCCGCGCAGGGTGAGATGGGGACGAGACATGGCCCGGAGCCTATCCGAGTGCGCCGCCGCCCGCGAGCGTGCGAGGTCACGACGTGTGGCAAGGTCCGCCGTCGGTGCGTCGAACGCGGCGAAGTCTCACGGCACGTCGCGCGACGACGGCCTGCTGCCCTTGTCGCGCCGCCGCAGCAGCGAGCGCCGCCCGTGGATCAAGAGCCAGTCGGCGCACACATAGAATGACGGCACCACGAACAGCGACATCAGCGTGGCCACGATGAGGCCGCCGATGACCGCGATCGCCATCGGCGCGCGCACCTCGCCGCCCGGGCCGAGCGACAGCGCCGCCGGCACCGCGGCCATGCCGGTCGCGATCGAGGTCATGAGGATCGGTCGCAGCCGCACCGGGCCGGCCCGCAGCATGGCGTCGCGCGCCGACAGCCCCTGCTGCCGCATCTGGTTGGCGTAGTCGACCAGGATGATCGAGTTCTTCTTCACGATGCCCATCAGGAGCAGCAGGCCGATGGCGCTGAAGATGTTGAGCGTCTTGCCGCCGAACTTGATGGCGAAGATGGCGCCGGCCACCGACAGCGGCAGGATGGTGAGCACCGTGATCGGGTGGAGGAAGGAGTTGAACTGCGAGGCCAGCACCATGTACGCGATGCAGATGCCGAGGAAGAGCGCGAACCAGAGCGAGGAGAACGACTCCTGGAACGCCACGCTCTGCCCGCCCAGCTTGATGAAGACGTCGGGCGGCATGTCCTCGCCCATCTTCTCCACCACCTGGATCGCCTCCTCCTGCGAGTGGCCGGGCGCCACGTTGGCGAAGATCGTGATCGCGCGCTCGCGGTCGAGCCGCGTGATCGCCTGCAGCGACGGGCGCTCCTCCTGCTTGACCAGCGCCGACAGCGGCACCAGCGCCCCGGTCGTCGATCTCACTTGTAGACGGGCAACGTCCTCGGGGCGCTGGCGCTGGGCGGCCAGGAGGCGCACGCGCACGTCCACCCGCCGCCCACCCGATGTGTACTTGCCGATGCGCAGCCCGCCCACCATCGCGTTCAGGCTGGTCGCGATCTCCTCGATCGGCACGTGGAGGTCGGCCGCGAGGTCGCGGTCGGGCGAGATCCGCAGCTCCGGCGTGCCGAGCTTGTAGTCGGAGTCGATGTCCACCACCACGCCGCTGGCCGCCAGCTTCTCCATGATGTTCTTCGACGACTCGACCAGCTTGTCCCAGTCGCTGCCGCGCACGCTGAACTCGACCGGGAAGCCGCGCTTGGCCGAGAAGCCCTGCTGCGACAGGTCCTGCACGACCGCCTTCACGCCGGGGTAGGAGTTGAGCTGGCGGCGGTAGAGGTTCTGCAGCTCCTGCTGCGTCATCGAGCGCTGGTCGGCGGGGACCAGCGACACGAACGCGATCACCGAGTCGACCGTGCCGCCGCCGCCGCCGATGACGAACATCGACCGCTGCACCTCGGGCCGCGAGTTGAGGAACTCGTCGACCTTCTTGGTCACCTGCTCGGTCTGATCGAGCGACGAGCCGGCCGCGGTCTGCAGGCGGATGAGGATGCGGCTGACGTCCTGGCTGGGCACCATCTCGCCCGGCACCGTGCCGAGCGTCTTGAACGACGCGAACAGGAGGACGCCGGCGCCGAGCAGGGCGACCAGCGGCCAGCGCAGGTTGCGGCCGAGCAGCCGGGAATAGGTCCGCGCCAGGGCCTCGAACGCGCGGTCGACCACGCGCCCGATCCAGCTGCGCCCCTCGCGCGAGGTCCTGAGCAGCTGCGCGCAGCGCGCCGGCGCCAGCGTGATGGCCTCGAGGTACGACAGCGCGACCGCGAGCGACAGCGTGACGCCGAACTGGAGGAAGTACTTCCCGACGATCCCCTCCATGAAGACCACCGGGATGAAGATCGCGATGACCGCGACCGTCGCCGCCATCGCGGCGAACGCGATCTCCTGGGTGCCCTCGCGCGCGGCGCGCACCCGGTCCTTCCCGCTCTCGCCGTGGCGGAAGATGTTCTCCATCACCATGATGGCGTCGTCCACCACGATGCCGACCGCCAGCGACAGGGCCAGCAGCGTGAACATGTTCAGCGTCCAGCCCAGGAAGTAGATGATCGCCACCGTCCCCAGGAGGGACATGGGGATCGCCAGCACCACGTTGAGCGTGCTGGACAGCGACCCGAGCAGGAGCCAGCAGACGAACGACGTGAGGATGACGGCGAGGACCAGCTCGAACTGGACCTCGTGCACCGAGTCCTCGATGTAGGTCGTCGAGTCGAAGATGATCTGGAGGTCCATCCCCTCGGGCAGGGTCTTCTTCACGTCGTCGATGACCTGCTTGACCCCCGCGGCCACCGCCACCGCGTTGGCGCCGCGCTGCTTGCGCACGCCCAGGCCCTGCACCGGGACCCCGTTGACGGTCGAGCGCCGGCGCACGTCCTCGAAGCCGTCCTCGACCAGCGACACGTCGGACAGGCGGACCGGCGCGCCGGCCACGTTCTTGACGATGATGTTCCTGAGCGTGTCGAGGTCGAGCGCCTCGCCCAGCACGCGCACGCCGACCTCGCGCGAGCCGCTCTCCAGGAGTCCCGCCGGCAGCTCGATGTGCTCGCTCTGCAGCGCGCGGATCACGTCCGACACGGTGAGCTGGTAGGCGGCCAGCTTGTCGGCGTCGATCCAGATGCGGACGTTGCGCTCCAGGTAGCCGCCCAGCTGGATCTCGCCCACGCCGGGCACCGACTGCAGCCGGTCCTTGACCCGGTAGCGCGCGGTGTCGGACAGGAGCGCCTGCGGATAGGGACCCGACAGGCCGACCCACATGATGGGCTGGTCCTCGGGGTTCGACTTGGAGACGATGGGCGGCTCGATGTTCTCCGGCAGCTGGCGGATCTGACCCACGCGGGTCTGCACGTCCTGAACCGCCTGATCGATGTCGCGCGAGATGTCGAACTCGACCGTCACCCGGGCCTCGCCCTGGCGCGCCGTGGAGGTGATGGACTTGACCCCCTCGACCTGGGCGCACGCCTCCTCGACGAACTCGATGACGTCGTTCTCGACCACCTCGGGCGCGGCGCCCTCGTAGTTGATCGACACGCTCACCGTCGGGTAGTCGACGTCGGGGTACTGGCTGACGCCCATGCGGCTCAGCCCGACGAGGCCGAAGATGACGGTCGCCGCCATCATCATCCAGGCGAGGACCGGCCGTCTGATCGCGATGTCGGTGAGCTTCATGGCGACTTGCTGCGGCGCGCCCCGCCGGTCGGGGACTCCTGCGCCTCCGGTTTGCCGGCGGGCGGCGCCCCGCCCGCGCCGTGGTTGGCGACGACGACCGGCGCGCCCTGGCGCAGCGCCTCGGCGCCGCGCACGACCAGCTGCTCGCCGACGGTGAGGCCGCGCTTCACCTCCAGCATGCCGTCTGCCGTGTGCTGGCCGATCTCCACCACGCGCTCGACCGCCACCCCGTCGGCCACGACGTAGGCGAGGAAGCCCTTCTCGCTCGCGCGCACCGCCGCCTGCGGGATGACCACCGCGCCGCTCGAGGTGCCGGTCCGCACCGCGACGCGCGCGAACGAGCCGGCGCGCAGGGTGTCCTTGCGCTCGTCGTTCACCTCGGCGGTCACCTTGACCATGCGCGTGTTCGGATCGGCCGCGGTCGTGACCAGCTTGATGACCGCGCGATAGGGCTCCTGGCCGGCCTCGCCGCCGAACTCGACCGCCATGCCGGGCTTGAGCCCGGTCGCCTCGCGCTCCGGCACGTCGAAGCGGAGGAGCAGCGGGTCCCGCTGGATCAGCGTGGCGAGGACGGTGCCGGGCTGCACGTACTGCCCGGTCCGCACCGTGCGCGACTGCAAGATGCCGGCCGACGGCGCGCGCACGAACGCGTCGCGGCGGTCGAGCGCGGCCCGATCGAGCGCGACCCTGGACGCGTCGACCTCGGCCCGGGCGGTCGCGACCCGGGTACGCCAGGTCTCGATCTCCTCGCCCGGCACCAGCCCCGGGTTGTTCTTCGTGGCCGTCTCGCGCCGGTCGAGCCCGGCCTCGGCCTCGGCCAGCGCGGCGCGCGCCTTGGCCAGGGTCGCGCGCGCCGCACCGACCGCGAGCTCGAAGCGGCGCGGCTCGATCTCGATGAGCGGCTTGCCCGCGGCCACCGTCTGTCCCTCCGCGAAATCGACCTTCTCGACCACGCCGGTCACGCGCGCGGTCACCTGGATCTCCTCGAACGCCTCGACGGTGCCGACCGCCGAGACGATGTAGGTGACGTCGCGGGTCCCGATCGGCTGCACGTCGACCGGGAAGGCGCGCGAGGCGCCGCCCCGACCTCCCGCGCCGCCGCGGCCGCCTCGCGCGCCCCCGGGCCCGCCCTTGCCGGGCGGCGGTCCGCCGGCCTCGCTGCTGTCGCCCGTGCACGCGGCCACGGCGAGCGCGAGCGCGAGCGGGACGGCGAGCCAGGGCGCGAGCATGACCGGCGAGGCGAGCGCGACCAGCGCGCGGCGGCCTGCGCCTCGAACGAGCGACATCATCGACACGATCGACACTATCGGGCCTCCGTCGGCCGGCCACCGTCGAGCGGTCCGAGCCCGAGGGCCGAGCGCAGGTTGAGCAGCGCCAGGCCGAGTCCATAGCGCTCCTGCGCCAGCGCCACCTCGGCGTCGAACAGCCGGGCGGTGGCGTCGGCCACGTCGAGCGCGCGCGCCAGGCCCTGACGGTACAGGGTGCGCGCCTCCTCTACATTCTTGCGCGCCGCGACCACCGCCGCACCGGCGACGGTGACGGTGTCGCGCGCGGTGCCGAGCGAGACCAGCGCGGTGTCGACCTCGAGCGCGACCCCGCGCGTCT
>DATFRY010000475.1:0-6734 GCA_035262925.1 Kofleriaceae bacterium | reverse complement strand
GGCGGCGCCGGTGCCGACGGCGGGACAGGCCCGCGCGCTGGCGGCGCTGGGCGAGGGGCTGGCGGCGGGCGAGTTTCGCGGGTACCTCCTGCACGGCATCACCGGCAGCGGCAAGACCGAGGTGTACCTGCACGTCATCGCCGAGGCGCTGGCCGCGGGGCGGAGCGCGCTCGTGCTCGTCCCGGAGATCTCGCTGACGCCGCAGCTGGCGGCGCGGTTCCGCGCGCGCTTCGGCGATCGGGTCGCGGTGCTGCACAGCGGGCTCAGCGACCGCGAGCGCTTCGACGAGTGGAGCCGGCTGCGCGAGGGGAGAGCGCAGATCGCGCTCGGGGCGCGGTCGGCGGTGTTCGCGCCGCTCGAGCGGCTCGGCGTGGTCGTGGTCGACGAGGAGCACGACAGCTCGTTCAAGCAGGAGGAGGGGGTCCGCTATCACGCCCGCGACGTGGCGCAGGTGCGGGCCCAGCGTGCGCGCGCCCTGTGCCTGCTCGGCTCGGCCACGCCGTCGCTCGAGTCGTATCACGGGGCTGAGAGCGGACGGCTGACCCTGCTCGAGCTGGCCGAGCGGCCGACCGCGCGTCCGCTGCCCGCCGTCGATCTGATCGACCTGCGCGTACACAAGGCGGATCCGGACGCGCTTCTCACCGCGCCGCTGGCCGACGCGGTGGGTGAGACGCTGGCCCGCGGCGAGCAGGTGATCCTGTTCCTCAACCGGCGCGGGTTTCACACCTTCGTGCTGTGCGTGCGCTGCGGGCACGCCTTTCGCTGCCCGTCGTGCTCGGTGTCGCTCACCTATCACCGCGCGCGGGATCGGCTGCTGTGTCACTACTGCGGACACACCGAGCGGGTCGCGACGCGATGTCCGTCGTGCGCGGCGAACGGCTCGATCGCGCGGCGTGGGCTCGGCACGGAGCGGGTGGCGGCCGGGCTGGCCGCGCGGTTTCCGCGCGCCCGGATCGCGCGGCTCGATCGCGACGCGGCGGCGGGCAGCGCGATCGACCGGGTGCTCGGGCGGATGGCGCGCGGCGAGCTCGATGTCCTGGTCGGCACGCAGATGGTGGCCAAGGGCCATGACTTCCCCGGCGTGACCCTGGTCGGCGTCCTCATGGCCGACACCGGGCTCTCGCTGCCGGACTTCCGCGCGTCGGAGCGGACCTTCCAGCTGCTCACGCAGGTGGCGGGGCGAGCCGGCCGCGGCGAGCGGGCAGGCCGGGTCCTCATCCAGAGCTACCGCACCGACGCGATCGCGGTGGCGGCGGCGCAGGGCCACGACTACCTGCGCTTCTACCGCAGCGAGCTGGAGGCGAGGCGCGAGCTGGACTATCCGCCGTTCGGCCACCTGGCCGCGGTCCGGCTGGACGGGTCGGACGCCGACGAGGTCGCGGCCGAGGCGCGGCGGCTCGCCGAGCGGGCGCGCCAGCTTGGATCGGGCGACGGCAGCGGCGTGGCGGTGCTGGGGCCGTGCGAGGCGCCGCTCGTCCGGCTCAAGGGGCGCACGCGGTGGCACATGTGGCTGCGGGCGCGCGAGCGGCGGGAGCTGCGCGGCTTTCTTCGCCAGCTGGTGCCCGCCGATCGCCCGTCGGCGAGCTCCGGGCGCGTGAGGGTGACGGTGGATGTGGATCCGGTTTCTGCGCTGTGAATCGCGACGACGTCGGGGCGGCGAGGCTATTGGCAACATGCTAGAATGGCTCGTCTTTGCGGGGATGAGCGCCACACCTACACCCTCGATTTTCCTGGTCTCGAAGCCGGGCGACGCGGAGGAGATCTCCAGCGCGCTCGTCGGGGCTGGATTTTCGGCCCCGACGGTCGCCGCCGGCGGAGACGACACGCTCGCGCTGTGCGAGGAGTCGACGCCGGCGGTGGTCGTGCTGTGCGCGTCGCTCGAGGACGGCGATGCTCGCTCGCTCGCCAGCGCGATGCGCGCGCGGCGCGGGCGCAAGCTGGGCATCGTCCTGGTCGGTGATGCGGCGGGCCCGATCCGCAACGCGCTCGACGCGGCCGACTTCGATGTCGATCGCTTCGTCGGCAGGCCGCTGTCGGCCAAGGCGCTGGCGTTCGCGGTGCGCTCGTGCGCGAGCGAGGTGATGGACGAGGGCGAGGCGGTCGCCGGTCGCGGGGTCGAGGCGGGCTGGCCGACGCCGAGACCGCTGCAGCCGCCGCCCTCGCCGCTGCCTCCGCCGCGGCCGCCGATCATGCGAGCGGCCACGACCCCGGGCACCGGGCCGCCCATGCGGCCCGGCCCGGTCACCGCGGCGGACCGGCGACGGGCCAGCGCCAGCTCGCCCGGGCTCGAGCGCGCCATGGAGGAGGCGATCTCTCGCTTCGTGGTCGATGCCATGAACGCGCTGGAGACGGGGTGGTCCATCGACCTCGATCGCGACGCGGACCGTGCGGGCGACCGCAACGGCGACGGCCGGGTAGAGGACGTGGTCGCCGATCAGCCGGGCGGTTCGATGGCGGCCGCGCAGGCGGCGGCACGGTCCGACACAGGCGAGGCGCGGGGCGCGGGCGATGCGCGGATCGCGGGCGAGGCGCGAGGCGCGGGCGATGCGCGAGGCGCGGGCGATGCGCGGGTCGCGGGCGATCCGCGGGTCGCCCGCGATGCGCGGGTCGCGGGCGATCCGCGGGTCGCGGGCGAGAAGCCAGGCGCGGGCGATGCGCGGGTCACGGGCGAGAAGCCCCGCGCGGGCGATCCGCGAAGCGCCGCAGACGCGCGGGTCGCGGGCGAGAAGTCAGGCGCGGGCGATCCGCGAAGCGCCGCAGGAGCGCGAGACGCGGACCCCGCGGCCGACGCCGCCGATGCGGGCGCCGCGGCGGCGGCCGAGAGCTGGCAGGAGCCGCCGCCGTCGCCGGCCTGGCGCGAGCCGACCCTGATCCTGCCGAGCGGCGGACGCATGCCGCCGCGTGCGGGCAGCGGGACGCGACCGCCGGGCGCCGACCCGCACGATCTCGACCGCACATCGCCGCGGGCGGCGTCGCGCTGGGACGACGACGACGAGGCCCGCGGCTCGAGCGCGGCTGCCGGCGATGCGGCCGACGACCGCGCCGATTCACCCGACGGGCCGGGCGCGGCCGAGCAGGGCCGCTCTCGCCGCGATACCAGCGATGACCTCGGCGCCGAGGCGCAGGGAGAGGGCGGAGGTTCGAAGAGCCCGATGGCGCGCGAGCTGCGCCGCAAGATGTCGATGATGGCCGAGCGCCTGTTCCCCGGGCGCGGCGCCGAGCGCTCGCGGCTCGACGTCGGCCTCGCGCACGACGCGCACTCCGAGATCGATCTCACCTCGATCGGTCTCGAGTCGGCAGACAGCGTCGGCGGCGTGGCGCCCTACGAGGCGATCGGCAGCGTCGACACCTTCGCCGACACCAACCCGCTCAGCCGCCTCGAGCCGACCCCGCCGCCCGCCTCGGCCGAGGACAACGAGGACACCGGCCGGCGGCGATCGATCACCAGCGAGCCGCCGTCGCGCGGCGACCTGGCGGAGATCGACGTCGCCTCGCTGCTCGGCCGCCTCTTGCAGTCGCGCTTCACCGGCCGGGTCCACTTCCGCCGCGGGCCGGCCGAGAAGTCGATCCACTTCGAAGAGGGCCGCCCGGTGTTCGCGACCTCGAACCTGCCGCACGACCGCATGGGAGACCTGCTCTACCGCGAGGGCAAGATCACGCGCGAGCAGCAGCAGCGCGCCCGCGACCTGGTCATGGAGTCGGGCCGCCGCATGGGCGAGATCCTGGTCGAGGTCGGCTTCCTCAAGCCGCGCGAGCTCCTGCCGGCCGTTCGCCACCACATCGAGGACATCGTCTACTCGCTGTTCGCCTGGGACGCCGGCGAGTTCACCGTCAGCGCGGCCGAGCCGACCAGCGAGCGCATTCGCCTCACCCGCCACCCGGCCGCGCTGGTCGTGGAGGGCGTGCGCCGCAAGTACGGGTCCGAGCTGCTCGAGCTCCGCCTGCGCTCGCCGGCCGCGGTGGTGGCGGTCCGCTCGCAGCGACAGCTCGGGGCCATCGCCGCCGTCGCCGACCTCTCTCCGGCCGAGCGCGCGGTCATCCAGAAGCTCGACGGTGAGCGCACCATCCAGCAGGTCGCCGACGCGGCGCAGGTCGACCTCCTGGCCGCGCAGCAGCTCGCGTTCGCCCTCATCGCGCTCGGCGTGGCCGAGGTGGTCGACCACGGGCCGTCCGCCGCGCAGCCCGCGCCGGTCCGATCGCGCTCCCTGGTGGGCGAGACCGACATCGCCATCGATCGCCAGAGAGTGCTGGCCAAGCACGCCCTGGTTCATGAAGCCGACTACTTCACCTTGCTCGGCGTCAGGCGGGACGCGACCAGCTTCGAGATCCGGCGCGCCTACGAGGCGGCGCGGCGCGACTACAGCTCGGCCGGGTTTCCGGCCGAGCTGCAGCGAGAGCTGGCCGGCGAGCTCGGCGAGATCAACCGCCTGATCGACGAGGCCTATCAGGTGCTGCGCGACGACCGCGTGCGCCGCTCCTACCAGGCCAATCTGCTCGACTGACGACTGCCCGTCGACGACAATCGGACACCTTGCTGCGCCTGGTCTTCATGGGCTCGCCGGAGTTCGCCGTGCCGCCTCTGCGCGCGGTGATGGCGCGCCACCGCGTGGTGCTGGTCATGACCCAGCCGGACAAGCCGGCCGGGCGCGGTCATCGGCTCACCGCGCCGCCGGTCAAGCGCGTGGCCGAGGAGGCGGGCGTCCCGGTCCTGCAGCCGCGCTCGGCGCGCTCGGCCGACGTGGCCGACGCGCTGCGCGCCACCGAGGCCGACCTCGCCGTGGTGGTGGCCTACGGCAAGATCCTCCCGCGCGCGGTGCTCGACGCCTTCCCGCGGGGCTGCATCAACGTCCACGCCTCGCTGCTGCCGGCCTACCGCGGCGCCGCGCCCATCCAGTGGTCGGTCATCCGCGGCGAGCGCGAGACCGGCATCACCATCATGAAGCTCGACGAGGGCATGGACACCGGGCCGATGCTGCTCGCGCGGCGCGAGCCGATCCGCGACGACGACACGGCCGGCAGCCTGGCCGAGCGCCTGGCCTCGATCGGCGCCGAGGCGCTGGTCGAGGCGCTGGCCGAGATCGAGGCCGGCACCGCGGTCGAGACGCCGCAGGACAGCGCGCTCGCCACCTACGCCCCGCTGCTCAGCAAGTCGCACGGCCACGTCGACTGGACCCTGACCGCGCGCGAGGTGCGCGACCTGGTGCGCGGCGCGGATCCGTGGCCCGGCGCGGCGACCACGTTCAACGGCGAGCCGCTCAAGCTCTACCGCGCAAGCGCCGCGGACGGTGAGGGAGGGCCCGGACAGGTCATCGCGGTGGATGAGCACGGCATCGCGGTCGGGTGCGGCACCGGCGCGGTCACCATCGCCGAGCTGCAGGCGCCGGGCGGGCGCCGCATGGCCGCCGCCGCGCTCGCGCGCGGACACGGCCTGGCGGTCGGCTCCATCCTCGGACCCTAGGGGCAGGGCGCCGGGCGCGGGCGGGAATGGCGAGAGAAGGCAACGCGCGCGAGGTGGCCCGCCGCGTGCTCCGGCGCGTGGAGGGCGAGACCGCGTACGCCAGCCTCGCGCTGGCCGGCGAGCTCGACCGCAGCCAGCTCGGCCCCGAGGACCGAGCGCTCGCCACCGAGATCGCCTACGGCGTCCTCCGCCACCGGACTCGCCTCGTCCGCGCCCTGAGCGCGCACGCGCCGCGCGGTCTCGGCAAGCTGTCGCCGGCGGTGCGGGTCGCGCTGGAGGCTGCCGCCTATCAGATCATCCTGCTCGACCGCGTCCCGGCCTACGCCGCGGTCGACGACGCGGTCAGCGCGGTGCGGCGCGTGGCCGGCGCGCGCATGGCCGGCTTCGCCAACCGGGTGCTGCGCGCGCTCGCCGCCGCCGGCGAGCCGCCGCTGCCCGAGCGCACCGACCTGCCCGCCCACCTGGCCGCCGCATGCTCGATGCCGGACTGGCTGGTGGAGGAGCTGACCGGCGCGCTGCCGGAGGAGGAGTGGGAGGCGGGCGCCCAGGCCATGACCGCGCCGGCGCCGCTCTGGGGCCGCATCGATCGCGCGCGCGTCCAGCCCGACCAGCTGGCCCGCCTGCTCGCCGCCGAGCGCGCCGGTGCCGGCGCCGAGGAGAGCGCGCTCTCTCGCGACGCGGTTCGCCTGACCGGCGTGGGCAGCCCGGACGCCAGCCGCTCGTTTCAGGACGGCCTGTGGACGGTGCAGGACCTCGGCGCGCAGATCGTCTCTCGCATGGTCGGCGCGCGGCCGGGCCAGCGCATCCTCGACGCCTGCGCCGGCGTGGGCGGGAAGTCGACCCACCTGGCCCAGATCACCGGCGACCGCGCCGCCATCGATGCCGCCGATCGATCGGAGCGCAAGCTCGACCTCCTGACCGACGCCGCACGCCGACTCGGCCTGTCGAGCATCCGGCCGATCGCGACCGATCTGCTGGCGCCCGGAGCGGAGCTGGCCGACGCCTACGACGCGATCCTGCTCGACGCGCCGTGCAGCGGGCTCGGTGTGCTGCGCCGCCACCCGGAGCTCAAGTGGCGAAGCTCGCCGGCGGCGGTGGCCGAGCTGGCGGCGCTCCAGCGCGCCCTGCTCGCCGCGCTGTGGCCGCGCGTGCGGCCGGGCGGCGTGCTGGTCTACAGCGTGTGCACGTTCACCGACGCCGAGGGCCCGGCCCAGGTGCACGACCTGCTCGCCCGCGAGCACGAGCTGGAGCACATCCCGCCCGAGCCCGATCCGGC
>DATFRY010000474.1:0-24065 GCA_035262925.1 Kofleriaceae bacterium | reverse complement strand
ATCCAGCCAGGAGAGTGAGCGCGATGAGAAGCTTCCTCGTCATTTGTCGATGTCCTCGTCAGGCTTGGTTGGTGTGTGCGCTGTCTAGCCCACCTCGCGGCTGCTTGTGAAACTACTTGTTGTGATGAACGAATAAGCGAGGCTGATACCTCCGGACGCAAGACGAGGACGCACCGCGGCGAGCGCCGCGTGCCTTCGTCTACGCGGTCGCGGCGGATCCGGCGGACGCGCTCCACGCCTCGACGTGCGCGCGAGCCGACAGCAGCTCGGGCGTCGAGCTCGACCAGACCATCTCGAGCTCGCGCACCGACGGCCGCGATCGCCCGGGCGACGCGGGATCGGCGGCCAGCACCGCGAGCGCGGTCGACAGGTCGCCGCATGCGACCAGACCGGCGCGAGCGAGGGAGAGGTCGTGCGCCTCGAGCCACGCGCGCGCCGCGATCACGCCGGGGACCGCGCGGCGAGCGAGACGCCAGCCGAGCGCGGCCAGCTGCTCGCGCTGGACCGGCGTGAGGGCGCGCTCGAGCGAGCGGATGGTCGCGGTCAGCGCGGGGCTGCCGGCGTGTCTCGCGCCGCCCAGCGCGGCCGCCGCGTCGAGGAGCAGGCCGAGCCGCTCCGCTCGCGGCATGACCCAGCGCAGGAGGCCGCCGCCGCGCAGCGAGGCGAGGGCGCGCCCGAAGTGGAACGCGAGCTCGCGCTCGCCGATGCCCTGGAGGAGCGGCCCGCCGAGGATCAGCACCGGCCGCGCCGCGCCGCGCTCGACCAGGACGCGCACCTCGAGCGGGACGCGCGCCTCGGTGCACGCGAGGGTCTCGGGCGGCGTCATGCCGAGGCTGGCGGCGACCCGCGCGAGCACGCGCGCGGCCACGGTCCCCGCGGGCAGCGGCTCGGCGCCGAGCCGGGCGACGGCGCGCTTGCGCCGCTCCGCGCTGGCGCCGGCGACCACCGGAGCCAGCAGCGCGGCCATCGCGCTGACCAGGAGGTCCTCGCCCGGGTGGAGAAGCGCGGTCCACATCTCCGGCGTGAGCGCGGCCCCGCCGAGCTCGAGGTCGGTGGCGCGCGGGCGCGGGCGACTCGACGAGTCGGCGCTCATCGCGGCGAAGGCGAGCGCCTCGTTGATCGCGCGGGCGTGGCGCTCCATGCCCGCGCGGGCGTAGAGCCGGACCAGCGCGCGATACGACCCGGCCCGGCGCCGGTTCCGGGCCAGGAGCTTGTGGTGGCTGGCGATCGCGCGCTCCGTGTGCGCAGGCCCGGCCTCCTCGCAGCGCTCGGCGAGCAGGCGCAGGAGCTCGCTGTCGTCGGGGGCCAGACGGCAGGCGACCGCCAGCGCCGTGATGGCGTCGTCGGGCTGACCGAGCCGGTTCCAGCAGAGCTCGCCGAGGGCGGCCCACAGGCGCAGTCGCTCGGCGCGCCCCTCGATCGACTCGGATCCGCCGTCGTCGGTCCCGATGCCTCCGCCGGCGCCGTGGCCAACCTCCGGACCGTGGCCGTGGTACGCGCCGCTGCCATGAGCCGCGCGGTGGCCATCGGCCGCGCCCATGCCGTGGGCGGCGCCGTGGTCATCGGCCGCGTCGTCCTCGTCGACGCCGTCGAATCGATGCGTGCGGGCCGTGTCGCGCGCGACCCGGCCGGTCGCCGCATCGCGCGCCTCGCCGTCGAGGTGCGACAGACGCCGGCAGTAGAGCTGCGCGAGTCCCTCCCAGTCGCCGCGCGCGCGCAGCATCTCCTCGAGGGCGGCGCAGGCTGGCAGCAGACCCGGGTCGCTCTCGAGCGCGAACCAGAGCAGCCGCAGCGCCTCGCCGGGCCGGCCGAGCTCGTCGCGCCGGAGCAGCGCGGCGGTGTACGCGTAGCGCGCGCGCACGGCCCGGTCGTGCTCGCTGGCGATGAGCCGGTCGACCAGCTCGCGGCACTCGCCCCACCTCGCCTCGGTGGCGAGCAGCTTGAGACGCCTCTCGAGCGCGACCCGGCCCCCGATGTCCCGATGCTGCGGCGCGATGTGCAAGCGGCCCCCCAGGTTTCCGGCGCGCCCGGCGCGCCGGGCCATGGAATGGCAAATCGGGTGCCATGCCGCGCGCGCCGCTCTCTGCCTGGCACAGCCCGCAGTCGCCCAGAATTGCGGGCGCACCGTGTTGTCCCTCGCCCCCAGCCTCGCGGCCTTGCGGGTACTTTCCCACCAGTCTGGAGCTTTCATCCCCAGGGCACGCGGAGCACCTCGGGGGACATCGCCCCCGCCCGCCGCGCGCTGCCGCATCCGGCCCGCGGCCTCGGCTCGCGTCACTCGGGAGAGGCGCGGCGGAGCAGGTCGGCCAGATCGTCGTGACCGCTGTGCGCCGCCCAGGCCGACGGCGTCGATCCGAACAGCCGCTCCTCCGCGCCGGCGCTCGCGCCCGCGTCGAGCAGCACCCGCACCGCCTCGGTGCGCCCGTCGCCGGCGGCCAGGTGGAGCGGGGTCGGCAGCCGGTCCTCGGATCCGGCGTCGGGCCGCGCGCCGGCCGCGATGAGCGCGCTGACCGCCGCCGCGTGGCCCTTCTTGGCGGCGATGTGGAGCGGCGTGACCTCGGCGGGGACCTCGCCGACCAGCTGCTGGATGCGCGCGTTCGGGTTCGCGCCCCGGTCCACCAGGAGCGCGACCGCGGCGGTGCGTCCGCCGCCGACCGCGGCGAACAGCAGCGCCTGGGCCAGATCAGGATCGCCGCCCGAGTCGAGGCGCGAGCCCAGCGCGCCCAGGTTGTCCTCGACCAGCGCGACCGCCGCGTCCTCGCGCGCCCCGTGTCCGCGCAGCAGCCCGGCCATCACCTGGTCGTCGTCCTCGAGCGCCAGCGCAAGCGGCGTCATGCCGAGCGAGGTGCGCGCCCCGATGTCGGCGCCGAGGTCGAGCAGCAAGGTCACCATCGGCCCCACCCGCCGCGCCACCGCGACGTGGAGCGGCTGCATGGCGGCGGCGACGAAGCCGAGCCGGCGCGACAGCGCGACCGGGTCGGCGGCGGCCAGCCGGCGCAGATCGTCGCCGCGGCCGAGCGCGACCGCCGTGAAGGCATCCAGCTGCGCGCCGGCGGCGAGGAGCTGCGACGCCGTGCCCGGCTTGTCCTCGTGAAACGGCGGCGCCCAGGTCACCACCGAGGCCCAGCCGAGCGGCGTGAGCCGGAACCAGCTGTCCAGCGCCTCGAGCTCGGCCCCCCGGCCCAGCAGCATCCGCGCGATGGCCGGGTGCCCGCCCTCGGCCGCCCAGTGGAGCGGCGCGCTCTCGCTCGCCGTCTCGAGCGCGTGCACGTCCGCGCCGGCGTCGAGCAGGGTCCGCACCATCTGCGTGAAGCCGCGGTGGGCGGCGAAGTGGAGCGCCGTGCTGCCGATCAGCCGGTCGCGCGCCGCGACCAGGGACGGGCTCTCGGTCACCGCCTGGCGCACCGCGTCCAGGTCGTTGTCGATGACCCGCTCGATGAACTCCCCGGCGCTCAGGGGCATGGACAGACGCTAGCCCCCTTGCCCGGCGAGCGGCAAGCGCGACCGCACGGTAGACTCCGCCGCATGTGGAAGGCGCTCGACCCCCGCAAGCTCAAGGTGCCGTCCCCGAGCGAGGCGCTGCCCGGCCGCAGCCGCCCGATCTCGGTCTCCCCGGTCCACGCCGTCAGCGGCGCGCCGACGGTGCCGCCGTTTCCAGCCGGCAGCGAGACGGCGCTCTTCGCCCTGGGCTGCTTCTGGGGGGCGGAGCGCCTGTTCTGGCGGGCGCCCGGCGTCATCAGCACGCAGGTCGGCTACGCCGGCGGCACCACGCCCAACCCGACCTACGAGGAGGTCTGCTCCGGCATGACCGGCCACGCCGAGGTCGTGCGCGTGCAGTTCGACCCGCAGAAGACCAGCTACGCCGACATCCTGCGCATCTTCTGGGAGGGCCACGATCCGACCCAGGGCATGCGCCAGGGCAACGACGTGGGCACCCAGTACCGCTCCGCCATCTACACGTTCGGCGACGCCCAGCGGGCAGCCGCCGAGCGCTCGCGGACCGACTACCAGGACGCGCTCGTCCGCGCCGGCCACGATCCCATCACGACCGAGATCCGCGACGCCCCCGACTTCTACTACGCCGAGGACTACCACCAGCAGTACCTGCACAAGAACCCGCACGGCTACTGCGGCATCGGCGGGACCGGCGTGAGCTGCCCGGTCGGCGCGCTCGCTCGCTGAGTCTCCAGGTCGCGTCGCCGGCCGTCGAGTCGCGCCGGCTCGCGTGATCGGCCGATCGTCGACGCGCTGATCCGCGATCGCCCGTGACCTGCTCCCGCCGCGCGCGACATCACTGAATGGCGCGGCGAGGACCGCGCGCCAGACCGGGGTCTGGAGAGAGGTCGCGATGACGCATCGACGTGCGGGTACATGTCTGTCCGGAGCACTCCTCCTGGCCCTCGGCGGCGCTGGCTGCGACGAGGGCAGCTCGCCCGACGGCGGCGAGACCACCCTGGCCGCCACCGCCTCACCCGCGAACCGCGGCGCGTCGGGGCTCCCGGATGGACCGCTTCACGGTGTGCCGAGACCGCACGGCCCGGCCCGGAACCTCCGGGTCCTCGACTGGGCCGGCTTCGCGGGCGCCGTGACCTACACCTTCGACGACTCGCAGCCGTCGCACATCCAGCACTACGCGGAGCTGCAGGCGACCGGGGTCCGCATGACGTTCTACATCAACCGCGAGACGGCGATCGGATCGCTCGCCACGTGGCAGCAGGCCCTCGCGGACGGGCACGAGATCGCCAATCACACCGTCCATCACTGCCACGCACCGTCGCCGGACAATCCGGTCCTGAACGGCTGCTCGTTCGGGCCGCTGCCGGCCGACGCCACACCCGACTCCGAGATCGACGAGAACTCGGACTTCATCCGCGACGAGGTCGGCCAGGACGGCGTCTGGACCATGGCGACTCCGTTCGGCGACGCCGGCTGGGACAGGTTCGCGGCCACCCGCTTCCTGGCCAATCGCGACGTCTTCCAGGGCATGGTGGCGCCGGGAAGCTCGGCCGATCCGTTCCACCTGCCGTGCTACATGGCGGGCGCTCCGCAGGATGGGGGCATCGGCGGCACCGAGGCCGAGTTCGACGGGCTCATCGACACGGCGCGCGCCGACGGCATGTGGATGACCTTCCTCTTCCACACGATCCTCCCGACGGCAGACAACTGGTTCGGACCGGTCGACATCGGCGAGATCACCGGCAGCGTCGACCACGCCCGCCAGCTCGGCGACGTGTGGGTGGACTCGATGGTGAATGTCGCGTCCTACTGGCGCGGGCAGGCGCTCTTCGACTCGCTCGTGCCGACCACCCACCGCCACGTCACGACCTGGACGTGGCAGCTGCCCGCGAGCTTCCCTCCCGGCGTGCACCTCCGCGTCACGGTGGACGGAGGCACCCTGCGCCAGGGAGGCGCCGCGCTGCACTGGAACCAGCACGGCTACTACGAGGTGTCGCTCGACGCCGGCTCGCTGACCCTGTCGCGTTGACGAGGCCGGGCTCTGGCCGCGTTCACGGCTCGAGGCTGTACACGTCGAAGCGGTTGCGGCTCGCCACGATGAGCTCGTCGTAGCCGTCGCCGTCGAGGTCGGCGGCGAAGAGCTCGCTGTCGAGGTAGCGCTGCGTGCCCTCCGCGTCGGGGGCGAGCGCCGGCGACTGACCGGCCAGGCGCACCCCCTCGAGCGTCGCGCCCAGCGCGGTGAACACGCGCGCCTCCTGCGTGCCGTTCAGGTTGGCGACCAGCACCAGGCCGGCGACGTCGAGGAGGCCGTCGCCGTCGAAGTCGCCGCCGGTGGTGGCGATGGACGTGCCGGCCACCTCGTCCTCGAGCTCGACGTCGAGCGCCAGCCGGTCGCCCGGGCCGCGCACGAGGGTGTGGCGGGCGATGCTGTCGCCGTCCACCTCGGTCAGGTTGCCGAGCGCGAACGGGCCGGAGCCGGGCTCCTCGCCGAGGAGCGGCGTGAACGCGATGCCGCGCCGGATCGCGTTGGGCCACGGGGCCGAGCGCGCGCCGTCGATCTCGGCCATGAGCTGGATGGCCCCGAGGTGGTCCCACACCGCGGCCGGATTGACGCCGGTGTTGCCGATGACGCAGCCGGCCGCGAGGAGCGACGCATCGGCGGCGAGCGGCGAGGCCACGGGCTCGAGATCCGCGGACAGGACCACCAGCCCCGCCCCCGCGTCGACCAGCATGCGGTCGCGCGGCGCGCCCTGCTCGCACGCGCTCGGCAGCGCGATGATGCGATGCGCGTCGCCGCCCAGGCCGAGCGACTGCTGGTGGCTGGTGACGGCGCCGTCGGGCGCGATCTCGTGCCACGCGTTCTCGTCGAGGACGAGGACCCGGTCGCGCGCCCCGGCGGCGACGAGGCCCAGCGCCCCGCCGTGGACGGGAGCCGCCGCGGTCACGTCGGCCAGCCCCGCGCCCTGGGCGATGTAGAGGTGCACCAGGCGGCCCTCGGTCCCCGACGCCGGGCCGAGCACCGCGATGCCCATCTCGCCGTCGGGCCCGATGCGGCCGATCTGATAGATCTGCTCCGACGGCAGGTCCTGGATCTGATCGGCCGGCGCCACCTCCACGGCGAAGCGCGGCGCGGGCCGGCGGAACCCGGTCACCGGCTCGATCTGGTTGGCCTGCCACGGCACGTCGACGTCGACCGCCTGCGGCCCGAACCAGGGCGGAGAGTCGAGCTCGAGGTCGAGCGAGCCCTGATCGTCGCTGTCGGCCTCGGCGGGCGAGGTGGAGCCGTTCGCGGACACCACGCGGTAGCGCACCGGCACGTCGGGCAGGGGATTGCCGCGCGCATCCGACACGCCGACCTGGAGGCGGGCCAGGTCGCCGGTCTCGCGGCGCTGGGTCACGCGCGCGCTGAGGAACGTCGCCGGCTGGCCCGCGATGACGACCGTGGCCTCGCCCTCCACCAGCTCGTGCGAGGCGCAGCCGGCCGCCACGAGCTGGCCGAGCTCGTTGTAGGCGCGCGCGTAGAAGAGCTTCAGCCCCCTGCGCGGCACGTTGTCGAACCCGCTGTCGTCGCCGTCGGGGCCGAGCTCCGCGTGGTCGACCTCGGAGGCGACCAGGTCCTGCTCGCCGATCTCGCCGAACTCGATGTCGGCGCACTGCCACAGCGCGTCGCCGGGTGCGATGACGTCGACCTTCACCGTCCGGGTCAGGTCCTCGTAGTCGTCGGGCACGTCGAACACGACGTCGATCGACGGATCGGTGCAGCCGGCGATGGCGAGGGCTGCCAGCGCCAGCGCGAGCGCGGGCGGCGCATGCACGCGGCCATCGTAGCACCTCGCGTGTGCCCCGCCGCGGGCAGGAAGTTTTTGACTTCGCGCGGGCTCGCGGGTCGGTTTGTTATTGTCGACCCAGGCGCCTACCCTCGACGTGCACCGCCCCGCTCTCGCCGCCGGCCGCATGAGCCCCATCGACTCGCACACCCTGCTCCAGACCGGGCTGGTCACGCAGTCGGCGCGCGCCCGCGCGGCCATCCGCTCCTGTCTTTGCCGCGTGATGAGCGGCGACCGCGCGGTGGACGAGGTGCCGCTCGGCGCGCGCCCGATCACGGTGGGCGCGGCGCGCGAGTGCGACCTCGTGCTCGCCGATCCACAGGTGTCGCGCCGCCACGCCGAGCTGCAGCTCTGCCCGGACGGCATCCGCGTGCGCGACCTCGGCTCCACCAACGGCACCTTCTGGCAGGGCACGCGGCTGACCGAGGCGGTGGTGCCGCTCGGCGCCGCGGTCAAGGTGGGCGGCACCGCGCTCCGCTTCGTGGCCGCGGATGTTCCGTCGATCGCGCCGAGCGAGCGGCGCCGGTTCGGCGCCATGGTCGGCCAGAGCACGTCCATGCGCGAGCTGTTCGCCGTGCTGGAGCTGGCCGCGCCGAGCGAGGCGACCGTGCTCATCGAGGGCGAGTCGGGCTCCGGCAAGGAGCTGGCCGCGCGCGCCCTGCACGATCACTCGCCGCGCGCGCGCGTGCCGCTGGTCATCGTCGACTGCAGCGCGGTCAGCGAGAACCTCATCGACTCGCACCTGTTCGGCCACGTGCGCGGCGCCTTCACCGGCGCCCAGGGCGATCGCAAGGGGGCGTTCGTCGAGGCCTCGGGCGGCACCGTGTTCCTCGACGAGATCGGCGAGCTGTCGCTGCCGGCCCAGGCCAAGCTCCTGCGCGTGCTCGAGGCCTCGACCGTGCAGCCGGTGGGGAGCGACCGCCCGGTCAAGGTCGACACGCGCGTGGTGGCCGCCACCCACCGCGACCTGCCCCGCATGGTGGAGGAGAAGCAGTTCCGCTTCGACCTCTTCTACCGGCTCGCGGTCGTGCACGTGGCGATCCCGCCGCTGCGCGACCGGCTCGAGGACCTGCCCGAGCTGGTGCGCCACTTCTACGAGGGGCGCGGGGTCGACCCGGGCCCGGTCGCGGGCGAGAACCTGACCCGGCTCGAGCGCTACGCCTGGCCGGGCAACGTGCGCGAGCTGCGCAACGTGCTGGAGCGGGCCTGGACCATGGCGGGGCCGGGCGGGGCGGGCTTCGCCGGGCTCAAGCTGTGGCTCGACCCGGCCGGCATGGCGGCCGCGCGGCCTACCGCCGAGGCCGGCGCTGCGCCCGCGGGGGGCGGCGACGGGCTCCTCGCCATCGACACCGGGCAGCCGTTCAAGGAGGCCAAGGAGAAGTGGCTCGAGGTGTTCGAGCGCCACTACCTCGAGGGCGTGTTCGCGTCGGCGGGGCGCAACATCAGCCGCGCCTCGGTGCACGCCGGCATCAACCGGCGCCACTTCCGCAACCTCCTCCGCAAGCACGGTATCATCGACGGCGATGGCGAGTGAGCCCCAGCTGGGCGACGGGGCCGCGCTGGGTGGGCACGAGGTCCTCTACCAGATCAAGGCCGGCGGCATGGGCGAGGTGCTGCTCGCGCGCCGCGTGGGGCCGAGCGGCTTCGAGCGGCTGGTGGCGCTCAAGATCATCCGCAGCGAGCTGCGCGATCACGATCCGCTGCGCCGCATGTTCCTCGACGAGGCCCAGCTGCTCGCCCGCGTGAGCCACCCGGCCATCGCGCAGATCTACGACTTCGGCGAGGACGGCGGCGTCCTCTACCTGGCCATGGAATACGTGACCGGGGTGAGCTTCCGCGACCTGGTCGGGCTGTCGCCTCCGCCGGCGGTGAGCGCGCGCGCGATGGCCGAGGTGTGCCGCGCGCTCCACGCCGCGCACGAGCTCACCGACCTGGCCGGCAACCCGCTCGTGGTGGTGCACCGCGACGTGAGCCCCGACAACCTGATGCTCACGTTCGACGGCCAGGTGAAGGTGCTCGACTTCGGCATCGCGCTCATGCGCGGGCGCCAGGCGCCGGTCACCGAGTACGGCACCATCAAGGGCAAGCCTCCCTATCTCTCGCCCGAGCAGATCAAGAACCTGCCGGTCGACCGGCGCACCGACGTGTTCGCCGCGTCCGCGGTGCTGCACGAGCTGCTGACCGGCCGCCAGGTGTTCGACGGCGAGTCGGTGTACGCCATCGCGCACGCCATCCAGCACCAGGAGATCGCGCCGCCGTCGACGGTGGCCGGCCCGCTGCCGCCCGGCCTCGACGCGGCGGTGATGGTCGGCCTCGAGCGCGACCCGGAGCGGCGCTGGCAGACGGCCGAGCTGCTCGCGCGCGCGCTCGACGAGGTGGTCGCGGCGGCGGGCGGCGAGAGCCTGGCCGAGTACGCCGCGCGCCAGCTGGCCGACGAGCACCGCCGCCACCGCGCCTGGCTGCGCGCGGTGCTGGAGAAGCGCGGCACGGCGAGCCGGCGCGCGGGCCGGGACAGCGGCGTCGTGACCGCGCGGGGCGGCGACTTCGACTCCGATGGCCCCACGCTGGACGGCACGCCGCTCCCCGGGCGCGCGCGGCGTCGGGCCCTGGTCGCGATCGCCGGGGCCGCGGTGGTGGGCGGCGGGCTGGCCGCGTGGGGAGTGGCGCGCGCGCCCTCGGTGGCGCCGGCGCGTGCGATCGCCGGTGACCGCGCCGTCGCCGCGGGCGTGCAGCCGGACCGCGCGGCGGGCCCGGGCGAGCAGCCGGACCGCGCCGGGGGATCGCGCGAGCCGCCGGATCGCGCCGGGGGATCGGGCGACCAGCCGGACCGCGCGCGTCCAGCAGGCGAGCAGCCCGCGCTCGCGATCGGAGGGCCCGCGGCTCCGGCTCCCATGGTCGCCTCCCTGGCCGGGCCCGATGCCGCGCTCGCACCCGGCGATCGAGAGCCGGTCGCGCCGGCGCGCCGGAAGGCGACGGGCCGCGCCAGGCCGAGACCGGCCGCGCGGACAGGCGGGCATCCCACCGCGCCGCCGCCGCCCTCGCCCGCATCGGCGCCCGGAACGGCACCCGCCGCCGCGGCGGACGGCGCGACCGATGGCGCGGCCGCCGAGCCGGTGGGCGAGGGCACCATCACGCTCCGCACGCGGCCCGGCACCGCGTGGGCCAAGCTGCGCATCGACGGCAAGGACGCAGGCGTGACGCCGCAGAAGCGCGGCATCCCGGCCGGCACTCACGACATCGAGTTCGTGCACCCCGACAGCGAGGGCGTTCGCTATCAGCGCCGCGTCCACGTCGTCGCCGGCCATCACGTCGAGGTCGTCGCGCCGTGATCCCTCGAGGTCCCAGCGCCGCCTGATCACCGTAGGTCCCGGCGGGCCTGCAACCTGGCGCAGCCACTCGGTTCGGTCCGTGGCCTCGGCCTTGCTGTGCCCTGGTCCAGACCGGAGGTGTTGACCTTGTATCGCTCAACGAGAATCGATTCCACGCTTCGACTGATCCTTTCCGCGACCCTGGCCGGCTCGCTCGGCGCCTGCGCCGCCCGCGGCGACGACGACGGCGCCGGCAGCGAGGAGGAGGCCAACCAGATCGCCTCCGCCCTCGAGTCCGACAACGGCGGCCTCACCATGAACGACGAGGCTCCCCAGTTCGGCGACGAGGACGGCTTCGACGCCGCCCAGCTCGAGAACGAGGTCGACTACGACGACCCGATCGCCGACGACCCGACCGTCACCGACGCGCTGGCCAGCGAGGGCACCGCCACCTACCACACGGCCGTGCTGTGGGGCCAGATGCCGCCCGACTTCGACGCCGAGACCGTGGTCGACTGGTCCGGCACCCTCACGGTCAACCGCGGCGCCATGGTGATCCGCCGCGTCGTGGCCTTCGAGGACCGCACCGACTCGGTGGAGCGACGCACCGATCCGGCGTCCATCACCTTCACCTCCAAAACCCGCCCGCACATGGACGGCTTCCACCTGATCCTCATCGACCCGACGCCCGACGCGAGCGATCCGCTGGTCCTGACCTACGCCCCGGCGGCCGGCGCCCCCACGTCGTGGACCATCGACGCCCTGCTCGAGGGCCCGCAGAGCGTGGAGGTGGACGACACCGGCAATCGCCTGGTCGCGGTCGCGATGCCCGAGCCGGCCGACGCGTGCGAGAGCGGATTCCTGCGCGGGCGCTGGCACCGCGTCCGCGAGGGCCGCGGCCGCCTGTACGGCCACGTCACCGACGACGACGGCGCGCTGCTCGGCCACATGCGCGGCATCTACGGCGAGCGCCGCGACGGCGAGCGCGTCTTCTTCGGCAAGTTCATCGACCGCACCGGGCGCTTCCGCGGCCTCTTCGCCGGCACCTACGGCGACGGCCACTTCCACGGCCGCTGGATCAGCCGCGGCGATCCCGACCTCGGCGTCCTCGGCGGCGAGTACCGCGAGAACCGCGTCGTCCGCGGCATCGGCGGCCACTTCCTCGGCCGCTGGGCCGAGACTTCCTGCGACCCGGGCCTCGAGTGATCGCCACGGAGAGATACCGATGCGTTGACGTTGTCGCTGTCGTGGTCGTTGTCGTTGACGGCGCCCTGGACGTGAGCTCCACCTTTGTCGAACAAGGTTGACGAGCGTGACACGACGTCGGGTCAACGACCATGGTGGCGCTCACGTCCAAGGCGCCGTCAACGACAACGACCCGGTCAAAGTCGACGTCAACGTCAAGCTCGACGAGCTGTCGTGTCTGTCCTCTCTGTTGCTGCACCGCGAAGGGCGCGGGGGCGCGGTGGGGGCCTCGGATGCCGCGAGCTCCCCGAGGCCTTTCACCCCGCTCCTCGCGCCCTTCGCGGTTATCTTGTGTGCTCCATGCGCCCGCCCGCCGTGCTCGCTGTCGTCCTGCTCGCCGGCTGCGGCGCGAGCGCCGCGAGCGCCGGGCGCGCCGTCACCCTGCGGCCGGCCTGCTCCTCGAACGAGGCCTGGGACGGAGCGCGCTGCCGGGTGCGAGCCCCTGCCGCGCAGAGCCTGTCGCGCGGCGCCGCGGCCCTGGCCGCCTTCCGGGTCGACGAGGCGCTCGGCCTCCTGACCCGCGCGCTCACCCAGGCGCCCCACCCGCACGGCGAGCACGCCGCCATCTACGAGCAGCTCGGCATCGCCTACGCCTATCTCGGGCGCGAGCCCGAGGCGCTGGCCGCGTTCGACATGCTGCTTCGCCTCGATCCCGGCCACCTGCTGAGCTACAACCTCTCGCCCAAGGTCACGCTCACCTTCGAGCGCGCGCGCGTGCAGGCCGCCCGCCGCCCGCCGCCCGAGCTCCAGGTCCAGTGGCCCAACGGCCTGCGCGTGGCGCAGCCGCTGCCGATCGACGTCGAGGTGGTGGCTGACCCCAGGCGCATGCTCGACCGCGCGACCATCTACGTGAAGCGGCGAGGCGAGCCGCGCTTCTCCGCGGTCGACCTGGCGCTCTCGCCCCCGGGGCAGCGCCGCCGTGTCACCTTGCCGCCGGTCGGCGAGGCGCGCCCCGAGGTGGTGCAGGTCTACGTCGCCGCCCTCGACCGGAGCGGCAACGAGGTCCTGCGCTGGGGCGACGAGAGCCGGCCGCGCGAGATCGCGCTCCGCTACGATCCGGCCCCGCCGTGGTGGCGGCGCTGGTGGGTGTGGGCGGGCGCGGGCGGAGCGGTCGCCGCCGGCACCGCGATCGTCTTCCTCGCCACCCGGCCCCTGCCCGACAACCTCGGCGGCGGGCTCAGCCGCGAGTAGGTCGACGCGCGGCGCGGCCGGTCAGCGGGCCAGCTGGTCGGGGGCCGCGATGTGGCCCTCGAGGAACTGCACCCGGTCGAGGATGGCGGGCTCGGGCGCGCGCTCGGCCAGGAGCTGGCCGAGCGGCTCGTCGCGCAGCAGCCAGGCCAGCCGGGCCAGGAGTCGCAGGTGGATGCGCGTGCTGGGCGAGAGCAGGCCGAAGAGGACGCGCACCGGCTCCCCGTCGATGGACTGGAAGTCCACCGGCCTGCGCAGGAAGCACAGCGCCACGACGGGTTCGTCGACGTGAACGAGCAGTGGATTGCGCGGGTGCGGAATCGCCACGCCGTGCCCCACGCCGGTCGACGCCAGCTGCTCGCGCTCGATGAGAAGATCGCGCAAGAGGTCGCGGCCCACGTTCACGGGCACTTCCGGCAGCTCGGCGACGGCCGCCAGGACGTCCTCACGCGTGTCGCCCGGCAGATCGTAGTGAACACCGCCACGAAGAAGCGCGCGATGCATGCTGAGGTTGTCGCGATCGAGCGAATGCGACGCGCCGTCGCCGGCGGCGTCGGGCCGGTGGCGGTTCTTTGCCGCCCACTGCTCCAGCTCGGCCCGGTTGAAGGCGTACTCGTCGCCGGCGCGGACCGACGGTAACCAGCCGCGACGCGCCCAGCTCTGCACGGTCGCTTCTTGAAGTCCGAGGATCCGCGCCGCCTCGCTCAGCCCGATCGCCATCGTCGCGCTCATCGTTCGTCCACGGGACTGGTCCACGAGCGGTGCTCGCGCTTTTTCGAGCTCATGTCCAGCGTGTCTCACGGGGTTACCTCTTTCCGACGTATCCCCCACCGCTCATGTTCACAAGCGAGAGCCGTGCCAGCTGGGGGCGGGCGACGCGACACGGGCAATGTCTAGCTCACGAGATGCGATGTCGGTACCGATTCCCGCAACTTTTTCGGTGGAGGCGCTACAGGAGAGGAATCGCCGGCATTCGTTGCCGCCGTGTCACCGCTGGAGTGCCGGGGCACGGAGGCTCACTGAACTGCGGTACTGGGGTGCGATGACCCCGACCTGTCGACTGGATTGACGCCAGCGATCCCACGCTGCCGCGATGCCGCGCGCGCTCGCCGCGCATCCGCGAGGTGGCTCCGACGCGCGGTGCGCTCACCTCGCGTCGGACGCGCGGCGATGCGCGCGGCCGGTCATGCGCCGTCCTGGCCGCGCGGCGCATCCGGCGCCGGCGCACCGCCCGGCGCGTCCGGCGCCGGGAACGGCTTCAAGGTCGGCGAGCGAGACCGCGAGGCGTGAACGATGGCCACGCTGAGCGCGGTGTCCAGGTCGGGAGCGAAGGCGAGCTGCCCGGGGCTGCGCCTGATCTGCGCGCGCGCCAGCACCTCGGCGGGCTGCGGGTTGAGTCCGGCCAGGACCACCTTCTGGCCGTTGCGGCGCAGCTTGTCGAGCACGGTCTCGAGCGCGACCAGGCCGGTCGCGTCCATGACCGGCACGCGCGACACGTCGAGCACGACCGCGCCGCCGCGCTCGTGCACGACCTGGTCGATCAGGCTGACCGCCTTCTGGGTCGCGCCAAAAAAGAGCGGCCCGGCGATCTCGACCAGGCGCACGCCCCGCGGCAGCTCGAAGTGGCCGAACGCGGTCGTGTCCATGCGCGTGTTGGTGATCTCGGCCATGCGCCGCATGAAGAGGAGCGCGGCCAGCACCACACCCACCGTGACCGCGATGACCATGTCGAACGCGACGGTCAGCCCGAAGCAGGTGAGCAGCACGATCGTGTCGCTGCGCGGCGCCACCCGCACCAGGTGGGCGAAGTGGCGCGCTTCCGACATGTTGCGCGCCACGAGGAGGAGGAGGGCGCCCATCGCGGCCATCGGCAGGTACGACACGGCGGGGGCCAGCGCGATGGTGCAGGTCAGGACGAAGAGCGCGTGGATCACCGACGACAGCGGCGACTGCGCGCCCGCGTTGATGTTGGTGGCGCTGCGGGCCAGCGCGCCGGTCGCGGGGATGCCGCCGAAGAACGGGCACAGCATGTTGCCGATGCCCACCGCGATGAGCTCCGAGTTCGGCTCGTGCCTGGTCCCGGCCATGGTGTCGCCCACCACCGCGGCCAGCAGCGACTCGATCGCGCCCAGCATGGCGATGGCGAAGGCGCTGGGCAGGAGCGCGCGGATGGTGGAGAAGCCGAGCGCCAGCTCGCCGCCGCCGGGGCCGGCCAGGTGCCAGGGCAGGAGCGGGGTCGGCGGCTGCTGCGGGATGCCGCCGTACCGCGAGCCGATGGTGGCCACGTGAAAACCGTCGACAAAGTGCCCGAGCAGGGCAGCCAGCGCGGCCGCCGCAGTCAGGGCGACGAGCGGCGCCGGGATCTTGCGCGTCACCCGCGGCATGCCGACGAGGATGGCGAGCGTGACCGCGGCGATCAGGACCTCCCAGCCGGACAGCGTGCCGCGCGCGCGCCACATCATCTGCAGGCGGTCGAAGAAGCTCTCCGGCGCGCCGCCGAGGTCGAGCCCGAGCACGTCCTTGACCTGGATGGTGGCGATGACCAGCGCGATGCCGGCGGTGAAGCCGGTCGTCACCGGATGGGGGATGAAGGTCATGAGCCGGCCGAGCCTGGCCAGCCCCATGCCGACCTGCATGACGCCGGCCATGAGCCCGGCCAGGAGCAGGCCGCCGACGCCGAAGTCGCGCACGACCGGCAGGAGGATCACCACGAACGCCGCGGTCGGCCCGGTGATCTGGAACGTCGTGCCGCCGAGCAGCGCGCACACCACGCCGGCCACGATCGCCGTGTAGAGGCCGTGCTGCGGCGGCACCCCCGACGCGATCGCCAGCGCCATCGACAGGGGCAGCGCGACGACGCCGACCACCAGGCCGGCCATCACGTCCGCGCGCAGATCGGCCGCGCCGTAGCCCCGGGCCAGGCGCGTGCGCAGCCCGTGGCACAGCCCCGAGTGAAGCGACGTGAGCGCGTCCCGGTAGCGCATGACTCTGATCGCCCCCCGCGGCACTCGCGGCCGCGTCCTCCCATCCCCTGCGCCGGTCAGTCGGCGAGCAGGTACTTCTTCAGCTTGGCGTAGAGCGTGGAGGGCGCGATGCCCAGCGCGCGCGCGGCCTTGGTCTTGTTGCCCCCGCAGTGCTGCAGGGTCTGGCGGATCGCGGTGCTCTCGATCTGCTCGAGCGTGCGGCCGGCCAGCTGCATGCCGTCGAGGTCGGGCGCGCGCGGGCGGCCGCCCGCCCCGGGTGCGCCCGCGCCCGAGCCGCCGGAGAAGAGGATGAAGTCGCGCGGGCGCAGGAACTGCCCGTCGGACACCGCGGCGGCGCTCAGGATGACGTTGCGCAGCTCGCGCACGTTGCCCGGCCACTCGTAGCTGGTGAGGATCGCCATCGCCTCCGACGAGACCTTGAGCTCGCGCTCGCCGGCGAAGTGGTTGACCAGCGCGACCAGGTCGTCGCGCCGCTCGCGCAGGGGCGGCAGGCGCACGACCGCCATGTTGATGCGGAAGAAGAGGTCCTGGCGGAAGCGGCCCTCGGCCACCTCGCGCTCGAGGTCGCGGTTGGTCGCGCACAGGACGCGCACGTCGACCGGCCGCTCCGCCTGGCTGCCCAGTCGCCCGACCCGTCGCTGCTCGATGACGCGCAGGAGCTTGGGCTGGAGGTCGAGCGACAGCTCGCCGATCTCGTCGAGGAACAGCGTCCCCCTGTTGGCGCGCTCGAACGCGCCCTGGTGATCGTCGTGCGCGCCGGTGAAGGCGCCGCGCTGGTGGCCGAAGAGCTGGCTCTCGATGAGCGTCGGCGCGGCCGCGCCGCAGTCGAACACCACGAACGGTCCGCCGGCGCGAGAGCTGGCCTCGTGCACCGCGCGCGCGAGCACGTCCTTGCCGGTCCCGGTCTCGCCCAGGATCGTGAGGGTCAGGTCGGTGGGCGCGAGCCGGTGCAGCACGGCGAACACGCGGCGCATGGCGGTGGAGCTGCCGATCGCGCCGCCGAAGCGCGACGGGCCGTCCAGGCCGATCTCGCTCGACTCGCCGATTCCGCTCGTGCTGCCGGGGCGGGTGGCGGCGCTCTCCTCGTCCGTCACCCGTTCGTAGAGGAGATGCGTGGTGCCGAGCGTGATGACCGCGCCCGGCTCGAGCAGCGCGGCCTGCACCGCGACCCCCTGCACCTTGGTTCCGTTCAGGCTGCCCAGGTCCGAGACCTGGAGGCCCCCCGGGACCACCCTGAGCTCACAGTGGCGTCCTGACACGTGCGGGTCATCGATGACAACGTCCACCTCGGGGGCGCTGCCGATGACGACCGGGCCGCGCCCGAGCGCGGTCGCGATCGGCACGCGGCGCTCATCGGGACCACCCGGCGCCACCACCAGGCGCACGCTTCCAAGGATCTGGGCCTCCGCCGGAAGCGACAGCGTCGGGTCTTCACGGCGGCTCTTGGCCATCTTTTCGCAGCCTACTCTCCGATTTTTTGGTCGTCAAAGCGTAGGCTTGCACCCTATGTGAGCCATCGTAGGCGGGACTCGCCGGCGATGCAAAACGAAAGCCGGGTATTTCAAAATCGAAGACTCGTTGACCAGCCGGTACCTGCCCCCCCATGGGGATGTGGTTGAAATTCCACTGCAGGCTTGTCCAGGCGGGGACGGTCCGTCTCTTGCTCCTCTCACGCCCGTGACCCTGTCCCCGATCATCATCCTGATTGGTATGCGGATCTCGGCGGCGGCCACCCTGGCTCCGGTCGTGGACCCCTGGGTGCCTACATCCGGGATCGTGGCGTCCATCGCCGTCCAGACTCTCGCGGACGCGCCCGTCGCGATGATCCAGAAGGATGCAGTCCCGATGGCGGCGATGCTGGTCGAGCGGACCGGGGCGCCGGTCACCTTCTTCAACGTCAACACGAAGGAGAGCGAGACCTTCGTCCTGCCGTACGACGGCGTGCTCGGGCAGGCCGACAAGCAGCGCATCACGCATCTCTTCCGCTGCAAGCGAACCGGACACGAGCTTGCGCCCGATCCGGGCCTCCTGAAGATCCTGGCGCGCGTGGCCGATCACTACCCGGACCACATCCTCGAGGTGGTGTCGGCCCACCGGCACAACCGCGGCACCGCGCGCACCTCCAAGCACTGGAGCGCTCACGCCCTCGACCTGCGCGTCCGGGGCGTCTCGGCCACCAACGTGCGCAGCTTCGTCTGGAAGATGGAGGAGCCGATCGGCGTCGGCTACTACCGCGAGCAGCAGTTCGTGCACGTCGACTGGCGGGCCGGCGAGGAGAAGATCGGCTGGGACCAGCGCACCGAGGGCTCCGCCTATCACTACTGGCCGCGCTGGACCGGCGGCGACCCGCACAAGAAGAAGACCGCCAAGGCCAAGCAGCGCCCGTCGCGCCACCGCGCTCTGCGCTCGGCGCAGCCCCAGAGTTAGCCGCGATCCGGCGGGGGGCAGCAGGGCCGCGAGGGTCTCCTTCGCGGCCTTTGTTGCATGTGGGGCCTCGACTCCACCTCCGCGACGGCGCCGTGGCCATGAGCGGGCCGGGTCGGTGCATCTTCCATCGTGGCCGCCCCCGGGCCGACAGCTCAACGGAAGGAGCTGTCGTCGGCCAACGACGGCACCGCCTCGCACAGCCGGTGGGCTTGTCAGCGCAGCGCAGGTCCTCGAGCTCGCATGGCGCCCCAGATGGCGACCACTCGGACTCGGCCGGGCGCTACCAGGCGATAGTCGACGTGGTAGCGCGTCCTGGGCATCAGCACGCGCCGATGTTCGCGGTCCCGCATCACCTGGTAGATGGCGCCGACCTCCGGGAGAAGCGGATCTGGTCCAGTGCGGCTCGAAGTTCGTCGTCAAGGAGAGTGCGCGCTCGAGGGCGATTCTCTCGCCACCAGCGCGCATGACGTTCGGCGTCTCGCAGCGCACGAGGCGCGAGCTCGAGCTTCACTGGATGGCCCGAAGCCTCGCCCAGAGATCCTCTTCACTCACGATCTGGCCGGCATCGAGCTCGTTCTCGGCCTCCTCGATAGCGGCATGAAGTGCGGCACGCTCTTCCTCGCCCAGTTCATCGCCGTCCTTGATCGGCAGTAGATAGAGCTCGGTGCCGTCGGGTAGGTCGGTCGGTTCGTCGACGACGATGCGGCCGTTTCGTACGTGCGCCTTGAAGGCCTGCATGCACTCATGATACCGCCAGCATGACGGCTCTGCACCAAGTGGACGGGGGATGTCGATCGGCGCGGCGGTCCTGGCCTGGCGCGGCGCGTCCTCACTGACACCGCCCGGAGCGTGATGCACGCGCCGTGACGGGGCGGCGACTTCTCGTTCTGGCCGCTTCGTACCGACCTACCAGACAGGACTCTGCGGTCGGTCCGCTGGCGATCCGCTAGGAAGCTAGCGCTGCCGGTGATCGCGGCTGTCGTGGTCGTCGCGGTGGTCGCGGCCGCGATCGGGTGACCGGTGATCGCGCGGGGCCGGCCGCTGGCGGGCCGGCGGCGGCTGACGGCGATCGGGGCCGGGCGCGCCCGGGGCGCGGTGGTCGCGGACGCCCGGGCGGTCGTAGCCGGGCGAGCGATTGTCGCGCCGGTCGTAGCCGGGGGCGGGGCCGCGGTGATCGCGCACGTCGCGGCGGTCGTAGCGCTGATCGTAGCGTTGATCGAAGCGCCGGTCGTAGCCGGGCGAGCGGTGGTCGCGCACGCCGGGGCGGTAGTAGCCGCGATCGCGGACGTAGGGCGCGTGGTAGCGGCGCGCGCGGTAGTCGCGAACCGTGGGGACGTAGACCGAAGGACGCCCGTCCCGGTACGTGCGGACGTACACGTTGGCGGGCAGGCGATCGCGGCGCGACCAGTAGCCGGAGCGGTACACGTAGCGGCCGCTGTAGTAGTCGTAGTAGGGCGCGACGTAGACGTAGCCGGGGCGCTCGTGCACCCAGCGGCCGCCGGTCCAGCCCCAGTCGTAGCCGTTCCAGTTCCAGTAGCCGTCGATCCAGACGTAGCCGTATCCCGGCGAGACGCTGACCTCCTCGTAGAGCGGCTCCGGCGGGTAGTTGTTCACCGTGTACGTCGCGCTGGTGTCGACCGCGATCGCGCCGCTCGTGTGGACCGTGCCGCTCGTGTAGACCGTCGCGGTGGCGGGTGTGCTGTAGGCTCGCACCACGCAGCCGGAGGCCAGCGCGGCGGCGCCGGCCAGCAGCGTGACCAGGCGCAGCTCTCGACATCTCGCCATAAACTCCTCCAGGGACATGTCAGGGCAGGGCTCTACCAGGCCTGCGCCCGCAGCAGATTCAATCAGTCTATTTGACGGGATCTTGGCCGGCAAGTACACAGGCCGCCCGCCGCCCGCGACGAGGCGGTTCGCACAGGAACTGGCTGGAGATGCAGGACATCTACTTCTGCTACATCTGCTCGCAGTGCTGACGGCGCGGCCGCACCTCGTCCTGGCCCTCGCGCTCGCGTCCCTGGCGGCGTGCCGCGACGGGGCGCGGGCGAGCACGCGAGAGACGCCGGCCAGGCGCGTCTCGTTTGCGCGCGTCGCGTTCGACGCGCACGGCGTGTCGGCGCCGCTGCGCGTCACGGTTCCGCCGGCGACGCGCTCGCTCGCGGTCGTGGCCGAGGGGGACGCGCGCGCGCTCTACGCCCTCGCCCGCCTCGAGACCGCGGACGGCGTCGAGCACGTCGCGCTGCCCGACGGCGTCGACGTTCCGTCCGCGATGCGGGCCGCCTACTTCGACGACCGCAGCGGAGAGATGCCGGGCGACCTGCGCCAGAGCATCCGGCTGGGCCTCTTCACGCTCATCTTCCCCGACCGTCCCGGCGTCGCGCTGCCGCCCGGCGACGCCGAGCTGCGCATCGCGACCAGCGCTCCGTCGGCGACGGTGAGCGTGCAGGTGCTCCTGCCCGAGGACACCGGCGGACGGCTCCTGCCCGTCAACATCTTCACCGTGTCGCGCGAAGCGGCGGCGCTGGCGCCCCGCGATCCCGACGCGCTGCCGTTCGTGGCGCCGCTGGCTGCCATCCTCGCCGCCGGCGGCGTCGATCTCCGCGTCGAGCGCGTGATCCCGCTGCGCGAGGAGCAGCTGGCGGCGATGACCGAGCTCAGCGAGCCGCAGGAGCCGCCGGGCAGCGCGTCGGCGCGCCTCGCGCTCGAGGGCGGCGCGATGAGCGGCGGCGACGCGCTCAACCTCTTCGTCATCGACTCGCTTCCGCGCGGGGTGGGCGGCTGGACGCTGGGCACACCGGGGCCACCGCTGCCCGACACCTACTACTCGGGCGTGGTCGCGGCGCGGCTCGACGGGGGAACCGAGCTCGCGCGCGTGCTGGCCCACGAGATCTGTCACTACCTGGGCCTCTGGCACGTTCAGCATCGGAGCCACTCCGGCGCCTTGCACCTCGATCCGCTCGACGACACGGAGACGGGCACCGGCAACCTCATGGACGAGGAGGGCAGGGGCACGTCGCTCACGCCCGATCAAAGTTTCGTGCTCGCGCGTCACCCGCTCCTGCGCGCTCTGCAATAATCGCCGGCGATGTTGCTGTCGGGTGCTCGACGACGATGGCCTGCTCCGGCGCGGGCCGGGCTGGCCGCGCTTCTCCTCCTCATCCCGTCGGCAGCATGCAGCTCCGACGCCAGCGGCGGCGACGGCCGCGGCGGCGACGATGGCTCGGGCGACGATGGCTCGGGCGACGGCACCGGGGGCGACGCGGGCAGCGGCACACCCGACGCCGGCGGGGACCGCTCCGACGGTGGCATCGAGATCCATTGCCCGCCGGGAGAGCTGGGCGCCCTCGGCAGCCTCGCCAACGCGCAGGCGTTCCAGGAGCCGATCGACGAGGCCGACCCCCAGGGACCGCAGGCCCGCACCGTCTTCGGCGACGTGCCCGACCTCGGGCCGCTGACGATCGCGCTGGTGGACGATCGCGGCGTCTTCGGCGCCGGCGCCGCCGCGCCCGGCACCTACGAGCTCGGCGAGGCCGAGTCCTCGCTGTCGACCTGCGGGGTCTGCGTCCAGCTCGGCATCGTGACCGATCGGGCCGCGTTCGCCTTCCTGCCGACGGCGGGCTCGCTCGTCCTCGACTCGATCGACGTCGACCTGACCGGCAGCCTCACCGGGCTGGCGCTGCAGGAGCTGGACCCGATGACCGGCGGCCTGCGCGACGGCGGCTGCACCGCCACGGCGGACAGCGTCGACTTCGACGCCTCGCTGGAACCCCTCGACCCGATCGAGCTCCCGTAGCGGCCGCGCCGCCGCCCGCTCACTCGGCGCGGTCGCAGCAGGGATCGCCGCCGGCGCGGTGGCCGTGATCGTCGTCCCCGCCGTGGTCGTGCGTGTCGCTGCCGATCGGGCTGAGGACCTGGCCGACGAAGCCGCGCGGCCCCTGGCGCAGGACCGAGAGCCCGACCACCGCGATGAACCCGGCGACCGCGAGCATCTCGAACACCGTGGCGTGGCTGCTCGCCTCCGTGTAGAGCGCCATCCCGCCCATGTCCGGCAGGACCAGGTTCACCACCAGGCCGAGCACCACCGCGAGGAGCGCCATGATCGCGCCGAACGCGAGCGCGATGCGCGAGCCGTGCAGCCGCGCCAGCACGCCGAAGGTGGTCGCGTTGGTCGCCGGCCCGGTCAGCAGGAACGCCAGCGCCGCCCCCGGCGACACACCCTTGTGCAGGAGCACCGCGACCAGCGGGGTCGCGCCCGACGCGCACACGTAGGCCGGCATCCCGATGACCGCGAACAGGAGCACGTCGAGCCCCCATGGCAGCGCGGTCAGCCACGCGCTGCGCAGGGCGGGCTCGGCCAGCGAGGCGATCGCGATGCCGAGCACGATCCACGGCGCGGTCTGATCGACCACCTCGCCGAAGCCGTAGCGCAGCCCGGCCCGCGCGCGCTCCAGGAGCGGCGCCCGCGGCTCCGGCGCCGCCGCCAGGGCGTCCTCCATGCGCCGCGTCCGCCGCAGCTGCGCCATCCGTCCCAGGGTCGCGCCGATGATGAGCGCGACCAGCGTCGCGGCCGCCACGCGCACGACCGTGAACTGCGCGCCCAGTAGCGGCACCGACAGGAGGACCGAGTCGATGCCGAGCTCCGGGGTGGCGACCAGGAACGCCATCGCCGCCGTCGCCGGCACCGCCTGGACGACCAGCGTCTGGTAGAGCGGGATGACGCCGCACGAGCAGATCGGCAGCGGCAGCCCGAACACCACGCCGCGCACCGCCTCGGTGGTCGAATGGCCGGTCCGCATCCAGCGCAGGGAGGCGCGCCGCAGGAACACCTGCACCAGCCCCGACAGGGCGAAGGCGATGAGCAGGGCCGGCGCGCTCTCGATGACCAGCGCGGAGAAGATGTCGTTGAAGCCGATCGACTCGTGGCCGTGCAGCGGGATGTGGTGCTCGCTGCCCAGCGCGACCACGGCGACCAGCCCGAGCAGCGCGCCGAACCCGGCGATGCGCCGCTCGCGCGCTCCCTGGTCGGGCGTGGTGAGCGGCGAGGGCCGGTGCACCACCACGTGCAGGAGCGAGCCGGCGATGAGCGCCTCGAGCAGGCCCAGCCAGCGCGCGTCGACCAGCCCGTCGACCGCGCCCACCAGCGCGTAGCCGAGCACGGTCGCGCCGGCCAGCGCGGCCAGCACCGACCAGGCCAGGCGCGGTCCGCGCAGCGGGCGCAGGAGCCACCACACGGTGATCGCGATGGGCAGGCGGTGCAGGACGACCGCGACCGCGAGCAGCGAGATGCCGGTCGACGGGTCGTAGAACGCCTTGGCCAGGCCGACGCCGTCGAAGAACTCGTGCATGGCGAGACCCGACAGCGCGAGGACGAGCGCCGCGGTGTGGGTCTGTCGCGCCGCGCGCTCGAGTCGGTGCTCCACCAGCCCGGGCCCGATGAAGCCGGCCAGGGTGACGGCGAGCGCGCCCCCACCGGCAGTCACCACCGCGTGTGGGATGATGTGGACCATCGCCAGCCCGGCCACGGTCACCATCACGAAGCCGTCGAGCGCGGCCAGGCTGCCGCGCGCGCGGTCGGCCATCCGGTAGAGCGCCGGCCCGACGGCGAACGCGACCACACTGATGATGAGAAG
>DATFRY010000473.1:0-5107 GCA_035262925.1 Kofleriaceae bacterium | reverse complement strand
GGACGCGCGTAAGCCTGAGGCGCACGCTCGAAGCATACGCGCCGCTCCGTCGCACGCGCCAGAGCCTGTGCGACAGGCACCGCCGCTGCCCTGGAGACCGGTGGGTCTCGATCGCCGCCCTATGCCCACAGCGAACGGCTCCCGAAAAGCACCACCGGTCGGACCCGTTGCATCAAGTGCACACACAACGCCGGCGAATGGAGCTCCGATCGGACGGAGCTTTAACGCAGTCAAGAAACGCTCGGGCGACGGTGATCAAGCGGCCTCGCGCGGATGCCAGCCGCGCCCCTCCTTGCGCACCAGCCCGTCCTTCTGCAGCGCCGGCAGCACCCGATACAGGTAGTTCTGCTGGATGCCCATCGCCTCGGCGATCTCGGGAATGCTGATTCCAGGCCGAGCCTGGACGAGCTCGAGTGCCTGCTTTGAACGCGTGCCAGTGCCGCGCGGGCGGCCGCGGCGCCCGGTGCCCGTGCTCCCGCCCGTGCGAGCGCGCCGGGTGCGGCGCGCCGGCGCTTGCGCCGCTCCAGAGCGACCCGCATTGCCAGCGACCCCATCGAGCGCCGCAGACGCTGCCTGCAGCCGCTCGTACTCGTCGACCAGCGGGCGCAACTCCTTGAGCCGCTTATCGATCTCGCGCTTCTTCTCTTCCAGGAAATCGGCCGTAGCGCACAGTCTCACAGTAATCGGGCGCCTGCGTGAGCTGGGCGCACGCCGCGGTGCACATCGCCTGAGACCGGAACGTGCTTCGACGGTTCCGCAGCGATGTGTCACGGACGTCATGACGCGTAACAGGAAAGCTGCGGTCGGACCGCGGCACTCGCGCACAGGCCGACTGGGATAGCTGGCCGAGTCGTCGATCGCGAATGCTCACCCAGAGACACCGACTGTTGACCTCGCCGGCCTAGAGCCCGCGCCACCACACAAACGACGGCCGCCCTGCACGAACAGGACGGCCGCAAAGCCCTGCCCTCGCGCTCGCTTCACCGGCAAACACGCGCGGGCCAGACCACCAGGAGGCTACTCCATGCATACCCCGTCCACCCGAGCCCTGTCCGCGCTCGCCTACGAGCGCGGCGAGGACTACGACCCCGGGCAGCCGCCGGCGCCCGACCTGCTCGGCGATCTCGAGCTCGCCGGCCAGGCGCACCCGATCGTCGACGAGGCGGGCCCTGCCGATCGCAGGCGCCGACGCGACCGCGAGCGCCGACGCGCGCTGGCCGCGATCCCCGAGTGGTTCTCCGCGGACGACCTCATCGCCGCACCGTGGGAGACCGCCCATCGCGAGCTGATCTGAGGGCGATGCCCGAACAGATCCTCGCCATCGACGACCTGATCTCGACGACCGGCGAACCCACCGACCTAACGATCGGCTGGCTGACCGAACAGCGCCGCGCCACGTGCCGGCGCATCGCCGAGCTCGACCGGCGCGCGCAGCGCCACCTGACGCGACGGGCTCCCGCGGCCGGCGATGCGGCGATCGCGGCTGTGGACGTCCTGTGCGCCTCGCTGGCCGAAGCCAGCGAACTGCGCGCCGCGCTTCAGGCGCGCATCGACGCCATCTGCGCAGCGCGCGCCGACGGGCGTCGGCGGCGCTGACCCCATCGGCACGGCCCGCGGAGCTCGGGCGCGCCGTCGCGCATCACCGCAAGCACTCACCATGACCGAGGAGACGACCCCGATGACCGACGCACTGACCGACCTGAAGATCCTCGTCGCCGAGGAGGACCAGGCCACCCGCACCTTCCTGGCCGACAACCTGACCGCCGACGGCGCCGACGTCGACACCGCCCACGACTGCGGGGAGGCGCTCAAGCGCACCTACGCCGCGCCACCCCAGCTGATCATCGCCGACGTCAACGGCGACACCCTGCGACTCATCGACAAGGTCGCCGGCGAGGTGCCGATCATCGTGCTCACCGGCGAGGACCGCGAGGCCGACCGCGTGCGAAAGCTCGAACACGGCGCCGACGACGTGGTGGCCAAGCCCTTCGGCTACTACGAGCTGCGGGCCCGCGCCATCGCCGTGGTGCGGCGCTTCCGCGCGGGCGGCAGGCGGACGCTGGTGGCCGACGCCATCCGCGTCGACGTGGCCGGCCGGCGGGCGTGGCTGCGCGACGAGCCGCTCGAGCTCAGCCGCAAGGAGTTCGAGCTGCTGTGCAAGCTGGCCAGCGACCCCGCGCGGGTGTTCACCAAGGACGAGCTGATCCACGACGTGTGGGGCGTAGCGCTCCATTCGGCGACGACCCGCACGCTGGACAGCCATGCCTGCCGCCTGCGACGCAAGCTGCGCGCCCAGGGCGACGCGTACCTCGAGAACCTGTGGGGGGTCGGCTACCGACTGACCTCACCGACACCCGCACGCGAGCTCGCGGCGGCGTGACCGCGTGAGCGCCCGCACCGACCGGTGACATCGCCCGGGGGGGCGAATTCTCGCGAGCCGCGTCGAGTGCACACAGCGGCTATCCGCCGTGCCCGGCGGCCGGGCGTCAGCGGCGTCCGGCCCCCGGGCGAACGGCCGACGCGCGAGGGGCATGCCGGCCACGCCGATCGCGGCGTCGCACGGACGGCCCACTGGTTTCCCAACCTCGAAGGAGGAACACCGATGAAGGACATCCCGTCGGCCGCCGCGCGCACGCGGAGGAGAACATGAGGCGTTCGCCGCTCCGGCGGGGCAGCGGCCCGCGACGGCGCACGAAGCTCCGCCAACGAGCCCCGCTCACGCGCGCCCGCTTCGCGCCGGCCTCCGCGCCCCAGCGCGCCAAGGTCGCCGGTCAGCGCTGCATCGTGTGCGGCGCCGTAACCCGGATCGATCCCGCCCACCTCGTGCCGCGGTCACTGGGCGGCTGCGACGAGGCGGACTGCGTCGTGGCGCTGTGCAGGACGCACCACCGCGCCTACGACCACGGCGGACTCGATCTCGTGGCGTTCCTCGAACCTGACTGGCGCCGCGAGGCGGCACACGCCGTGCTGCACCTCGGACTGGCCCGCGCAGTGCGCCGGCTCAGCGGCCGTCGCGACGGCGGGCGCGAGCCGCTCGGATCCGAGGAGCCGCCGCGATGACACTCACCGGGCATCCGCGCCGGCGACCTCGGCTCGTCGGCGACGGCGTGCCCGTAACACGCCGACGTCGTGGACAAGCAGCGCGGGGCGCTGCCGGCGCGCCGCATATGTCGGTCGATGCGGCCGCGAAGCGTCAAGGCTGCGCGTGTCACCCCAGCACGGGCGGCGCGCTCCGGCAGACCGGAGCGAGCCGCTCGCGCGACGAGGGATTCTGTGAATCACTCTGCGAAAGGGGTCGTATAATGCATGACAACATGACTGTCGCCTACATCGATGAGGTCGAGAAGATCAAGGCGCTGGCGCCGCTGACCGACGCCGACATCGCCCGCGCGCTCGGAGTCTCGGCGGCAACGGTCGCCGCATGGCGGGCCCGTCGACAGGTGCCGCGCGGTCAGCGCGCACGGCGCCTGGTCGAGCTCTCGGCGCTGGTCGAGCGGCTCGCCGGCGTGATCGACGCCGCCTACATCCCGGTGTGGCTGAACAAGCCGATGCCGCGGCTGGACAACCGCGCGCCGGCGGACGTCCTGGCCGCGGACGGCTACGAGCAGGTCTCCGGCGTCGTCGGCGAGCTCGAGTACCCGACCTTCACCTGAGTTGGCGCTCGAGCCGAGCCTGATCCCGCTGGGCGGGCTCTGGTACCGACACGTCCGCGGCGGCGGGGATGCCCTCGGCCTGGCGCCGGGCGATGCGCACGGCCGCTGGCAGCGGGCGCGGGTGGTCGGAGCGCTGTACCTCGCCGACAGCCCCGACACAGCGTGGGGCGAGTTCTACCGAGGGCTTGCGGAGCACGGCATCCCACCCGGCCTGCGCATGCCCCGCGACCTCTGGTGCTACCGGGCCGACTTCACCGAAGTGGCCGACCTCACCGAGCGCGACACGCTGACCGCGCTCGGGCTGCCGGCAGCCGTCCCCAACAGCACCCAGTGGCCCGTGTTCCAGGCCGTCGGCGAACGCCTGGCCCGCGCCGGCGCGCAGGCGGTCCTCTACCAGTCCGCCGCGCGGCCGGCGCACCGCTGCCTATGCGTCTTCGCGGCGGCGCTCGACCGGCTGACGCCCCTGGGCCACGAACACGTCGACGCGCTCCCCGCGCCGCCGCGCGGCATGCGCACCTGACGGCGCGACACGCAGCACTCCGGCGGCGCCACCACCGGTCCGACCGGCCAGACACAGCACTGGCGAGTACCCACCGCCCGTCGGTAGGGCCGGTCCGGGGCCAGCACCAGAAACGCGCGGCCGCCAGCTCGCACCCAAGAGCCCTCGTATCGACCCTCGGATTCCCCCACGCTTGTTGGAGGTGATCACCTGATGTCTCTCGCCTACGCCGACGAAGCCGCGCACGTCCGCCGACTGGCGCCCCTGACCGCCCGCGACATCGCCCGCGCCACCGGCGCCGGGCAGAGCACGGTCGAGGCGTGGCTGGCGCGCACGCGCGCCCCCAGCGGCCCGCGCGCCGAGCGGCTGCTCGAGCCGCCGCGATCGTCGAACAGGCGACGCGCGTGCTGCGCCCGGAGGCGATTCCGGTGTGGTTGAACAAGCCCGTGCGCTCGCTCGAGCAGGACAAGCCGATCGACGTGATCGCGCGCGGCGAGTACCGCCGCGTGGCCGACGTACTCGCCGGGGTCGAGACCGCGACGTTCAGCTGACGATCCGGTGAGCCTCGACATCACGCCGGTCACCGTTACCGGAACGTGGTGGCGTCACCTTCCGGCGGGCGGCGATCCGGCCTACCGCAGCGAGCCTCCGGCAAGCGGGCGCTGGCAGCGCGGCGACACCGTAGCCGCGCTGTACCTCGCCGGCGATGAGGACACATGCTGGGCCGAGTGGTACCGGCGCCTGGCCGACGACGCCATCACGCCACTCCAGGCGCTGCCGCGCGACCTCTGGCGCTACGCGGTCGCGCTCGACGGTGTCGCCGCCCTCGACACCGACGAGCGGCTGGCCGCCGTCGGGCTGCGCGCGCCGAGGCCCTCACGAGCCGACTGGTCCGCGTACCAGGCGGTGGGCGAGCGGCTCTGGCACGACGGCTACGCGGGCATCCTGTTCGCCT
>DATFRY010000472.1:0-4349 GCA_035262925.1 Kofleriaceae bacterium | reverse complement strand
CAGCAGGACTGGATCCCGCGCGAGGCCCGCAACCGCGGCAGCCGCCTGGCCGACGTGATCGCCGACATGCGCGAGAAGCTCGGCCGCGACCCCACGGACCTCGAGCTGGCCCGCCGCCTGCGCCTGTCGCTGGAGGCCCTGCGCGACGCCCTCACCGAGCTGCGCTTCGGCTCCATGGTCTCCCTCAACGCCGCCGAGGACGACGAGGGCCCCACCCCCGAGGAGCCGTCCAAACCCTTCGTCGTGGCCGACGCCGAGCCCCACGAGATCCTGCACCGCCGCGAGATCTACGAGGTGGTCACGCGCGAGCTCACCGACGTCGAGCGCCGCCTCGTCCGCGCCTACTACTTCGAGGGCCTGACCCTCAAGGACATCGGCAAGAAGGAAGGCATCAGCGAGTCGCGGGTCTGCCAGATCCACGGCCGCATGCTCGACCGCCTGTACGAGCGCCTCGAGGACGAGGCGTAGCCGGCGCGGCCGCCGTCGGCGCGGCGCCGGCGTCCGCCGTCCCGGCGCCCCCCTCGCGCCCCGCCCGCCGCGGTCGCTAACGTCTTCGCGTGCCCGCGTCGCCGAGAGCGCCCCGCCCGGAGCCGTTCGCGATCCGCGACGGCCACCTCTTCCTCGAGGACCTGGCGCTGACGGACCTCGTCGAGGGCCTCGACGGCTGCGAGGCGTGGGTCATCAGCCATGCCGCCGTCGCCGCCTGGCTGACGAAGGCCCTGCGCGGCCGGCCGGGCACCGTGGACGTCGCCGACATCGGGCCGCGCGAGGTCCTCGGACAGTGCGCCGCCGCGGGCTGCTGGGCGCGCGCGTCCTCCAGCCATGAGCTGGCGCTGGCGCAGCAGGCCGGCTTCGCGCCGCGGCGCATCGTGGCCGGCGGCGACGTGGTCGAGGACGGCTTCCTGCGCGACGCCCTCGCCGCCGAGGTCGCGGTCATCGAGCGCAAGGGCCGCGCCGGCGAGGCCAATCTGCGGCGCATCGCCGCGGCGCTCGGGCACGCGCTCCCGCCGCCTCGGGGCGCGCCGCGCACCCTGCCGGCGCCGCCGCCGCGCTGCGGCGGGCTGCTGGCGCCGCTGCTCGCCGGTCCGCCGTCGCTGGCCCTCGATGCGGCGTGGGATGCCGCCCCGGCGCCGGACGGCCGCCCGGTCCGCCGGGCGCCGCTCGACGTGCTTCCGCTGGTCCTGCCGGCGCGCCGTCGCGTCGCGGCGGCCACCGTCCGAGGCCTGAACCCCCGCAAGCCGCACCGCGCCCGCCTGCACGGCCCAGCGGAGCGGGGCGAGTGGGTCGTGCTGCCGCTGGCTGAGGCCGCGGCGGTGCACCGGCCCGACCCGGCTCACCCGCTGCCGCGGGTCGTCATGGTGCGCGGCGCGGCGTGGCGGCCGCTGGAGCCGCGGGCCCTGCCGCCGCCGCGCGAGGCCTGAGCCGCCCCGCCGTCAGGCCGCTGCCGGCGCGGCCGTTGTGCCCTGCAGCTTCGCCAGCTCCTCGGCCTCGCCGCGCGTGAGCGCCATCGAGATGGTCTCCCACGGGCACATCACCGCGCACAGCGAGCAGCTCACGCACTTGTCGTAGTTCACGCGGCAGACCTGCGTGGGCGAGCTGTCCGACGCCACCGCGGACGCCACCTTGTCGATCGCGTCCACCGGGCAGCACTCGAGGCAGACCTCGCAGCCGGTGCAGCCGGTCTCGTCCACCCAGGCGATCGGGCGGTCCTTCTTGTTCAGCTTGGGAACGATCTCGCCGTGCTGGTTCTGGATGGCCTCGGCCGGGCAGACCCACGCGCACAGCGAGCAGTCGATGCACTCCTCGGGCGCGAAGATGCGGAACGCCTGGCGCGTCTCGCCCTCGATGATCGCCATGGGGCATTCCTTGGCGCAGAGCGTGCAGCCGACGCACTTCTCTTCGAGGATGAAGAAGGCCATGGGGCGTTCCGGGGCCGGGGGTGCAACCGGGAGGTCGCCGCCGGTGGCGGCGGGGCCGCTCATCGGCAACGAGTCGCGCAATCATAAGGCCCGAGGCGGTCGGCGCAACCGGCCCGGCGCCCGCGCGGGCCGCGCCGCCGGGACTGCCGCGCGCCGCTACGATGCGCGCGTGGAGCGCTTCCCGGACCACCTGCGCGAGCACTTCCAGGCGCCGCGCCACGTCGGCGAGCCGCCCGGCGGCGCGGACCTGCGCGGCGAGGCGCGCAACCCGGCGTGCGGCGACCACCTCGTGGTCTTCCTCAAGCTGGCGCCCGTTGCGGGCGGCCGCGCGGAGGGCCCCTGCCGCATCGAGGCCGCGGGCTTCCTGGCGCAAGGCTGCCCCGCCGCGATGGCCACGGGCTCGGCCGCCTGCGAGGTCCTGATCGGTTTGACGGCCGACGCTTCGCTGCCGCAGGCGATCGAGAGCCGCTTCGAGGCGACGTTCGGGCCGCCGCGCGCGGCGCACCGTCACGCGCTGGCGCTGGTGACCGAGGCCGTACGACAGGCACTGGCGTCGGCGACGGCGTGAGAGGCCTTCGACGACGCCGCTTCGAGGCAGTCTGGCGCATCGTTCGTTAGGCTGGAGCACGGCCATGGAGAGACCGAAGACTCCTCGGATCCCGATCCCCCGCGAGCGGCTGGCGGAGGTCTGCCGCCGTCACCACATCCTGCGGCTGTCGCTCTTCGGTTCGGTCTTGCGAGAGGACTTCGGCCCGACGAGCGACGTGGATCTGCTCGTCGAGTTCGATCCCGCCTATCCCGTGGGACTGAAGATCTTCGACGTCGAAGCGGACCTCTCGCGCCTGTTCGATGGTCGTCGCGTGGATATCGTCGATCCGAAGTACCTGAATCGGCACCTGAAGGATCGGATCCTGCACGACGCGGTCCTCCAATATGCAGCATGACGACCTCGTCTACGTCAGGCACATGCTCGACATGGCCGAGCTGGCCACCCAGAAAGTCGCTGGAAAATCACGGGCCAGCTATGACGCCGACGAGATCCTGCGCCTCGCGCTCGCGCATCTGGTCCAGACCATCGGCGAAGCCGCCGCCAGGGTGTCGCCGGACTTCAGACTGCGCCACCCGACGATCCCGTGGTCGCGCGTCATCGGGATGCGGCACCGCATCGTGCACGACTATCTCGACGTGAACTACAGCATCCTTTGGGACGTGCTGATCGTCGATTTGCCGACCCTGATCGAGGACCTGCGCGATATTGCCGGTTCAGCGGGCTGAGCCGGCCGAGAGCCAGCCTAGCGACCTGACACCGGATCGGCACCGAGGGCGGGCTCCCCACCCTCGAGCAGCATGCCAATGACCTCGCGGAGGTTCTGCTGCAGCTCGTCGAGCGTGGCGGCCTGTGTGTGAGCGCCGGGAAAGTCCGGCACGTAGCCGACGAACAGTCCCGTGGTCGTGTCGCGCTCCACTATTGCGGTGAACGTTCTCATGGGATGTCCTTGCTCAGGGTCGCCCGGCAAGGATACCTGCTGTGGCGGAATGTGGTTCAGGGCATGCCTCCAGACAACGTAGGCGAACCGATCTGGTCAGCACGTCGTCCGAGAAGCCCCGCCGTTACAGCCGCGTCAGGTCCGACCGCAGCATCCCGCACAGCGGCAGCGGCACGGTGACGCCGATCGGGCTGTTGGCCTTTCCGCCCGTGTAGCCGATCTGGCGGATCTGCTCGTCGAGCTGCTCGTCCACGGGCTCGCCCGCGGCGGGGGCGGCGGCCTCCTCGGCCTCGCACACGGCGTGGCAGAGCTCGCGGTACATGAGCATGCCGGTGACGGGGCGCGTCTCGACCAGATTGGCCAGCTCGGCGGGGTCGCGCTCGAGGTCGTAGAGGCCGCGGCGGCGCGTGCCGAGGTCCACGATCAGGCGCAGGCTGCCGCGCGTCCAGCCCAGCATGGGCAGGCGCGCCGAGTCGCGCGCGAGCAGCGGGCGCTGCGGGTCGAGCGGGCCGCCGAGCAGGTCCACGCCCTCCATGCCGGCCGGCCGGGGCAGGCCCGCGAGCGCGAGCAGCGTGGGCGCGACGTCGATCAGCGACGCCGGCCCGGCCCGCGCGCCGGCCTTCGCGGCGGTGCCCACGAACACGAGCGGCACGTCCACCTGCTCGTGGTAGACGTTGTCGCCGTGCTCGAGGGCGTTGTGCTCGTCGAAGGCCTCGCCGTGGTCCGAGAGCACGACGACGACGGTCTGCTGCGCGCGGCCCGAGCGGTCGAGCGCGGCCAGCAGGTCCCCCAGCACGCGGTCCGCGAGCGCGGTGCGCGCGGTGTAGAGGTCGCGCAGGTGCCTGAAGCCGGCGGCGTCCGACGTGCGCTCGCCGAACTTGATCCCGTCGATCCAGTCGCGCTGGCCCGTGACCTCGCCGTCGTAGGGCGCGACGTAGCGGGC
>DATFRY010000471.1:0-21067 GCA_035262925.1 Kofleriaceae bacterium | reverse complement strand
GACGCTCGACGAGCTGTCGGAGAAGACGCGCGCGGGCAAGGCGTCGCGCGACGAGCTGACCGGCTCGACCTTCACCATCTCGTCGCTCGGCAAGCTGGGCGGCGTGATGGCCACGCCGATCATCAACTTCCCCGAGGTCGCCATCCTGGGCGTGCACGAGATGAAGGAGCGGCCGGCCGTGGTCGATGGGCAGATCGCGATCCGCTGGCTGATGAACCTGTCGATCTCGGTCGACCACCGCCTGGCCGACGGCTGGGACGGGGCCATGTTCGTGCAGGAGGTGAAGGCCATGCTCGAGGACCCCACCCTCATGTTCATGGAGATGATCTAAGGTGGCCCGGGGCGCTCGCGCAGCCAGGACCAGTCGCGAGGGCACCAGCGGCGGCGCGCCGCCCGAGGCTCCGAGCGCGGCCTGGGAGGCCTTCGCCTACTTCCACGGCAGCGAGGAGGACAAGGCCACGGGCCTCTTCCGCCTGGTCGAGGAGGACGGCAGCGCGTCGGGGGCGGCGCTCGAGTGGCTGGCGGCCGACGATGCGCGCCGCCTCTACCGCGGCATGCTCACCGTCCGCGTCATGGACCAGCGGCTCATGGCGCTGCAGCGCCAGGGCCGGGTCGGCTTCTACGGCGAGGCGGCGGGACAGGAGGCGGCCGTGGTCGGGTCGGCCGCCGCGCTGGCGCCGCGAGACTGGCTGGTGCCGGCGCTGCGCGAGGCCGGGGCCGGCATCCTGCGCGGCATGTCGCTGTCGAGCTACGTGGCGCAGATCTTCGGCAACGACCAGGATCCGGGCCGCGGGCGCCAGCTGCCCTGTCACCCGTGCGACCGCGACACCCACTACGTCGTGATGTCCTCGTGCGTCGGCTCGCAGATCCCGCACGCGGTCGGCATCGCGATGGGCATGAAGAGCGCCGCGGCGGCCGGCGAGGGCGAGCCGGCGGTGTGCATGGGCTACATGGGCGACGGCGCCACCAGCGAGCCCGACTTCCACGTCGCCATGAACTTCGCCGGGGTCACCCGCGCGCCGGTCGTGCTGGTGTGCCAGAACAATCAGTGGGCGATCTCGACGCCCGGGTCGCTCCAGACCGCGGCCCCGACCATCGCGCTCAAGGGCATCGGCTACGGCATCGAGTCGCTGCGGGTGGACGGCAACGACGTGTGCGCGGTCTACCTGGCATCGCGCTACGCGGTCGACAAGGCGCGGCGCGGGGGCGGGCCCACCTTCCTCGAGCTCCTGACCTACCGGGTCAGCGCCCACTCGTCGTCGGACGACCCGTCCCGCTACCGGGACGAGACCGTGACCGACGTGTGGCGCGAGAAGCGCGATCCGCTGCGGCGCATGGAGGCGCTGGCGGCTGTGCGAGGCTGGTACGCGCCCGGTGACACCGCGGCGCTGGCCGAGAGCATCGAAGCCGAGGTGCGCAAGGTCATCGCCGAGCAGGAGGCGGTCGGGATGCCGCCCATCGAGAGCTTGATCGAGGACGTGTACGAGGAGCCGACCTGGCTCCTGCGCGAGCAGCTGGACGAGCTCGCGCCGCACGCCGCTCCGGGAACCGAACGAGGGAACACATGACGGCGGACATGCGGGCAGACGCGGTGATCATCGGCAGCGGCCCCGGCGGATACCCGTGCGGCATCCGGCTCGGCCAGCTCGGGGTCAAGACCATCGTCGTCGAGCGCGACCAGCCGGGCGGCGTGTGCCTGAACGTCGGCTGCATCCCGTCCAAGGCGCTCATCCACGCAGCCAAGACCTTCGAGAAATTCACCAAGTCGGCCGACATGGGCATCGTGGCGAAGAGCGCGCCGTCGGTGGACATGGCGAAGATGCAGGAGTGGAAGGGCGGGATCGTCCACAAGCTGACCTCGGGGGTGAAGACGCTGCTCAAGGCCAACAAGAGCGAGCTGGTGTTCGGCTATGCTCACCTCGAGCGAGGCGGGTCCGACGGCCACCGCGTCGTCGTCGAGTCGCAGGGCGAGAAGCGGACCATCACGGCCAAGAACGTGGTCATCGCGACCGGGTCGCGGCCGATCAACATCCCCGGCTTCGAGGTCGACCAGAAGCGCGTGATCGACTCGACCGGCGCGCTCGCCCTCGACAGCGTGCCGAAGCGCCTGGTGGTGGTGGGAGGCGGCTACATCGGCCTCGAGCTCGGCACCGTCTACGCCAAGCTGGGCAGCAAGGTGACCGTGGTCGAGGCGCTCGACACGATCCTGTTCGGCATGGACAGGGACTGCGTCAAGGTCGTGGCCCAGAAGCTGCGCAAGATGGGCGTCGAGGTCCTGCTCAACACGAAGGCCGCGCGCTGGGAGAACCGCAAGGACCACGCGGTCATCACGGTCAGCGGCAGGGACGGTGAGGCCAGCCTCGACGCCGACCGCATCCTGGTCTCGGTCGGGCGGCGGCCCAACACCGACTCGCTCGGCCTCGACAAGGTCGGGGTCGCGCTCGACGACAAGGGCTTCGTGAAGGTCGACTCGCAGCTCCGCACCAACGTGCCCGGCATCTACGCCATCGGCGACTGCGCCGGGGGCGTGCTCCTGGCCCACAAGGCGACCAAGGAGGGCGAGGTCGTCGCCGAGGTCATCGCGGGGCACAAGGCCGCGATGGATGCGCGCACCATCCCGGCCGTGGTGTTCACCGATCCCGAGATCGCCTCGACCGGGCTCACCGAGGAGCAGGCGGCCGCGGCCGGTCACAAGCTCAAGGTCGGCAAGTTCCCGTTCGCCGCGCTCGGCCGCGCGCTCAGCGTCAACGACACCGACGGGTTCGCCAAGATCATCGCCGACGCCGAGACCGAGGAGATCCTCGGCATGCACGTGGTCGGCAACGGCGGCTCCGACCTCATCAGCGAGGGGACCCTGGCCATCGAGATGGGCGCGGTGCTCGAGGACGTGCAGCTGTCGATCCACCCGCACCCGACGCTCAGCGAGGCCATCATGGAGGCGGCGGCGGCGGCGCGCCACGAGGCGATCCATATCGTCAATCGCTGACAGGGGCCCCGGCGGGGGCGTCGACGTGCGCGCGGCCGTGGACGCGGGCGCGGACGCGGCGGTCGATCGCGATCGCGATCGCGACCTCGCCGAGGTCATCGACCTCGGCCTGCTCGACTACCAGGCGGCCCGCGAGCGCCAGCTCGAGGTGGTGGCGGCGCGCCAGCGAGGTGAGCGCCGAGACGCGCTGCTCCTGGTCGAGCACCCGCACGTCATCACCGTCGGTCGGCGCCAGGGCGCGCTGGCCAACCTCCTCCGCCCCGGCGACGTGCCGGTGGTGGAGGTGGAGCGCGGGGGAGACGTCACGTATCACGGGCCCGGCCAGGTCGTGGCCTATCCCATCCTCGCCCTCGGCGAGGGCGAGCGCGACCTCCACCGCTTCCTGCGCAACCTCGAGGAGGCGATGATCCGCACCGTGGCCGGGTTCGGCATCGAGGGGACGCGCGAGCCCGGCAAGACGGGCATGTGGGTGGGCGGCGGCAAGCGCAAGATCGCGTCGATCGGCATCGCGTGCCGGAAGTGGGTCACGTTCCACGGCCTGGCCCTCAACGTGACGACCGACCTGGCCTACTTCGCGCGCATCCAGCCGTGCGGCTTCGACGCCGGGATCATGACGAGCATGTCGGCGGAGCTCGGTCGCGAGGTGCCGCTCGCTCCCGTCAAGGCAGCGCTGACCGACCACCTCGGCGCGACGCTCGGCCGCCGCTTCATCCCGGCCTGACGCCGGCCACGGCGGCGCTGCCCGCGATACCATCGCGGCGATGACGACCACACGCGCGCGCACCGCGGCCTCGATCGCCATGGCGGCCTCGATCGCCATGGCGGCCTCGATCGCCATCGTCGCCGGCTGCGGCGCCGGAGGATCGGCGTCGACGCCGATCCAGGGCACGAAGCGCGACGATCTGTGCGGCGCGGTCGAGCGGCCGCCGCCGTTCGTGTGCCCGTCCGGTACCCGGCGCATGGGCAAGCCTCCGCCCGACGGCAACGAGATGTGGTGCCAGCGGTGGGACGGCACGCGGCACGGGTCGTACCGGCGCTTTCCTCCCGGCGCCGAGGCGGGAGCTCGCGACCCTGATTACGTCAGCGATGGCGCCGTGGTCGGCGAGTATCGCGAGGGCGAGCAGCAGGGCGCGTGGTGGAGTCGACAGCGAGGCGTGGGCACGGTCAACGTTGCCTTCTACGAGGGCGGCAAGCTGGTGCAGCGCGTGAAGTGTCACCCGTGATTCCGCGCGTCAGTGCGAGTGCCCACGACGTGGTGCAGCCAGGCCCCCGCATCGCCTCTCCCCACCGGGGAGCAGAGCCCCAGGACTGAAGTTGTAAGTTTCGGGATCCCAGTCTGTTAGCGCGGGTACGTCCCATGCAGGCGCGTGCATGCATGGTTCGAGGACGGGGCGCCCCCACAGTTCATACACGGCGCCCGGGCGGCACCGTCGCGAGGTGGCGGCAGGCGCGGCAAGTCCTCGCGCACTCGCCTAGCCAACTTACGCACCGGCAGTGAGGCCGCCCTCGCCGGAACCCCCCGTCCGCATGGCGGTCCACTCCGCATCCCTCGCCCTCAAAGGAGTAGACCATGAACGCCCCGAACCCGCGCTCTGCCGGCCCCTGGCCGACGACACCCCTCGCCACCAACGCTCGCGATGTGGCGATCCAGCGGTTCCGCATCGAAGTCGTCAGTGGACCCAACCGCGGACAGAGCGCGATCGCCGACGTCGATGAGCTGAGCCTCGGCACGGCGCCGACCAATCACCTGGTTCTGACCGACCCGTCAGTCTCTCGCCATCACCTGACCATCGCGGCGACGCCCGATGGATTCCAGCTGCGCGACCTGGGCTCGCACAGCGGCACCTTGCTGGCCGGCTACCGCGTCGAGGTGGCCTACATCGATTCCGGGGCGCTGATCCAGGCCGGCGAGACCACGGTTCGTTTCGACGCCCTCGATGAGCGCCTGTCGCAACCGCTGAGTCCGAGCGGCCGCTTCGGCGGTCTGCTCGGCCAGAGCGCGGCCATGCGGCGCCTCTTCGCCCAGCTCGAAGCATCGGCGGCAGGCGACACGACCATCCTGCTCGAGGGCGAGCCCGGCACCGGCAAGAGCGCGCTGGCCGAGGCCATTCACCGGCAGAGCGGGCGCGCCGCGGGCCCGTTCGCGGCGGTGGACTGCAGCGCGGTGGCGCCCGCGCTGCTCGAGAGCGAGCTCTTCGGCCACGAGCGCGGCGCCTTCACCGGTGCCGAGGAGCAGAGGGTCGGCGCCCTCGGCATGGCCGACGGCGGCACGCTCTTCCTCGACGAGATCGGCGAGCTCGGCCCCGAGCTCCAGGCCAAGCTGGTGCGCGCGCTCGAGACCCGGCAGGTCCGCCGCATCGGCTCGGTCGAGCCGGTCCCGGTGAACGTCCGCGTCATCGCCTCGACCAGCCGCGACCTGCGCCACGAGGTCAACGCCGGCGCGTTCCGCACCGATCTCCTGCTCCTGCTGAGCGGGGCGCGCCTCGCGGTGCCGCCCCTGCGCGAGCGGCGCGAGGACATTCCGCTCCTGGCCGCGCATTTCTATCAGGAGGCGCTCGGCCGCGCGGCGGGCGATCCGCCCGAGGACATCGTCGCCAGCCTGTGTCGCCAGCCCTGGCCGGGCAACGTGCGCGAGCTGCGCGACGCGGTCGAGCGCGCGGCGGTGATCGACGCGTCGGAGTCGGCCGCGAGTCAGGGCAGCTGGCCCGCGCTCGACTTCACGATCTCGTTCCGCGAGTCGAAGGAGGGCGCGCTCGCCGTGTGGACCCGCGTCTACGTGCGCGAGCTGGTCGACCGCTACGGCGGCAACCTGTCGCGGGCGGCGCGCGCGGTCAGCATGGACCGCAACCACCTGCGCGACCTGCTTCACAAGTACGCGATGAACAGCGAGCAGCCGTAGCCTGGCCATCGCGTCGGGTGTGATCGCGGCGTGATCGCCGCGCGGCGTGATCGCGGCGTTGTGATCGCGCCGTGCGATCGCACCGCCGTGCCGGCGCGGTCACCGCGCGGCGGCCCGTGGCAGCGCTGCACTTGACAGCAGCGCCGAGCGCGGGCCAAATGCGCGCGGGCGGTGAACCGTGGTTCATGGACGTGAACAGGCCGCGCGGAAGCGCGCCAGCGCGCGGGCGGCGCCCCAGCTGCGCGAGCAGGCGCGCGAGCTCTACCGCGACGCCATCCTGGGCGCGGCCGAGCGCGTGTTCACCCGCTGCGGGTTCCCCGGCACCCGCATGGCCGAGGTGGCGGCGCAGGCCGGGCTGGCCACCGGCACGCTCTACAACTACTTCGCCAGCCGCGACGAGCTCCTGAGCTCGCTCATCGAGCGCCGCAGCGAGGAGCTCCTGGCGAGCGTGAAGGCGGAGGCGGCCGCCAGGGCGGGGAGGCCCCCGCGCGACCTCCTGGTCGCCGTCATCCGCGCCAGCTTCCAGCACTTCGAGCGCCACCACGCGCTCTTCGCGGTCCTGCCCGCGGCGGCCGGCATCTCAGGCGTGCACATGGCCTCGATCGCGCGACGCTGCATGGAGTCTCATCGCAGCTACCAGGACCTGCTCTCCGAGGCCCTGCGGCCGGCGGTCGAGGCCGGCCTGGTCCGTCGCGATGTCCCGCTCTCCGTCCTGGTCGGCTTCCTGACCGGAGCGGCCCACGGCGTCATGCGCTCGTGGACCCTGCACGCCGGCGCCGCGGACGGTGTTGGAGACGCACCAACCCAGTCACTGGTCGACCAGGCGTCCGATGTGGTCGACCTCTTCCTCAGCGGAGCCACGTCCCGACCATGAGAACCAGCTCGAGAACGGGCCTCTTCCTCGCCGCCGGCCTGCTGGCCGCGCTGCCCGCCACGGCAGACGAGCCGCCTGCCCGGCGCATGACGCTGTCCGAGGCGGTGTCCTACGGCATGGACCACAGCCCGGACCTCGCCCAGTCGCGCAAGGGCGTGGACAGCGCGCGCGCGCGCCTGCGCTCCAGCAAGGGGCGCCGCCTGCCCAGCGTCAGCGTCGACTCCAGCGTGAACTACTGGGACAAGGAGCAGACGGTGGAGCTCACGATCCCCGGCATCGAGCTTCCGCCCGGCACCGAGCCCCCACCGCCCCTGGTCATCCGCGATCGCACCACCACCAGCACCTCGGCGACGGCGGTCTTGCCGCTGGTCGGCCAGCTGCAGATCGGCAGCGCGATCGGCGCGGACCGCCACGGCCTCGACGCCACCGAGCTCGATCACTCCGCTCTCCGGCTGCAGATCGCGTCCAGCGCGGCGACCGCGTACCTCCAGGTGCTGCTGGCCCGCGCGACCAGCGACATCGCCAGCTCGCGCGCGCGCCTGGTCCAGGCCCAGCTCGAGCGCTCGCGCGTCCTGCAGCAGGGGGGCGTGCTGGGCCGGGTCGACGTCATGCGACTGGAGGCCGCGCTGGCCGGAGCGCAGCGCGACGCGATCACGTCGGCCAGCGACGCGGCCAGCGCCGAGGACTCGCTCGCGGTCGCCATCGGCCTGCCCGAGGGCACCCGGATCGAGACCATCGACAACCTGCCGGCGGAGCCGGGCCCGCCCCCGCTCGACCCGACCGCCGCCGTGCAGACGGCAGGCCAGCGCCGCCCCGAGCTGCGCTCTGCCAGGGCGCGCGCCGAGCAGGCTCACTCCAGCGCCACCGTGCAGCTCACCAACCTCCTGCCCACCCTGAACGCCGTCGGCCAGGCGCAGCACAACACCGGGCAGGGGACCTTCGCCCCCAAGAACGCCTGGTTCGTCGGGCTGTCGCTGTCGTGGACGGTGTGGGACTGGCTGAGCAACTACAACGCCTACCGCTCGGCCGACTACCAGGCCGAGCAGGCCGACCTGTCGGCGAACCGGCTCGGCGACACGCTGCGCCTCGAGGTGCGGCAGCGCGCGCGTGCGACCCGGGCCGCCTACGACTCGCTCGCGGTCGCGCGCGCCGGCCTGGCCGCGTCGGAGGAGGCGTTCCGCATCGAGGAGGTCCGCTTCCGCGAGGGGGCCGCCACGACGACCGACCTGCTCTCGTCCGAGACCGAGCTGGCCGAGGCCCGCATCGGCTACGCCACCTCGCGCCACTCCTACTTCATGCAGCTCGCCGCGCTGGCGCAGGCCACCGGCCAGCTGCCCGACGCGCTCCTGCCCTCGACCAGCGGTGCCCGATGATCCTGCGACGTACGCCCTCCGCCTCCGCCTCCGCCTCCCTCTCTCCCCGGCTCCCGGCCGCCGCGCCCCTGCTCGCGGCGCTGGGCCTTCTGACCTTGCCCCTGGCGGGCGGGTGCGGGAAGAGCTCCGCCAGCGAGAAGCTTCCGCCCGCCAGCGGCCAGGGCGCGCCGCCGCGCGAGGCGCTGCCACAGATCTCGCCCACGGCCGTCGCCGAGAAGCCGGCCGGCGGCACCGAGCGCACGACCGGGACCACCTATCCCCTCGACCGCGCCGAGGTCTCGCCCGACATGTCCGGCATCATCGAGTCGGTCGACGTCGAGGAGGGCACCCAGGTCAAAAAGGGCCAGGTCCTCTACCGCATGCGCACCCGGGCGCTCGGCCTCGGGGTGGAGCAGGCGCAGGCCCAGCTCCACAGCGCGGAGGTGGCGCTGTCGGCCGCCAAGGTGGAGCACGACCGAATGCAGAAGCTCCTGGCCCAGAAGGCGACCGAGCAGGCCCAGTACGACCGGGTGAAGGCGCAGTACGACGGGGCGGCGGTGGCGGTCGAGCAGGCGCGGGTCGCGCTGGCCCAGGCCCGCCGCGCGCTCGGCGACGCGACCGTGCGCTCGCCGATCGACGGCGTGGTGACCGAGGTGCGCAAGAACGCCGGCGAGATGGCGACCATGATGCCGATCACCGTCGTCCTGGTGGTCGAGAACCAGGCCCAGCTCGAGCTGCGCTTCCGCCTGCCCGAATCTGCGCTCGGCGCGCTGAAGCCGGGCGACCCGGTGACCGCGCGCTTCGAGGCCATCCACGCCGAGCGGACGGCGCGGGTGAATCGCATCAGCCCGGCGATCGACCTCCGCACCCGCACCTTCGAGGTCATCGCCACCCTCGAGAACCAGGACGGCGCTCTCAAGTCGGGGATGCTGGCGGTCGTGCAGATGGGCGCCGCGCCCGCCGGCCCGGCGGCCAGCAAGGGGAAGTGAGCCATGCGACTGGCTGACATCTCGATCCGCCGCCCGGTCTTCGCGGCGGTCCTGGTCGGCGCGCTCATCGTGCTCGGCCTGTTCAGCTATCCGCGCGTCGGGGTCGACCTCTTCCCCGACGTCGAGTTCCCGATCGTCACCGTCACCGTCACCTATCCCGGCGCCGACCCGGCCTCCATGGAGAGCAAGGTCGCCGACCCGATCGAGGAGGCGGTCAACACGATGGCGGGGATCAAGACCCTGCGCTCGGTCAACCTCGAGTCGGTCACCCAGGTCTTCGTCCAGTTCGAGCTCGAGACCCCGGTCGACCAGGCGGCGCAGGACATCCGCGACCGCGTGTCGTCGATCCTGCCCCAGCTGCCCGAGGGCATCGACCCGCCCAAGGTGCAGAAGTTCGACGTCGGCGCCGCCCCGATCATGTCGCTGGCGGTGTCGGGCAAGATGGCCCCGCGCGACCTCACCAAGTTCGCCGACGACGTGGTCAAGGAGCGCATCCAGCGCATCCGCGGGGTCGGCTCGGTCGACCTGGTCGGCGGTCGCGAGCGCGAGATCCACGTCTTCGTGCGCCCGGCCGACCTGGCCGGCTTCGGCCTCACCGTCGAGGACGTGGCCACCGCGCTGCGCGCGCAGAACCTCGACATGCCGGCCGGCCGCATCGAGGAGGGCACGCGCGAGCTCACCGTCAAGGTGGCGGGCGAGGTCAAGGACGTCCGCCAGATCGAGGACATCGTCATCCCGGCGCCGCCCATGCCGCCGGCCGGCGAGGGGCGGGCGGCGGCGACCAGCCTGGTGCGGATCCGCCAGGTCGCCGAGGTCGTCGACGACACCGAGGAGGCGCGCTCCTCGTCGTCGATGGACGGCGCGTCGGCGGTGGCCCTGGTCGTGCGCAAGCAGTCCGGGTCGAACACGGTGGCGGTCGCCAGGCAGGTGCGCGCGGAGCTGGACAAGCTCGCCCCCGAGGTGGCGCGCGCAGGGGCCAAGGTATCGGTCCCGACCGACTGGTCGAGCTACATCGAGCGGTCGATCAACGACGTCAAGTTCGACCTCCTGTTCGGCGCCGTCCTGGCGGTGCTCATCATCCTCTTCTTCCTGCACGACGTGCGCGCGACCTTGATAAGTGCCGTGGCGATCCCGAGCTCGGTGGTCGCCACGTTCTGGTTCATCGAGGTCATGGGCTTCACGTTCAACAACATGACGATGCTGGCGCTGTCCCTGTCGATCGGCATCCTCATCGACGACGCCATCGTGGTCATCGAGAACATCTACCGGCACCTGTCGACCGGGAAGAAGGCGCGCGAGGCGGCGTCCGACGCCACCTCGGAGATCGGGCTGGCCGTCATCGCGACGACCGCGTGCATCGTGGCCGTGTTCCTGCCGGTCGCGTTCATGAAGGGGATCGTCGGGCGCTTCTTCTTCCAGTTCGGCCTCACGGTCAGCTTCGCCGTGGCGGTGTCGGCGCTGGTCTCCTTCACCATCACGCCGATGCTGTCGTCGCGCCTCCTGCGCGAGCACAGCGGGCGCCCCGCGCTCCTCTTCCGGCCGTTCGCCTGGTTCCTCGACCACATCGACCGCGTGTACCGCGGCGTCCTGGGCTGGTCGCTGCGCCACCGCTTCACCACGCTGGGCCTCGCGTTCCTGTCGATGGTCGCGGCCGTCTTCCTGGTCATGCGGGTCAAGACCGAGTTCGTCCCGGCCGAGGACCGCGCCGAGTACCAGGTGACCGTGGAGCTGCCGGTGGGCAGCTCGCTCGAGCTCACCCGCCAGTTCACCGACGCGGTGAGCAGGGACCTGCGCGCCCATGCGCCCGGCGTGGCTCACACCTTCGTCACCGTCGGCGGCGGCGATCAGGGGCAGGTCAACCAGGCGCAGATCGACGTGCAGATGGTGCCGCGCGACCAGCGCGGCTTCCACCAGCTCGACTCGATGGCCTGGGTGCGCGAGCGCTACAAGGACGTCAGGAACGTCGTCTTCTCGGTGGTGCCGATCAACGCGGTCTCGGGCGGCGGCTTCCGCAACCAGATGGTGCAGTTCAACGTGCGCGGCCCCGACCTCGACCGGCTGGCCCAGGTCACGAAGACGCTGGTCGCCGAGCTCCGGAAGGTGCCCGGCTTCGTCGATCTCGACACCACGCACCGCACGGGCCGCCCCGAGGTGTCGATCCAGGTCGACCGCGAGAGGGCCGGCGACCTCGGCGTGCCCATCGCGGCCATCGGCACGACGCTGCGCTCCCTCATCGCCGGCGACAAGGTGAGCGAGCTCAAGGAAGGGCTCGACATCTACGACGTCACCATGCAGCTGCCCGAGGGGGTCAAATCGGGCATCGAGTCGCTGTCCAACCTCAAGGTCAGGTCGACCGGCGGCCAGCTGGTCGATCTGTCGAACGTGGTGCGCGCGGTGCCCGAGTCGGGCCCGGCCGCCATCGAGCGCCAGGCGCGACAGCGCCAGATCACCGTGCTCGCCAACCTCGATCCGACCCTGCCGCTCGGCCAGGCCACCCAGGAGGTCTACAAGGCCGCGGCCAGGGTGGTGCCTCCGGACCTGACCAGCGACTTCGCCGGCATGGCCGAGATCATGGCCGAGTCGTTCAAGTACATGGGCCTGGCCCTGATGCTCGCGATCGTCTTCGTCTACATGCTGCTGGCGGCGCAGTTCAACAGCTTCGTCCACCCGTTCACCATCATGCTGTCCCTGCCGCTGTCGGTGGTGGGCGCGTTCGGGGCGCTCTACATCTCCGGCTTCACGCTCAGCATCTTCTCGATGATCGGGGTCATCATGCTGATGGGCCTGGTGACCAAGAACGCGATCCTCCTGGTCGACTACACCAACACGCTGCGCAGCCGCGGGCTGCCCATGCGCGAGGCGCTGCTCGAGGCCGGCCCGGTCCGGCTGCGGCCGATCCTCATGACCACCGCGGCGATGGTGTTCGGCATGCTGCCGGTCGCGCTCGCCCTGTCCGAGGGCGGCGAGACCCGCGCGCCGATGGCGGTCACCGTGATCGGCGGCCTCCTGACCTCGATGCTGCTGACCCTGGTGGTCGTGCCGGTGGTCTACAGCCTCCTGTCCCAGGTGGTCGAGAGCGGCCCGATGCGCTCGCTCGGCCGGAGGCTGTTCCCGAATCCGTAGGCTACGTGGGAGCCAGGCGCACGGCGAAGTGGTGATAGTCCTGGCGGCGCCAGTCGCCGCCCCATTCCCAGCCGATCGCCTCGAAGGCCTCGATGACCGGGCCGGGCCGCACCAGCATGCCGGGCCGGAGGTTGTCGCGGTCGAGGTAGGCCACGGCGGAGGCGGGCGAGACCCGCTCGCGCCCGATGTACGGGTTCTGCGCCGGGTTGATGTCGATCGCGGTGCCGAACGAGTGGAGCGAGAGAGTCTCGACGCCGGCGATGGTGCGGAAGTTGAAGCCCGAGGTGTTGTTGGCCGCCATCGAGCGCTCGTCGTCGCCGCCGTAGGCGTCGATGCGCTCCATGCGCTCGATGGGGAAGCGCGCCGCGAAGATGCGCTCGAACGCGGACACCACGTCCTCGGCGACGGCGGCGGCCACGACCAGCTCTCCGTCGTGCAGCGCTCCGTCGAAGCCCCAGTGGTTCATGCGGACGAGGGCCAGCTCGCGCCAGGCGGGGCAGCGCGGATCCGGGTGCCACGACGCGCCGGTCATCTCGGCCTGCAGGGCAGGCGCGATCGGCTGCACCACGGCCAGGAAGCTCACCACCCGGTTCTAGCACGCGCCCCGGCGCCCGCCCGGCACGCGCCCCACCGCGACACCCCGGCGCGCGCCCGGCGGAGGCCCCGCGGCCGTCGCGATCGAGATCAGGAGGGCGGCACCGACCGGGCTCGCGCTGGCGCGGGCCGCGGCGGACGCTCTGCGCTGCGGAGCGCGAGCAGGCCGTCGCGGAACTTGGAGAACTGGGTGAGCACGGCCAGCCTCCGCATCGCCTGCAGCAGCCAGTCGGGCGGCGCGGCCCTGAGCTTCACCTCGAGGACCAGGTCCGGGCCGCGCCCGGCCACGGCGCGCGGTGCGGCGTGCTCGCCGGCCGGACCGAGGCCGATCGGCCGCGCGAACTCGATCTGCTGGTCCACCGTGACGCGCACGGCGCCCGCCTCGAGCGCCAGCCGCCGGTACCAGGTGGTCAGCCGCGGGGCCAGCTGGCCGCACTCGATGGCGCGCGCGGCGTGGGCCAGGAGCGGCGAGATCCGCCCCGACCCGAGGGCGCGCACGCTGCCGGCGCGTGCTCCCACCATGCGCCCGATCTCGTCGGGCGTGCCCAGCGCGCGCACCTTGTGTCGCCCGGTCGGGCTCGACTCCTTGACCTCGAAGGCGCAGTCGCTTCGCAGGCGCGGCGGCGCGACGTGGTCGGGCGCGTCGGCATACTGGCGGACGCGCACCCGGCACTCGCGGCCCGGTGCGCGCGAGCGGAGCAGGATGTCGTCGTCGCTGTCGAAGTAGGTCGTGCGGACGAACTCGACCGGGCGGGCCGGGTCGTGCACCTGGACCGGCAGGTGCGGCTGCACGGCGGCGAGGAAGCGGTGCACCTCGTCGGGGTCGACCAGAAAGCGCTGCTCCTGCTCCGGCCAGCGCAGATTCATGCCGGGTGAGCGGTTCACTTGCCATGCCAGGAGACAAGTCGATGACAGGTCCCAGGTACCCGCTCCATGCCCGGGTCCCGTGACTGCGCACTGCGCAGACATCGGACAACCGAGGGTCGAGTCGTGCTCGCGCGAGGCTGCGCCCGCGCTTTCGGCGAGATGAGGCGTTCGGGCGGCGCCGCGACTCACGCGGGCCTGTGCGATTCGCACACAGGGCCTCTGTAACCCGCGGTCGCGAGGCGACTCGCGATCGGGCACGCCGCCTGCTTGGCATGCCCCCATGCCTCGATTCTCCCTGCTGGCGTCTCTGGCCGCCCTGGCCGTTCTCGGTGCCCTGACCGCGATGAGCTCCTGCTCGAGCTCGGGCGCGGGAAGCGGCTCCGGCATGATCAGCTGCTACGACACCGGCCACGGCGTCCAGTGCGTCAGCACCGAGGGCATCGGGCCGCAGAAGCAAGACGTCGACGGGGACGGACAGGATGACCAGCTCACCTGTGCCGACGACGACGACGATCAGGGCGAGGACAATCAGGGCGAGGACAATCAGGGCGAGGACGACCACGGCGATCTCGACGCCGGCCCCGACGTGGATGGAGGTGGGTCGCACTGCGATTCGACCTCGCCGAGCGGCACCGCGGGTGAGGATGGCGACCACGACGACGGGGACGACGGCGACTGCGACGACGACCACGACGACGGCGAGGGCGATGGCCACCACGACGGCGGTGACCACGACGACGGCGACGACGACCACGGCGAGGCGCACGATGGCGGGGCCGGCGACGCGGGCGACTGCGACCACCCCGATGCCGACGACGACGCCGATGGCGTGCCGGCCTCCATGGACTGCGACTGCATGCACCACGACGGCGACCATGGCGACGGCGACCATGGCGACGGCGACCATGGCGACGACGGCGACGACGACCACGACGACGGCGATCAGGGCGGTCTCGACGGCGGCGGTGGCGGCGACCAGCCCCCGGTCGACGCCGGCGCGCCCTGACCTGCCGCCCGCGACAGAGCTTCTCGGAGCGGGGAGAAGGCGCGCGCAACCATCGTCCGCAGGCGCCCTCTCCTCGCTCTTCCTTTTTGCGTCACCGGCGAGCCGTCCGCTCGGGCTACCATCGCCCGATGGTCCGTCCCCCCCGCGCTCACGGTCCCGTCCTGGCCCTCGTCGTGACACTGGCCCTCGCCGCCCTCGCCCTGCCGGCGTGCGGCGACGACGGCGGTGATGACGCCGGCGACACCGGCGACGATGCCGCCGACGACGGCGGCCTGGCGCCGCTCGACCTGCCGGACGGGTGCCAGCCGCTCCTCGGCGGGCACCACTGCACGGCGCCGTATCCGTCGGACTACTTCCTGGTCGACGATCCGAGCACGCCGACCGGCAAGCGGGTGCAGCCGTCCGGCGCGGCCAGCATGCTCACGGTGACCGGCCTGGCCGCCGACGTCGAGACGGCCGAGGTGCACGACGGCGCCTCGGCCATCCCGACCATCGTCGCGGCGCTGCCCGACGAGGTGGCCGACACCGGGCTGGCCCACATCGCCGGCCCGGCCGAGGACAGCCTGGCCGACGACGCCCGCACCATCCTGCTCGCGCCCGACGGCACTCGCGTGCCCCACTACGTCGATGTCGACCCGCGCGCCGAGGACCCGGGCCGCCGCGCGATCGTGATCCACCCGCTGGTCGCGCTCGAGCACCGGACGCGCTACGTGGTCGCGCTGCGCCGGGTCGAGCGGCCCGACGGCGCGCCGGCCGCGCCCGCCGAGGGCTTTCGCCGCCTGCGCGACGGCGAGGCCGCGGGAGAGCCCGCGCTCGCGCCGCTGATCGATCGCTTCGAGACCGACATCTTCGCGCCCCTGGCGGCGGCCGGATGGGAGCGCGCCGACCTGCAGCTGGCCTGGGACTTCACGGTCGGGAGCCGGGAGGAAGACACCACCGACATGCTGCGCGTGCGCGAGCTGACCCTCGCCTGGCTGGAGAAGAATCAGCCCACCATCGCGGTGACCGAGGTGATCGACGATCCGCCCGACCAGGACAACGTCGCGCGCGTCGTGCACGGCACCGTCACCGGCCCGCTGTTCCTGGCCGAGGACGCGCCGGGCGCCGCGCTCGCGCGCGACGCCGACGGCAACGTGATGGAGAACGGCACCACCACGTTCGATTTCGTGGCCGTGGTGCCGGCCTCGGTCGCCGCCGCGGCCGGACCGGGCCTGGCCCTCGCCTACGGCCACGGCTTCTTCGGCGGGCTGGCCGAGGTCGAGGGCGGCAGCGCGCGCACCATCGCCGACTCGGTGGGCGCGGTCCTGTTCGGCATCGTCTGGGTCGGCATGTCGACCGGGGACATCGGCGTGCTCCTCAACAACCTGGCCGGCGAGCCGTCTCGCACGGTCAGCTTCGCCGATCGCGTGCACCAGGCGATGGCCAACTGGATCGTCATGGGCGCGGCCATCGAGGGGCCCCTCCTGGCCGAGGAGGCGCTCCAGCGCACGCCGGGCGGCGAGCCGTTCTATGCGCCCGATCCGCTCGGCTTCATCGGCATCAGCCAGGGCGCCATCCTGGGCGGCGTGATGACCGGCCTCAACCCGTCTCTCGACCGCATCTGCCTGCAGGTGGGCGGGGCCGGCTTCACGCACATGATGTTTCGCGCCCGCCCGTTCGACGACTTCCTGCTCCTCATCAGCGCGATCCTCACCGACGCGATGGATCAGCAGATCTTCGCCGCCTCGCTGCAGCGCTCGTTCGACCGCTTCGACCCCGGCAACTACGCCGGCTATCTCCTGGCCGAGCCGCTCGGCGAGGCGCGGCCGCTGCTCCTCCAGGTCGGGCTGGGCGACGTGTCGGTGCCCAACCTGGGCAGCTTCCTGCTCGCGCGCCTGATCGGCGTCCCGCTGGTCGAGCCCAGCCCCGCCGAGGTCTACGGGCTCGACACCACGCCCGGTCCGGCGCCGGCCGGCCTCACCCTGTTCGACTTCGGCATCGACCTCTCGGTCTACGACCAGGCCCAGCCGGCGCTCGAGGACAACGAGGTGCACGAGGGTGTGCGGCTCGAGCCGGCCGCGCTCGACGAGCTGGGCGGCTTCCTGCGCGACGGCACCGTGGTTCACCCGTGTGACGGGCCCTGCGATCCGGGCTGAGCGGCGGTCGCCGACGGAGGCACGACCCGTGCACCACCTCTCCATCTGGCAAAGGAGGTGAGTGCATGGCCAAGATCGCAGTGCTCGTGGCGCAGTCGTACGAGGATTCGGAGCTCCTGGTCCCGGTCGAGCGCCTGACCGACGCTGGTCACGACGTGGAGCTCCTCGGCGTGGACGCGGGTCGTGAGCTCGTCGGCAAGCGCGGCAAGACGAAGGTGCACGTCGACGCCTCGGTGGCCGACCGGCGACCCGAGCAGTACGACGCGATGCTCATCCCGGGCGGCCAGTCACCCGGCCACCTGCGCGACGACCCGCACATGATCAACTTCGTGAAGGGCTTCGCCGCGATCGGGCGGCCCATCGCGGCGGTCTGTCACGGTCCGCAGCTCCTCATCGAGGCCGATGTGGTGCGCGGCCGCCGCATGACCTCGTGGCCGTCGGTGCGCGCGGAGCTGGAGGGGGCAGGCGCCGACGTGGTCGACGAGGAAGTGGTCGAGGATGGCGCGTTCATCACCTCGCGCAGGCCGGACGACCTCGAAGCGTTCTCGCGAGCGCTGCTCGATCGCCTCGCTCACCGCGAGGGCGCCACCGACGGGCAGGCGGCGCAGAGCCGGCAGCGTCAGGAGCCCTGACGCGGCGGTGGCGGTGGAGCCCCGAGGCCCGTCGAATCCGGGTCGCGCGCCGTGTGGCGGTTCCTGCCGTGCGCGCTCGCACGGCGGGCGCGGCCGCGCGTCGTGCGGGCCCGGCCCGGGAGTCGGCCGTCGCGGCCCGTCGGGGCGCGTCTATCGCTCCGAGTCGGTCGCTCGCAGCGACGGCGCCGCGTGCTGCCCAGGTGGATGGCGGTCATGCGCGCCCGACGGGCGACCATGGGCCGTCACCACCGACGCGATGACGGCGAGCAGGGCGATGAGGCTCAGCGCCGCGCTCGTCGCATGCGCGAGCTCCCACTGGCGCCGCAGCGCGAGCCAGCGGTCGGGCAGCACCGTCCAGTTCGACGTGGCCTGGGTGGCCGGGAACGTCCAGCGCCAGAACACGACCTGGGTGGCGGCGACGGCGGCGGCGGCGACCACCGCGGCCGCGAAGGGGAGGCCGCGCCCGCGCAGGAGCACGCACAGGGCCACCGTCGACACCAGCGCGAGCGCGACCACGATCCCGGCCAGCCACCATCCGCGATAGATCTGCTGCACCGTCAGATAGTCGGCGCGCGCCATGTGGAGCTTGGCGGGCAGCTCCATGAGGTGCGCGACCGCCGGCACCATGGCGAGTGCCACGAAGAAGACGCTCGCGAACTGAACGAGACGGAGAAGCATCGCGCTCGGTTGCGAAGAGGAGCAAGGCGGGTGCCAGTGCGCGATTCACGCCCCGCCGCCGGACGGGCCGCGACGCGTCACAGAAAGCGCCGGAAACGGTAGAAGAACCACGAGCGCAGCCGGCGCCACCACGAGCGCCGGCGCCAGGTCGCGTAGTCGAGCGCCTGGCAGTGCGCGAGGTCGCGCTCGAACTGCTCGCGCAGGCGGACCGGCGTCTCCGGCCCGACGATCTCGACCACGACCTCCATGTTCCAGAACAGGCTGATGTAGTCGAGGTTGTAGCTGCCGATCGAGGCCCACGTGTCGTCGATGGCCACGGTCTTGGCGTGCATGTGGCTCCCGACCCAGAGGTTCACTCGCACGCCGTCGCGCAGGAGCCCGGTGTACGTGCGCTCGCCCGCCCACTGCACCGAGCGCACGTCGCTCTTGCCCGGCACGATCAGCGCCACGTCGACCCCGCGGCGCGCCGCCCTGCGCAGCGCGCGGCGCAGCGCGCGGTCGGGCACGAAGTAGGCGTTGGCGATGTAGACGTGGTGGCGCGCGCTGCGGATCGCATGCACCAGGTGTCGGCGGATCATGCCGCGCCGGCCGACCAGGTCGCTGCCCACCGCGGCGGCCAGCTCCGAGCCCGGCACCGCCACCGACTCCGACGCCTCCGGAGGGAAGGCCGGGTAGGGCGCGCCGCCGGCGTCGTGCCAGGTCGTGCGGAACATCTCCTCGAGGTCGCTGACCAGCGGCCCCTGGATGGAGGCGTGGGTGTCGCGCCAGCCCAGTCCTCCGGAGCTGCGCGAGGCGTAGTCGTCGGCGATGTTGATGCCGCCGACGAAGCCGATCTCGCCGTCGACCACGAGGATCTTGCGGTGGTCGCGGCGCAGCCACCGCTTCCACGTCCATCTCCGCCGGCGCCGCCGCACCGGCCGGTACTCCAGCGTCTCGACGCCGGCGCGGCGCAGGTCGGCCAGGTAGGCCGACGACAGCGGAAAGGCCCCGAATCCATCATAGAGCAGACGGACCTGAACGCCGGAACGGGCGCGCTCGCTCAGCGCGTCCGCGAACGTGCGTCCGGTCCGGTCCGCGCGGACGATATAGGTCTCCAGGTGCACGTGGCGGCGCGCCCGCGCGATCGCCGCCAGCATGGCGGGAAAAGCTTCGTCCCCATCGATGAGCACGCGGATGCGGTGACCGGGCTGCAGCGCCGCTGGGTCGGCCGAATACGGTACGAGCTCGCGGCCTTGCGCCAGTGACCGGGGAAGCTTGAGCTGCACGTCTGGCGCAGCATATCCTGCCCCGCGTCGTGGACGTGAAGAGGCAGTGGTGGAGAGTGGCCGCGCTGGCGGCGACCGGCGCGGCGCTCGCCGCCGGCGGACCCGCCTGCTTCTCGCCCCGCTTCGATCGCTGCGCGGTCTTCTGCGGAGAGGACCAGCAGTGCCCACAGGATCAGGTCTGCCTGCGCGACGGCAAGTGCCACGCGAGCGCCGACGACGAGCTGTGCACGCAGGGCGGCGGCGGCGGCGACGGCGGCGTGCTGACCGACGGCTCGGTGGGCGGCGAGGACGGCGGCGGCGGAAGGCCCGACGCGGGCGGCGACGGCGGCCAGCCCGACGCGGGCGACGCCGGCGGGGCCGACGCGAGCCCCTTCCCTGGTCCCACTCAGTTCGGCGACCTCGTCATCACCGAGATCCACAAGGATCCGGATGCGGTCAACGACGATGTCGGCGAGTGGTTCGAGATCGTCAATCCGACCAATCAGACCTTCAGTCTGAACAACGTGGATGTGAGCGACCTCAGCACCACACCGGAGGGCTTCCTCTTGCCGGACCAGGTCATCGAGCCGGGCGGCATCGTGGTCCTCGTGCGCGAGCGGAACCCGAAGCTGAACGGGGGCGTGATCGGCGACATCGGCTACGGCAACGTCGTCCCGCCCTTCCAGCTGGGCAACGAGGACGACGAGATCATCATCACGGCAGCCGAAGGCGGCAACGAGATCGATCGCGTCGAGTACGATCTCAGCTTCCCGAGCGTGTCCGGCCGGTCGCTGAGCCTCGACCCGGGCCTCACCAGCGCCGATCAGAACGACGTCGGGACCAGCTGGTGCGAGGGGCAGGACGTCTTCGGCGACGGCGACCTCGGCAGCCCGGGCCAGATCAACCCGGCGTGTCCCTAGAGGCGATCGGACGCGATCCGCTTGTCGGATGCGCCGGGCGCCGTACAGTCCTGGCTGAAGGAGTCCTGCCGTGCGCGTGACGATCGAATACTGCGTTGCTTGAAGCTACAAGCCCCGTGCGTCCAGTCTGGGCGCCACCATCGAGAAGGAGCTGCCGGGCACCGAGGTGTCCTTGATGAAGGGGGGCCGCGGCGATTTCATCGTCACCGCGGACGGCACGGTCGTCTGGGACAAGAAGAACATGGGCGGCATGTTCCCGGACGAATCGGACGTCGTCGAGGCGCTGCGCCGGCTCCCCTGAGCTCCGCGCCTGCGCTAACCTCGGCGCCGTGAACGGCGGTGTCGAGTGGATCGTGGACGCGCACGGCTGCGATCCCGCTCGCCTGCGCGACCGCTCGGCCGTGCGCGCACTCCTCGACCGGGTCGTCGCCGAGCTCGACCTGCGCGTGCTCGGCGAGCCGCTGGTGCACGCCTTCGAGCCGCCCGGCGGGGTCACCGCGCTCTACCTCCTGACCGAGTCGCACCTCTGCTGCCACACCTATCCCGAGAGCGGGGTGGCCACCTTCAACCTGTACTGCTGCCGCGAGCGCGCGCCGTGGCCGTGGGCGGCGGCGCTGGCCGAGGCGCTGGGCGCGGCGCGCGTGGATGTCCGCCGCCAGCCACGAGGGGGCGCGCCATGAGTCCGGTGACCGCCGCGTGCCCGAATTGCGGGGGCGCGCCATGAGTCCGGTGACCGCCGCGTGCCCGAATTGCGGGGGCGCGCCATGA
>DATFRY010000470.1:0-3968 GCA_035262925.1 Kofleriaceae bacterium | reverse complement strand
GCGTCTCGTCGACCCGGGCCTCGTCCCACGGGTCACCCGGCTGGACGAGCACTTCGCGGGCCACCACCCTCTCGCGGCTGGTCACATGGAAGCGGTTGAACCAGCGCAGGATCCACCCCTCCTCGGCGCCGAACACGGGGATGTTGACCACGTGGACGCGCCGCACCCTCTTGCCGGCCGGGGCCCGTTCGATGGTCAGCCCGCTGGCGATGAGGGCGTACTCCAGCGCGGCCCGCTCGAAGCTGCCCAGGCTCTGGACCTGCGCCTCGGCCGCGACCTGGGCCTGGACCGCGGCCTGGGCCTGGACCGCGGCCTGGGCCTGGACCGGCGGCCGGGCCGCGGCGCGCGACCCGACCTGACCGCTCGCTGCAGCCGACGGCCCCAGCGCGAACAACAATGAGCCGAGCGCGGCAACGGCTCGTCGCGCCATCTCGTCTATCCTTGCCCGTACCGGCGCTGCGGCGCAAGATCGCCGGGCGTGGCCCGTGTTGCGCTTGCGCTCGACGACGTCGGCCTGGCGGTTCCGCTGCAGGAGAACCTCGAGGCGTCCGGCCATCAGGTGCTGTGGTCTCCGCCACTGGTCGACGGACCCGAGGCGCTTGCGCCGGCCGGCGCGCCGGTGGACGTGGTGGTGGTGGCCGAGGCGAGCGGGCGGCTGCTCGGCCCCGGGCTCCGCCGCTGGCGCGAGCGCGAGCCGCCGCCCGCGCTCCTGGCCGTCGTCCTGACCCAGGCCGGCCGCGACGCCGCCGCCGCCGAGCGGGTCCCGGTGGTCGGGGCCAGCGCCCCGCCGCGCGCAATCGCCATCGCGGTCGATCGCGCGCTCCTGATCCGCTGGGCCGGCGGGCTGTCGCGCGCCTACGCCCGCGGCGCGCTGCGCCTGGTCGCAGAGCCCGATCCGGCGCGCGACGCTGCGCGCATCATCGCGGCCGGGCGGCAGGTCGACTTCGAGCTGGTGCGCGAGGCGCTGCGCGGCTACGCCGGCCACTACGCCGCCGCGACCGACCTGGTCGCAGAGCTGCGCGACCTGCGCGCGCTCGAGATCCCCGAGGTCACCATGGTGGGCGCGATCGACGGCGCGCACACGCTCAAGAGCGTCGTGCGCGCGGCGTCGGCCGGGCTCGGCGCGGCCCAGGCCGGCCGCACCCTGTGGTCGCTGGCATGCACCGGTGCGCTCATCCTCACGGTCGAGCCGTGCGACCTCGGCACGCCCGAGCGGCGGGCGGTGGGCACCGCGCGCCAGCACCTGCGCGCGCGTCAGGCGCGCCTCGCGGGCGCCAGCCACTACGACGTGCTGGAGGTGACGCCGGCGGCCGAGCCGCCCGAGCTCGACCTCGCGGTGCGCGCGCTGGCCGTGCGCTTCTCGCCCGAGCGGCTGCAGTCGCTCGATCTCGGCGACGCGGCCGCGCTGGTGGCGCCCATGTGGAAGGCGATCGTCGCCGCGGCGGCGGCGCTGGCCGACCCGGCCGCGCGGCTCGAGCATCACGACGAGCTGCGCGCGCGCATGCCTGGCTTCTCGTCGGTGTGGGCGCTGGGCCCGCACGACCGCGAGCGGGCCGAGCAGGCCTTGGCCCGCGGCCAGCGCGCGCTCCTCGCGGGCGAGCCGTTCAAGGCGGTGTCGGAGATGGCCGCGGCGGCGCGCGCGCACGCCGATCACCCGGACTACGAGGCCTCGCTGGCCTGGGCCCGCTACCGGGCCGAGCTGGCCCGCGGCAAGCCGCGCGGGGAGGCGGCCGCACGCGAGCGCGCCGCCGCCGAGAAGGCGCTGGCCGGCAGGCGCCCGTGGCCGCGCGCGCTGGTGGCGCTGGCGCTCCTGTGCGCGGCCGACGAGGATCCGGAGGCGGCCAGGTGGTGCCTGGGCGAGGCGCTGGCCGTGGATCCCGCGCTGCCGGCGGCGCAGCAGCTGATGGCCCGGCTCGGGCGATGACGCGACCACCCGTCTCGGAAGCCGAGAGCCGCCCCGGGCGCCGCGGGGCGCTCAGAAGGCCCCGCCCCACGCGACCCCGACCGCGCCCGGCGCGATCCACGGCATCGCCCGGCGGGGCTCGCCGGTGCGCGTCTCGCCGCGCGCGCGCACCGCGATCACGGCGCCTGCCGCGAGGGCGATCGCGCCGGCCGCGCCGGCGACGATGGCGGTTCGCTCGAGCGCGGCGCTGGCGTCGATCGGCATGCGGAGGCATGCCCTGCCCTGTTCGGGGTGGGCGCAGGCGGGCGGCCGGGTCGCGTCGGCCGCGACCGCGAGCCCGATCGCGGCGGCGAGCGCGCCGCCGCCGGTGACGAGCCACGGCCATGCGCGCGGCCGCGAGCGCGCGCGGTCCTGCTCCGCGGCCACGATCCGGTCGACCGCCTCGAGCCGCACCGCCGCCTGGGGCTCCGGCGTCTCCGCGACCGGACACGTGGTCGGGCCCAGGCGCACCGCCGACGCGCGCAGGCGGCGCAGGCGCTCGCGGACCAGCCCGGCGTCGGCCGGCCGCGCGCAGCGGAGGTACCGCTCGAGGAGACCCGCTGCCTCGGCCGCGTCGCCCAGGTGCTCGTGGGCGTTGGCCAGATCGAAGTAGAGCTCGGGCCGCCGGCTGCGCTCGAGCGCGGCGCGGAAGGCGGCGATCGATTCGCCGTACCGGCCCGCGGCGTAGAGGCGCTCGCCGTCGCGGTAGAGCGCGCGCGCCCGGTCGTCGACCGCGCGCTGCGGCCGCGGACAGGGCTGGTCCTCGGCCGCGGCGGCTCGCGGCGCGATCCCGACGACGAGCGCGGCCATGAGCGAGACGACGAGCGCGGGCCAGATTCGCATCAGCGACTCCACGGATCGAGGTTGTCGGTGCGCGGCGCCTCCGGCCCGGCGTCGGGCGCGGCCGCGCTGCCGGCAGCCGCACCGGCACCGGCGCCGGCATCAGCATCGGCATCGGCGTCAGGGCCGGCGCCGGCATCCGCGCGAGGAACCGGAGCGGCGCGCGGATAGAGCGGAATGTACAGCACGAACCCCGCGTCGCTCGCATCCGCTCGCGGCCGACGCGGACGACGACGCCCGACCCGCGGCGGGCGCGGAGCCTCACCGCGCGGCCCGCCCGGATCTGCACGGCCGGGCGCCGCACCGCCGCGGGCAGCACCGGACCGGGGCCCGGCAGCGCTCATCGATGGCCCCGACCCGGCCCGGTCCGGCGGGGCGACCATCGGAGCGACCGGCGGGGCGACCGGCGGCGCGACCAGCGGCGGGACGATCGGCGCTCCGATCGGCCGCGCGCCCGCCGCCGGCCCGCCGGGCCCCGCCGCCTCGCCGCTCGACACCGCGACGGTGACGATCGCGGCCGCCAGGAGCGCCGCGCCCGACGCTGCCAGCGCGATGCGCCGCCCGCGCAGGGGCGGCGCGCTCACGACCACTGCCGGCGGCGGCTGCCCGGTCGGGGCCAGCGCGCGCAGGCACTCGCGCTCGCGCCGCAGCCGCTCGCTCAGGTGCTCCGGCAGGACGGCTCGCAGCCAGCTGCCCACCTCGTGCTCGCCCACGTGCTGTCCCGACCGCCGCAGCACATCCTCCAGCTCGCCGCGCACCTGGTCGGCGTCGCCGATCCGCTCGGACGGGTCGCGCGCCAGGAGCTGGAGCACGATGCGGTCCAGCGCGGCCGGCAGCCCGCTCACCATGTCGCCCGGCGCCGGGATGGGCCGGTGCAGCACCGCCTGCACGCGAGCGGCGTCGGTCGGCCCGTCGAACAGCCGGCGCCCGGTCAGCGCCTCGAACAGGGTCACGCCGAGCTGGAACAGATCGCTCGCCGGGCTGGCGGCGCCGCCGCGCAGCAGCTCGGGCGCGAGATAAGACAGCTTGCCCTTGATCATCCCGGTGCGCGTGTCGCCGACCTCGGCCGCCAGCTTGGCGATGCCGAAGTCGATGATCTTGACCGCACCGCTGTAGCAGACGACCACGTTCGACGGCGTCAGGTCGCGGTGCAGGATCGGGTCGGGCCTGCCGTCAGCGTTGCTCG
>DATFRY010000469.1:0-11772 GCA_035262925.1 Kofleriaceae bacterium | reverse complement strand
CGCGGTCGCGCAGTTCGCCCGCGCGCTCGGCGACACCGGCAAGTACAACACGTACATCGCGCGCGCCCAGTTCTGGCGCAACGTGTTCAGCACCGAGAGCAGCTACATCACTCGCCGCAACGCCGACGGCACCTTCGCCCTGCCGCTCGAGCCGGCCAGCGACTCCGGCTACACCGAGGGCAACGCCACCCAGTACACGTGGATGGTGACCTACAACTTCCAGGGCCTCATCAACCTGATGGGGGGGCGGCCGACCGCGATCCAGCGCCTCGACCATCACTTCACCCAGCTGAACGGCGGGCTGACGCTCCCCTTCTTCTACATCGGCAACGAGCCGGAGCACGGCGTGCCGTGGGCCTACACCTTCGCGGCCCGGCCGTCGGGCACGGCGGCGGCCGTGCGGCGCGTGATGAGCGAGAGCTTCACCACCGGCGCCGGCGGCCTGCCCGGCAACGACGACCTGGGCGCGACCTCGGCCTGGTACGTGTGGGCCGCGCTCGGCATGTACCCGGCCACCCCGGGCGCCGACACGCTGGTCCTCCACGGCCCGCTGTTCCCGTCGATCACCGTCCAGCTGGCGGGGGGGCGCGTCCTCCAGGTCAACGGCGCCGGCGCGGGGCCGTCGTCGCAGTTCGTGCAGAGCCTGCGCGTGAACGGCGCGTCGACCAACCGCCCCTGGCTGCGCTACGGCGACATCCAGAACGGGGCGACCCTCGACTTCCAGATGGGCGGCTCATCGTCGTCGAGCTGGGGCACCAACCCGGCCGACGTGCCGCCCTCGTTCAACGACGGCTTCACCCCGCCGCCGACCGCGCCGGACCTGGGCACCAACCTCGCCCTCGGCAAGGCGGTCACCGGGTCGACCGCGTGCGCCGCTTCCGAGTCGGCGGGCAAGGCGGTGGACGGCGTCCTGTCGGGCAACAGCAAGTTCTGCTCGTCCACCGCGCCGCGCTTCCTGCAGGTCGACCTGGGCGCGGCGGTCAATGTCTCGGCGGTGGTCATCAAGCACGCCGGGCTCGGGGCCGAGAACACCGGCTGGAACACCGGGGCGTACACCGTGCGGGTGTCGACCGACGGGGCCAACTTCGCCACGGTCGCCAGCGCCAGCGGGATGCGGTCGAGCCGGACCGTGCATCAGTTCGCCGCGGCGTCGGCGCGCTTCGTGCGCCTCGACATCACGACGCCGACCAACAACGGCAACGGCGCGGCGCGCATCTACGAGCTCGAGGTCTACGGCGGTGGAGGCGGCGGCCCGACCAACCTGGCGCTCAACCGCGCCGCGACCGGCTCGACCGCGTGCAACGCCAACGAGGGCCCGGCCAAGGCGGTGAACGGAAGCGTGTCGGGCGGCACGACCGACAAGTTCTGCTCGCTGGCGGCGACCAAGTTCCTCCAGGTCGACCTCGGCTCGGTCAGGTCGATCCAGTCGTTCACCGTGAGGCATGCCGGCGCCGGCGGGGAGACCGCGAGCTGGAACACGCGCGACTTCGACCTCCTCCTCTCCACCGACGGCTCCAGCTTCACCACCGCGGCGCAGGTGCGCGGCAACACCGCCAGCGTGTCGACCCACCCGCTCGGCGCGGCGACCAGCGCCCGCTTCGCGCGGATCAACATCATCACGCCGACCCAGACCACGGACGGCGCCACGCGCATCTACGAGTTCGAGGTGCTCGGGATGTGATGGACGGATGAGCGGCGAATGACATGGGCGGGCCCGAGCCGGCCGAGCTCGGCGGCGCCGCGCGGCGCAGGGTGGCGCCGCCGCATGGACGGGCCGCGGGAGGCGCGGCATGCGAGGGGTGTGGCGCGCCGGCAACAGGTGCCGGCGCGGCATGCGAGACGTGTGGCGCGCCGGCAACAGGTGCGGGTGGTCGGCGGTCGGGTTCGATCACATCCCGCGGGACGCAGCGCGCATCGACGCGGCGCCGGCGCGACGCTGACGCGGCGCAGGGTCCGGGTTTGCCAGGCCGTGCCGACGGCCGCGTGCTAGCGTTCGAACATGCGGCTGAGAGTGCTCGCGGTCGTTTCTCTCCTGGGGTGCGGCGGGCCGGCGCTGCAGAACGCGCCGCGCGTCGATCCGGTCGTGGTCGCGGCAGGCGCGGCGGCGATCGCCGGCGCCGCCACGCTGGCCGACCCCGACGCGGCGGCGCGGCGGCAGGAGGAGAAGAAGGACTCGGACGTGCCGAAGTCCGGATCGGGCGGCGCCAGCCCGAGCGTGCCGTCCGACGTCCTCGATCGACTGGATCAGGCCGAGGCAGCGCAGCGCGACGCCGGCGCCGGCGCCGAGTGACGCGAGGCCGGCGCGGCGGTTGCCGCGGCGGCTCACCGGCTCACCCGTCCTGCCCGGCGGACCCTGCGAACGGGTCGTCGAGCAGCTTGTCGCGCAGGGGCGACGCGCACGGGCCGTCGCCGTGGCCGAGCCCGCCGCAGAACGGGACGTCGTCCCACACCGGCTCATCCATCATGCGCAGGACGCGCGGCGCGTCCGGTTCGCCCGCGTTGTCTACCGGCATGAGGAGCTCGCTCTGGAGCGAGGCGGGGCCCGAGTCGCAGTCCTCGTCGCCGCAGAAGATCCAGCTGTCCTGGGCCTCGCACAGCGCGGCGGTCGCGTAGGTGGCGTGCTTGGAGCGCGAGGCGTGGACCACCCAGCGCGGCTGCCCCGTGATCGGGTCCTCCTCGACCTCGAGCTGGCGGGAGAGATCGCCGGCGAAGAGTCGGCTCACGTCCTTGTCGCTCCACTCGTGCGCGGCCGTGTAGGCGCGGACCACGCGGACGGCGCCGCGCTCGCCCGGCACCGGCGCGAGGTCGAGCGCGACCCGCTCGCTGTCGCCCAGGTGAGCCCCGAAGCTGCAGCGGCCGTAGTCGCGCGAGTAGGCGAGGACCAGGACGAGCCGGATCGGCCCGGCCGGGGCATCCCGCGCCGCCGGCCAGACGCGCCCGATCGAACCGACCCGGCCCTCGCGGTCGACTCGCAGCGGGTCGCCCTCGTCGATCCGGACGAATGGCCGCAGCGCGTCGAGCGCCAGGTCCTCCCACTCGTCGACCAGGCCGTCGCGGTCGACGTCGCCGCACAGCGCGGGCGCCTGGTCCTCGAGGCAGCCGGCGGGGGCGCGCGGCAGATCGGTCCGCAGCTCGAGCGCGCCGTCCTCGATGGCGGCGGTCGCGCGGTACGGCGGCGTTCCGGCGGCGCGCGGCGTGTTGGCCCCGCGCGGGGCCGACTCGCTCCAGGGCAGGAGCGGCTCGCTGCCGCCCAGCGCGCCGAGATCGGTGCAGGCGCCCCCCGCCGCGGCGAGGGCGAGGGCGAGCGCGGCGGCGGCGGCGCGAGGGCGCGCGGCGGGGCGCGGCGCCGTCATCGCCAGAGCAGGCCCACCGTGAAGAGCGCGCCGACCAGCATGTCGTCGCGGGCGAAGAACGCCGGGAGCAGCTCGCCGCCGAGCAGCACATCGCCACCGGCCGCGCGGCCGATCGACCAACCGGCGCGCAGCGAGGCGCCCCACCCGCGGCTCGACCGCAGCGTCGGGCTCGCCCCGACCGGAGCGGGCCACACCAGGCACGGCCCGATCGCGGCCCCGACCACCACGCTCGGTTGCAGCCACACCGCGACCGCCGGCCCGAGCGAGCTGGCCACGAACGGCTCGCGCCGCCCCGCCACGGCGGCGGGGACGAGATAGCTCGAGGAGCGCAGTCCGACCGCGACGCGCGCGCTCACCTGCCACCCGGCCGCGGCGACCACCGGCGCGAGGCCGGGCAGGGCGGCATCGTCCGGCGACCCGATCAGGACGGTGCCGCTGACGCCGGCGGCCAGCTCACCGGTGAAGCCGCCGGCGAGCGCGTTCGAGCGCGCGACCGGGACGACGACCGCCGCCGCCAGGGCGACCGCGATCGCCGGCCACCGGAGGGCGCGCCGCGAAACCGTCACGCCTACGAGGACGGAGCAGGCGCGGCGCGGCGGCCAGCTTTTTCAGCGGCGCGGGGCGGGCGCGAGGCCGGCGCCCGAGCTGAAGTCGACGATCGACGAGATGCCGCCGGCGAGCGGGATGTCGCGCATCGAGTGGTCGGTCGCCAGGTGGACGCAGATCGCGTCCGGGAACGCCTCGCGGTAGCCGTTGATGTGGGCCGGCTCGTTGTCGAAGGCGGCCACCACCTGGCCGTGCTCGCGCAGGGTCGCGTAGGTGCGCGCCTTGTAGAGGTCGTCGTGCTCCTCGAGCGACGGCTTCATCAGGAGATCGATCGATCCTCCGGTCGCGCCGCCGGTCGCGCTGCCGGCCGCGCCGTCGCCGGGGCAGGGGAAGCCGGTCCGCTCGAAGCAGATCACGGTGCCGGCCCGCATCTCCTCGTGCCGCCCGGTGACGTAGAGGACCCCGGCGCCGCTGGCCAGCACGGCGCGCACGTAGTCGGGGGCGCCGGCGATCGGGCGGTCCTCGACGCAGTACTCGCTGGTGAAGAAGCGGTCCCTCCAGAACGATCGAAACGGCGCGAAGTGGAGCTCGATGAGGTCGGGCGCGAGCCCGCCGTTGGCCATGGCGACGCGCGCGTCCCAGCCCCGCCAGTCGTCCGCGTGGTGGGAGGCGAGCGCGTCGAGGTGATGCAGCGCCGCGTACTCGCGCAGGATGCGGGCCTGGCGCGGTCGGTTGTCGAGCAAGGTGGAGTCGAGGTCGAACGCGACCAGCGCGGCCGGCCCCGCCGCGCGCGCGGCATCGACGACGCGGGCGAGCAGCGCCGCGCTCTCCTCGGGGCCGAGGACCGGGAACCAGCTCGGCGGGTACGACGCATCGCTCATGTCACGGCTCCGCACTCACGTCACGTATCGGGTCACGGCACCACGGCTCAGCGCATCGCCCGCTCGTGGCCGAGCTCGGCGCCCAGCGCCTCGACCAGCGCCTCGAGGCCGGCCTGGCGATCGATGATGCGGTGGACCAGGTCCTCGGCGCCGCGGGGCGGCCGCTGGCCGCGCAGGCTGCAGCGCACGAAGCGGTGCGCGTCCGGCTGCAGGCGGCGCGCGACCTGGAGGATCTGGTGCCAGCGCGAGTCGCCGAGCTCGTACTCGGCGATCACCGCGTCGAGGTCGACCGCGGCCATCGCCTCCTCCGCGGTGTCGACGTCGGTCGCGAAGCGCACGTCCCATCCGCTGGTGACGTAGAGCGCGAGCGCGCCGCGGCGCTGCTCCTCGTCGCCGACCACCAGGATGGTGAGCCGCACCGTCGGCACCGCCATCTCCTCGGTCGTGCGCGACTGCTGGTAGCGCTGCACCATGAGCTGCCAGTCGGGCGGCGGCGAGGTCAGGCGGACCCCCACCCCGCGGCCCACGCCGTTGGGCCCGCCGGGCAGGCAGCGCGCCACGACGCCGTCCACCTGCACCACCTCGCCGCGCTCGTTGTCCATGAGCGCGAGGCTGAGGCCGACGCCGGGCGCGATCATCTCGGCCGTATCGAGGAAGCATCCCTCGGCCGAGATGTCGCGCGTGTGACAGACCAGCGTGTGCTCGACGCCCGCGATGTGCACCGTTGCGGCAAAACGGGCCCGGATGCGCGGCGACCGGCGTGACACAGCACGTCGTGTACCACGGCTCGCGGGCGTTTCCCACCCCCGCCGCGGCGCTGCGGCGGTAGGGTTCGACCCATGAGCGCCGCGTCCTTGCCCGAGCTCGCCGTCGATGGCGGCGAGCTGCTCGACCTGTGGGTGTTCGCCAGCCAGCTGCCGGCCCCTCTGGGTCAGCTCGGCACCAGTCACCAGGTCTCGGCCATGCTCGATCACGGCGAGCCGGCGCCGCTCGCCGCCGACGACCAGGTGCGCCAGCGCATCCGCGCGCTCCTCCGCGCTGGCGGCTTCAAGCCGACCGGGCGCAGCAAGCCGGCGTCGGAGTACCTGCTTGCCGCCTCGACCGAGGCGCCGCTTCGATCGATCAACGCCGCGGTCGACACCTGCAACGCGGTGTCGCTGCACAGCGGCGTGCCCATCTCGGTCGTCGATCTCGAGCGCGTGCGGCCGCCGCTGCGCGTGGCCGTCGCGCCGGCCGGCTCGAACTACGTCTTCAATCCGTCGGGCCAGGTCATCGACGTGGCCGGGCTGCTCTGTCTGTTCGACGCGGACGGCCCGTGCGCCAACGCGGTCAAGGACGCGCAGCGCAGCAAGACCGACGGCGAGACCCGCTCCACCCTCGTGCTCCTGTGGGGCACGACCGCGCTGCCGGGTCGGGCCGAGGCGGCGTATCGCTGGTACCGCGAGCTGCTCGCCACCATGGGGATCGGCGCCGAGCTGATCCACCCGCGGCCCTGACGGGCGAGCCCGCCGGGCCGCTCGCGGACCGCGCGGCCGACGGTCAGCGGGCCAGGGTGGCCGCGCGCGGGGCTTCCCCGGCCAGGCGGCCGAGCAGCGAGACCAGCTCCTGCCGCTCGGGCGACTCGCCGGCCGCGGCGCGCGCCATCGCTCGCGCGTCGACCATGCGCCATCCCTCGGCCGCCGGGCTGCCGCGCAGGATCTCGGCCGCCCCTGCCACCGCCGCGGCGAAGCGCAGGTCCGCGCTGGCCACGTCGAAGGAGCGGCGGGCGCCGGCCGCGTCGACCGGCTGGCTCCACTCGCCCGACTCGTTGCCGCGCGGCTGCTTGGCCCGGACGCGCACGACCGCGACGCGTCCCTCGCCGGCGCCGTCGCCGGCCGGCGCGCGGCGCAGCTCCAGCTCGTAGAGCGCGGTGACCGCGTGGCCGCTGCCGATCTCGCCGCCGTCGACCTTGTCGTTGCGGAAGTCCTGGTCGGCGACGTCGCGGTTCTCGTATCCCATCAGGCGGTAGCGCGAGACCGTGTGCGGATCGAACTCGACCTGCACCTTGGCGTCGCGCGCGATGACCTCGAGCGTGCCGCCCAGCTGCTCGTGGAACACGCGCCGGGCCTGGTCGATGCTGTCGACGTAGAAGTAGTTGCCGTCGCCCTTGTCGGCCAGCTGCTCGAGGACCGAGTCCTTGTAGTTGCCCATGCCGAAGCCGATGGTCGACAGGGTGACCCCCTCGCTGGCGCGGCCGGCGATGATCGCCAGCATGTCCTCGAACGAGGACGGCCCGACGTTGGCGTCGCCGTCGGTCAGCACGATGACGCGCGAGATGGAGTCGCGGCCGAGGTGGCGGGTCGCCTGCTGGTAGGCCAGGTCGAGGCCGGACGCCATGGCGGTCGATCCGCCGGCGTCGAGCTCGTCGATCGCGCGCAGGATGTCGGCGCGGCGGTCGAGGCCGGTCGGCTCGAGGACCACGCGGGTCGAGCCGGCGTAGGTCACCAGCGACACCGTGTCCACGCGCTGGAGCGACTCGACCAGGATGCGCAGCGAGCGCTTGACCAGCGGCAGCTTGTCCGGGTCCGCCATCGAGCCCGACACGTCGACCAGGAAGACCAGGTGGGCGGGCTTGCGGGCCTCGGGCGCGACCTCGCGCCCCTTGAGCGCCACGCGCAGGAGATGGGCGCCGCGCCTCCACGGCGAGGGCGCCAGCTCGGTGTGGATCGCGAACGGGCTGCCGTCGGCCGGCGGCGCGTCGGCGTAGCGGAAGAAGTTGACGAACTCCTCGACCCGGACGGCGTCGGGCGGGACCTGTTCGCCGGCCAGGACCTTCTTGCGGAAGATGGTGTAGGAGCCGGTGTCGACATCGACGGCGAAGGTCGACAGCGCGTCCTCGCCGGCCGAGACCCAGGCGCTGGCCTCGCGGTGCTCGTAGGACTCGGTGCCGGTGCCCCCCTCGCGGGCGATGCCGGTGTCGGCCCGGCCGTGGGCGCGTGCGCTGAACGCGCGGGCCTGGTCGACGGGGGCCGGAGTCGCGGCCACGGCTCCCCCGGCCGCGGCCCCCCCGGCCTCGGCGGCCTTGGTGGTCGCCGGCGCCTCGTTCGGCTTGTCGACCAGCTGGTCGCGCGCCGCCGGCCCGGCCGTCTCCGCGCTTTCTTTGCCCTTCTTGCAGCTCGCGGCGGCCAGGGCGAGACCGAGCGAGAGGCAGATCATCACCACGCGGACGGGGAGAGTGCGTTGCATGCCGCCCGAGACGCTCGGGCGGCCGCCCGGTTCTGTAATTTCTTGTCGCGCCCGGTCGCGCGTTGTCCGCGCCGGGTCAGCGCGCCGGTGCCAGGAAGCCGACGCGCTCGTACACCGTGGCCAGCATCGGCCCGGCCAGGGCGCGCGCCTGGTCGGCCCCGCGCGCCAGGATGCGGTCGAGCTCCGCCGGATCGTCCAGGTACTTCCTCGCCCGGTCGCGGAACGGCGTCATGAACTCGGTCACCGCCTCGGCCACATCCTTCTTGAGATCGCCGTACCCGCGGCCGGCGTAGGCAGCCACCACCTCGTCGATGGCGCGGTCGGTCATCGCCGACTGGATGGTGAGCAGGTTGGCCAGGCCCGGTCGGTTCTCGGGGTCGAACACGATGTCGCGCCCCGTGTCGGTGACGGCGCTGCGCACCTTCTTCGCGTTGACGTTCGGCTCGTCGAGCAGGAACAGGCAGCCGGCTCCGCCCAGGCTCTTGCTCATCTGCTTGGCCGGATTCTGGAGATCGAGGATCTTCGCCGTCGCCTTGAGGATATAGGGCTCGGGGACCACCAGCGTGTCGCCAAGCCGGCTGTTGAAGCGCTGCGCCAGGTCGCGGGTAAGCTCGAGGTGCTGGCGCTGGTCCTCGCCGACCGGGACGAAGTTGGTACGGTACAGCAGGATGTCGGCCGCCATCAGCACCGGGTACGTGAACAGCCCGACCGTGGTAGCGGAGGCTCCCTCGCGATGCGACTTGTCCTTGAACTGCGTCATGCGCGAGGCCTCGCCGAAGCCGGTCAGGCAGCCGAGCACCCAGGCCAGCTCGGCGTGCTCCTTGACGTGGCTCTGCACGAAGAGCGTGCAGCGATCCGGATCGAGCCCGGCGGCCAGCAGCTGCGCGGCCGACACGCGTGAGCGCTGCGCCAGCAGCTTGGGCTCGTGCTCGACGGTGATGGCGTGCAGATCGACGACGCAGTAGATCGCGTCGTGGTTGTCCTGCATGTCGACCCACTGGCGCACCGCGCCCAGGTAGTTGCCCAGGTGGAAGGAGTCCGAGGTCGGCTGGATGCCGGAGAAGACGCGCGGTCGAGGATCTGCCATCAGGCGACTAGAGTAGCCGATCACTCGTCGTGCAGCAGGCGCAAGCCGGCCGGCAGCGTGTCGCCCAGCGCGACCCGCTCCTCGCGCGCCTCGAGCGCGACCACCTCCTCGACCAGGCGGGCCAGGCGCTCGCCGCCGGCGGCGCCGCGCAGGCGATCGGCCAGGCCGGCGCGGTGCGCGTCGTCGAGGTCGCGCGCGCGATCGCCCGTGCGGCGGCCGAGCTGGGCCATCGGGAAGGCGGCCTTGTCGATGTCGGGCCACTCCATGGCGAGCACCGCGGCCAGCCACTCTCCGGCCCGCGCGGGCGGCACGGTCGCGTTGACCGGGCCGTACAGCGGGGCGCGCGCGCCGATGCGGCCGAGCGCCCACACGTAGAGGCCGTCCTCGCGCGCCTTGCGCCCCTCGCCGAGGCGGCGCACGAGCTCGTCGCCCAGCTTGATCTTCGACGCGACGGTCAGCCGCTCGAGGTTGGCCAGCGTGCGGCACATCTCGGCGGTCTCCTGCCGGGTCGGCTTCACCTCGGCCAGCTTCTTCTTCTGCCGCGCCGAGGGCAGGAACAGCTGGGCCAGGCGGTCGTAGATCTGCTCCTGCTGTCCCTGGGTGAGCCCGCCTGCGATGCGGCGCCACAGGATCCACCAGGAAAGCCGGCACGCCTCGGCCTTCTCGTGGACCAGGCCGAGGTTGAAGACGCGCCACATCTGGCGCGACCGCCACTCGTCGAGCGGCGCGCCGTGCCCGGGGCGCAGGCAGAAGCCGCACAGGTTGAGCCAGCGCGCCTCGTGGTCGGGCGACTTCCTGCGCGATTCCTCGACCTCGAGAGCGGCGTCGAACAGGGCGCGCGAGACGGTCACGGACCACTCGTCGCGCCGCGCGTCGAACAGCTCCTCGATCGCCTTGACCAGCCCGGCCGGCGCGACCGCGCCGCCGCCGGCGAACGAGGCCTTGACCAGCTCGCGCGCCCCGGCGAGCTTCGGGTCCGGCTCGGCGCCGGCCGCATCGCCGTCGGCGGGGCGCGCCGCGCCTCCCGAGCGCATGTCGAAGCTGAGCCGCCAGCGACCCGGCTGCCCGGCCGCGCCGGCCGCGCCGCCCGCACCGGCCGCGCCGCCCGCACCGGCCGCGCCGCCCGCGCCGCCCGCGTCGCTCGCGGGCTCGCGGCACCAGACCTCGAGCGCGCCGAGTTCGGTGATGCGCACCTCGAGGCGCACGGTGGCGCGCGATCGCCCGGGCGCGCGCAGGACCGTCACGACCGGCGGCAGCTCGAGCAGATCGCTGCCATCATCGGCGGTGTCGGGCGTGCCGTCGCCGATCGGCACCAGCGCGCCCGGCCGGTCGTCGCGCGACGTCGACGACAGCAGGCGGAAGCTGACCGGCCGGTTGGTGACCAGCTCGAAGTCGCGCGCCAGCTCCACCGACGATCCCTCCTCGAGGCCCTTGGGCGCCACGCACACCGCGGTGTCGCCGCGCCCGCCGCTCTGCCCGGTGGCGGCGCCGACGTAGAACGCGCGCGGGGTGCCGCCGCGGATGCGCGCGCCCAGGCCGCGCCGCACCAGCCCGTAGTAGGCCGCGCCCTGCGCCACCGCCAGCTCGGGCGCGCGGTTGGCCAGCTCGCGCGGGGCCGGCGAGCCGGGCTGCCACGCCCCGATCTGATCGATCACGCGCCGTCGCAGCGCCGCCGGCGTCATGGCGCCGCCGTTGAAGAGGACCGCGTCGATGCGCGGCGCCTCGTGCCGGGCCAGGAATCCGGCCAGGTGACGGGTCACGGCTGCGTCGGCCGCGTAGGGCAGGCCGCCCAGTTCTTGAAGCCCGCCGCGCGCGCGCGACGGCGCGGCCGCCCGCTCGACCAGCGGGAAGAAGCCGTCGAGCAGGATCGCGTCGAGCTCGCCGCGGGCCACCTGTCCGCGGCGCGTGCCGCCGACCAGGCGCGAGCCCCGCCCCGCCACCGCGATCGGTACGGCGTCGATCGCCTCGTCGCCCAGCAGGCTCTCCTTGGCCAGCCGGCACGAGTGGACCAGCCCGTGCCACTCGAGCGCGTCCAGCTTGCGCCCGCTCTCCGCCACCAGGCGCCCCTCCACCTGCCTGGCCAGGGTCAGATCGACGTTGTCGCCGCCGAGCAGCAGGTGATCGCCGACCGCGGTGCGCGCGAACGACTCGCCGTCGGCGCCTACCTCGATGAGCGTGAAGTCGGTGGTGCCGCCGCCGATGTCGAACACGAGCACCACGCTGCCGGCGCCGAGCGCGGCCGCGCGCGCACCCGCCGGGTTGCCGTCGATCCAGGCGTAGAAGGCGGCCTGCGGCTCCTCGAGCAGCACGATCGGCCCGTAGCCCGCGCGCTCGGCGGCCAGCGCGGTCAGCTCGCGCGCCGCCTCGTCGAACGAGGCCGGCACGGTGACCAGCACCTCCTGCGCGGCGAACGGCGCGCCCGCGTGAGTGTGGTCCCACGCCTCGCGGATGTGCGCGAGGATCAGCGCCTGCGCCGCCACCGGCGACAGCTTCGGCCCCTCGCTCTCGCCCCACGGCAAGATCGGCGCCTGGCGGTTCACGCCCGCGTGGCACAGCCACGACTTCGCCGAGGCGACCATGCGACCCGGGACGCGCGCCCCCTGCGATCGCGCGAGCTCGCCGACGACGATGCGCGCGTCGGGGGGGGGCGCCGCCCCGCGCGGCGGCACCAGGCGCGGCG
>DATFRY010000468.1:0-10295 GCA_035262925.1 Kofleriaceae bacterium | reverse complement strand
AGCGTGGCGGCCGCGGTGGCGGTGGCCGTCGGGGCTGTGGCGGCGGGTGAGGGGACCGCCTGGGCCGACATCTACTCGTACACCGACCGCGAGGGCGTGGTGCACTTCACCAACATCAAGCCGCGCGGCAGGGCCGGGGCCCGCTGGAAGCGGCTGTCCAACGAGGCCTCGGTCGGCAAGGCGGCGGCCCGGCGCGGAAGCTGCGACCGCTGCGACGTGGTGCCGGCCCGCGACCGCTCGGCCCAGCGCTTCGCGCGCTTCGACGAGTTCATCGCGGAGGCGTCGCTGCTCTACGCCATTCCGGTGCCGCTCATCCGCGCGGTCATCCGGGTCGAGTCCGACTACGATCCCGCGGTGGTCTCGTCGGTGGGCGCGCGCGGCCTCATGCAGCTCATGCCGTCCGTGGTCCACGACATGGGCGTGCGCAACGTGCACGACCCGCGCGAGAACATCCTGGGCGGGACGCGGCTCCTGCGCATCCTGGCCAACCGCTACGACGGGGACCTGGTCCGCACGATCGCCGCCTACCACGCCGGCAGCGCGTCGCTGGCCCGCTACGGCGACAACGTCCCGCCCTACGAGAACACGCGCAAGTACCTGCGCATGGTGGTGGACCGCTACTACCAGTACGTGGCGGCGGAGCGCAGGCTGCGCGCGGCCAACTGAGCGCGCCCGGCGCCGCGGCGCCGGTTCGACCCGGCGCGCCCGGTCAGACGCGCCGCTCGCTCGCGGTGGCCAGCGGCAGCGTGAACCAGAAGCGACTGCCGCCGCCCGGCTGCGAGTCGACGCCGATGCGGCCGCCGTGCGCCTCGATGAGCGACTTGGCGATGGCCAGGCCGAGCCCCTCGCCGCCGCGCTCGCCCTGGGTGCGCCAGTACTTGTCGAAGATGTGCTGGCGGTCCGCCTCGGGCACGCCCGGGCCCTGGTCCGAGATGGCGATCCGGCAGTCGCGCTCGTCCTGCTCCAGGTCGACCCCGATGTGGCCGCCGGCCGGGCTGAACTTGATCGCGTTGGCGAGGAGGTTGCTGAGCACCTGCACCACGCGCTGGCGGTCGGCCATGACCTGGCGGAGCGCCACGCGCGGCGGCATGCCCGGCACCGCCGACCGCATCGCCGCCGTGCGCGGGACGTGGATGTGGATGGCGCGCTCGGCGGCGAGCGGCCGCAGGAGCTCGATCACCTCGTCGAGCAGCTCGCCGGCCGTGCACGGTCCCGGCCGCACGGTCAGCTTGCCGGCCCGCAGGCGCGACACGTCGAGCAGGTCGGCGATGAGCTTGTCCATGTTGCGAATGGATCGGTCCATGACCCCGACCAGCCGGGCCACCGACTCCTGGCTGCGCTTCATCTGCAGCGACGAGACCGCCATGCGCAGCGCGTGCAGCGGGTTGCGCAGGTCGTGGGACACCACGCCGAGGATCTCCTCGCGCGCCTCCATCGCCTCGCGCGCCTCGCGGTAGAGGCGGCAGTTCTCGACCGCGATGCCGACCCGGGCGGCGAGGTCGAACAGGAGGCTGCGGAACTCGCCGTCGAGATCGCTCGGGCGCTCGCGCCGCACCACCGCGATGAGGCCCGGGGTGGCGTCGTGGCGGAACGGGACCGCGACCAGCCGGCCGCCGCGCAGCCGCTGCCACGCCCGCCGGTGCTCGCCGGTGGTGGCGAACGCGGCGATGCTGTCGTCGGTGAGCGCGATCTCCCAGATGCTGCCGTGGGCGAGCGTGGCGCTCAGCGGATCGCAGGCGGCCGCGTCCTCCGAGCTCTGCCGCAGCGAGCGCGCCACCTCGACCAGGTCGGGATCGGCGTGCGCGACCGCGGCGCGCTCGATCACGCCGTCGCGGTCGATGACGTCGATCCAGCACAGCTCGCCCAGCTGCGAGACCACCAGGCCGGCCACCGTCTCCAGGGTGGAGCGGACGTCGAGCGAGGCTCCCAGCGCCTGGCTGACCTGGGCCAGGAACGAGGCCCGCCGCTCCGCCTCCTCGGCCTTCTTGCGCCACTCGTTGGCCTGGAGGAGCGCGCGCGACTGGCGCTCGGTGCGCTTGCGGGCGATCGCGAACGACAGCGAGCGCAGGAGCGTGTCGGGCTCGCCGGCGCCGCGGACCCAGGCGTCCTGGGCGCCGAGCTTGACGGCGACCATGGCCGCCTCGTGATCTCCGTCGGTGAGGGCGATGATCGGCAGGTCGGGCGCCAGCTCCTGGAAGCGGCGGATGGACCCGGGGCCGCCACCGTCGGCCAGCGACACGTCGAGCATGACCACGTCGAATCGCTCGCCGCGCACGAGCTGCATCGCGTCGGTCAGGGTCCGCACGTGCGCGACGGTGCGCGGCAGGACGCGCGGATCGCCGAGCATCTGCTCCAGGAGCAGGGCGGCGAGATCCGCGCCGTCGGCGAGCAGGATCCGCATGACCGCGCCCGAGTACGCCCGTACCCCCCCGTCGACCTGCATAGAGATCCGTTCCCTTCCCCCGGGCCGCCAAACCGGAAAACCGGGGCATCTTAGTTGATTTGAGCCGCCTCCGTCTACGCGCCACATTGGGGTTACCTTGACGCGGGCGGGGCCAGCGCATCTAATGGTTTCGCGGTGCCGGAGACACGCGCGAGCTCGGCGAGCCCCGATCGGTTCGAACAGCATCTGGTTGCCGGTGGCGACCTCCTGCGGCGCAACGAGGTCGCCGCGGCTCGCGTCGAGCTGGCGGCCGCCCTCGAGGTGCGTCCGCACGACATCAAGGCGCTGGGCCTCTTCGGTCTGGCCTGCTTCCGCCAGAGCGCGTTCGACGACGCGCTGCCGGTGTACCAGAAGCTGGTCGAGCTCCGGCCCGATGACGCGTCGCATCGCCTCAACCTCGGCCTGGTCTATCTCAAGGTGGGGCAGCCGGACCGCTCGCTCGCCGAGCTGGGGCGCAGCCGCGAGCTCGACCCCAGCCAGCAGCGCACCATGACCTATCTGGGGCTCGCCCACGCGCGGCGCGGCGACTACACCGAGGCGTTCGAGGCGTTCCTGCGCGCCGGCGAGGAGCAGCTGGCCCTCGAGATGGAGCAGTACCTGTCCGACGAGGACCGGGCCGGGATCCGCGCCCGGGTGCGCGGCAGCGACGCGCGCCGCGCCCGACACGCCGAGGTCGGCCTCGACTCCGACGTCTACGAGACGGTCGAGCGGCGGCCCGCGCTCATCGTGCCCGACGGCGGCGCCGACGCCCACGATGACGACGCCGACGCCGACGACCTCGACCTGTCCGACGACGGCGCGGTCGAGGAGTTCGACGACGTCGGCGTCATCACCAAGGCGGTCGCGCTGGCGGTGCCGTCGGCCGCGGCCGCCGCGGCCGGCACGCGGGTGGGCGTGGGCCAGGAGGCGCCGCGCCCGCTGACCGCGCTGGCCACGCGGCAGCTCATCCGGCCGGAGGACGGCGATCACCCGTTCGAGATCGGCGCCGGCGGCGTCCTCATCGTGCGCGTGGGCGAGCGCATCCTGTCGCGCACCGAGGATGTCATCGTCCTGTGCGGCGACCTGCGCACCGAGCCGGCCACGCGCCGGGTTCGCGGCGCCACCAGCGCCGAGCGCTTCGCCGAGCCCGACCGCCCGGGTCAGGCGGCGTCCACCATGTCGATCGTGTCGGGCCGCGGCTACATGGTCGTGGCGCCGGCCGGCCAGACGTTCGCCGCCGTCGCGCTCGACGACGACATCCTGTACCTGAGGGAGAGCATGGTCTACGCCTTCGAGGAGGCGCTGCGCTGGGAGACCGGCCACGTGCCGGGGGCGGAGGGCGAGCTGCGCCCGCTCCTGCGCGTGGTGCAGTTCCGCGGCCACGGCTGCGTCGCGCTGCGCTCGAAGCGGCCGCTGCTCTCGCTCAAGCTGACCAGCGATCGCTCGGTGCGGGTCGACGCGCGGGTGCTGGCCGGCTGGATCGGCCGCGTGCTGCCGCGGGTGGTGAGCCTGAGCCCGGCGGGCGGGCAGGGGGCCGCCGCCTTCGTGGAGTGCTCGGGTGAAGGCGTCGTGCTCCTCGAGGACCAGGGCGGCGCTTGAGCGATCGGGAGGACGACGGCGAGCGCCCGGTGCTCCGCCCGCTGCGGGAGGAGATCACATACCTGCCGAACGTGATCACGCTGGTCCGGATCGCGTTCATCCCGCTCATCCTGGTCTGCATCGACAACTACAGCGCGAAGCTGTCGACCCTGGCGGCCACCCTGTTCACCATCGCGGCCGCCAGCGACGCGCTCGACGGCTGGCTGGCGCGGCGGCTGGGTCTGGTCACCGTGCTCGGCAAGTTCCTCGACCCGCTGGCCGACAAGCTGATCGTGCTCTCGACCCTGGTCATGCTGGTGGCCAGAGGGCGCGCGCCGGCGTGGCTGGTCATCATCCTGACCGCGCGCGAGCTCGCCGTGACCGGGCTGCGCGCGATCGCCTCGCAGGAGGGCTTCGTCATCGCGGCCGGCACCGGAGGCAAGGCCAAGGCCGCCCTGCAGATGGTCGGCATCGGCTTCCTGCTGACCCACTTCCGCTACAACATCCTCTTCTTCGACTACCGGCTCGACTTCCACTCCGTCGGCACCATCCTGCTCTACGTCTCGCTCATCCTGTCGGTGCTGTCGGCCTTCGACTACTTCCGCTTCTTCGTGCAGGCGGCGCAGCGGCAGGCCAGCGAGCAGGCGGCGCGCGGCATCACGCGCGAGCGGCTGCGCGAGCTGGCGCGCGAGCGGCGCGAGCGCATCCTGCGCGTCAAGCGCCGGCGGCGGGTGGAGCGGCGCGAGCGCCGCCGCGAGAAGCTGGCCGCCCGCCGCGAGCGGCGGCGCGCGCGCCTCGATCGCCGCCGCGGGGACCGCAGGCCGAGCTGACCGCCCGCCGGTCGCGTTCTACTTGCCGATCGTGCTCACGCGGGCCCAGGTCAGAGTGTCGGCGCGGACCGGCACGGTCGCGTTGAACGTCATGCCGTTCGCGGTCACGACCAGGTCGGCCGTGGTGGCGGCGGGCACCGACAGGATGAGAGCGGCCCCGCGCGGACCTGTCGCCGCGGCGACGCCCGACCAGCCCTGCATGCTGTCGTCGTCGTAGAACACCGGATCGTCGGAGACGGTGCTGACCTCGGCGCCCGAGACCGACAGGCCGTCCAGGTCGACCACGTAGACGGCGATGGTGGCGGTGCCGGTGGTCTCGCTGGCGCCGACGTCGTTGGTCAAGATGTCGTCCCACACCGACTGCGCCACGCGCGGCGCGCGGAGCCCGAGGCCGCCCCACATTCCGATCGGTACGAGCGCGTCGCGAGTGGCATCCTGGCCGACGCCGACCGTGAGCACGAGGTTCGAGTCGACGTCGACCGCCAGGGTGAAGTTGCCGCTGGCGCTGGTGGTCGCGCTCGCGTTCGACGCCAGGTCGCGCACCGTGATGCCGGACAACCCGGCGGGGAGACAGTCGAGCGGCCGGCGCAGATCGACCACGTTGCACAGCTGGCCGCTGAGGCCGCTGCCGCCGTCACTGTTGCTGCCGCCGTCGGCGGTTCCGGCGTCGGCGGCGCCGCCTCCTCCCGAGCTGCCGCCGCCGGGCGCGCCGCCGCCCTCCCCGGGCGGGTTGTGGTCAGCGTCCTCGCAGCCGGCCACCACCGGAAGGGCCAGGACCAGAACCGCCGCAGCTCGCGTCGCTCCCTTCATGGCCCACCGCCCCGGCGCTGTCATCGGCGCGTGGCGCTGCCGGTCGCCTCGCGGGCGCCGACGCCATCGATCAGGATGTCGGCGGCGCCGCCGTCACCGGTGGCGGCGTCGGGCGTGCCGGCGTCGGGGGTGCCCGCGTCGCTCGCGCCGCCGCCGTCGCTGCCGCCGCCCCCCGAGCCGCCGCCGCCGGGGCCGCCGCCTCCCCCGGGTGGGTTGTGGTCGTCGCTCCCGCACCCGCCCAGCGCCAACAGAACCAGAACCACCGCCACCACCGTCGAGCCCCTCATGGCCGACACTGTACCGACTCGCGGCGATCCTGGCCACCGCCGCGTGCGGGGTGGCTCACTCCGCCTGGTTCAGCTTCTTCTCCTTCTCGGCGCGCTGCTGGCGGCCGAGATCGATGAACAGCAGGCCGACACCGACGCAGAGGGCCGCGTCGGCGACGTTGAAGGTGGGCCACTCGTGGTGGTGGTACTTCCACACCACGAAGTCGGTCACCTTGGCGAACAGCAGCCGATCGATGACGTTGCCGATGGCGCCGCCTCCGACCAGGCCCAGGGCGGCGGCCAGGCGGCGCTGTTCGTCGGTGCCCTTGTGCACCATCCATATGATGGCGCCCAGCGCGATGAGCCCGACGATGGTCAGGAAGATGCGCGCGCCGTCGACGCTCGAGAACAGGCCGAAGGCCGAGCCGGTGTTGTAGGACAGGCGCCAGTCCCAGAAGTTGTCGATGACCGAGACCGGCATGCCCAGGCCGCGCCGGTCGGTGGGCAGGCCGTGACGGGCCCAGTACTTGGTGATCTGGTCGGCGACCACGGTCAGGACCCCGAGGACGGCGAACCACTTCCACCGCCGCGGAACGGACTCGAGCACAGCCATGCGTCTTCTCCCTCTTCTCGCCTCTTCTCGGGCTACTCAGGCTACTCGGGCTCTCGGCTCCGTGGCGCTACTTCCCGCCGGCCGCGCGCACGGCAGCCACGGCGCCGGCGCAGCGCACGCACAGATCGCCCGCCTGGGGCGACATCTCCTCGTACCAGCGCCAGCAGCGCTCGCAGCGGGAGCCGCGCGCCTCCTCGACCGCGATGACCGGCTCGCTCCCCTCCGCGTCCGCCGGGGCCAGCGCCACCTGGGACACGATGAAGAGGTCGGCCAGCTGGGCCAGCCGCGGCTCCAGGAGCGCCCGATCTCCCGCCGCCGGCGCGATCACCAGGCGCGCGTCGGTCGAGCGGTGTCCGCCGGCGCGGAACGGCTCCAGCTGCCTGGTCGCGTGCTCGCGATAGGCGAGCAGCCGGGCGAACGTGGCGGCGAGCGGGTCGTCCGCCTCCAGCAGGAGCCCGGCTGGTAGATCGGTGAGGTGCACCGAGTCGACCTGCTGCTGCCGGCGCGGCAGGTGGCGCCAGACCTCCTCGGCGGTGAAGCAGAGGATCGGCGCGGCCAGCCGGGCCAGCGCCGAGGCGATGGTGTAGAGCACGGCCTGCACCGCCCGTCGGGCCGGCGAGTCGGGCGCGTCGGTGTACAGGCAGTCCTTGGTGACATCGAGGTAGAGCGCGCTCAGGTCGACGGCGACGTAGTCGACCAGCGCGCGGTAGACGGCGTGGAACTCGAAGGCGTCGTAGTGGCCGCGCACGCGGGCGACCAGGTCGCCCAGCCGCGCCAGCGCGTATCGATCCATCTCCGACAGCTGCTGGTGCTCGAGCAGATGGTCGTCGGGCGCGAAGTCGTCGAGGTTGCCGAGCAGGAAGCGGCAGGTGTTGCGGAACTTGCGGTACCAGTCGCTCAGCGCGGCCAGCAGGGCCGGCGAGAACGCGACGTCGCTCCTGAACTCGACCGACGCCGTCCACAGGCGCAGGAGCTCGGCCCCGCTCTTCGCGATGACCGCGTCCGGCGCCACGTACTCGACCTTCTTGCCCTCGCGCCGCGCCTTCTCGATCTCGCTCTTGGAGTAGGGCCGACCGTTCTCGTCGAGCACGAAGCCGTGCGTCAGCACCTGGCGGTAGGGGGCCACGCCGGCGACCACGATGCCGACCAGCAGCGACGAGTGGAACCAGCCGCGGTGCTGGTCGGAGCCCTCGAGGTAGAGGTCGACCTTGTCGATGTCGGGATGCTGCGCCGCCACCGCGAACCACGAGGTGCCGGACTCGAACCAGACGTCGACGATGTCCTTCTCCGGCACCAGCGCCGACACGCCGGCGCCGCAGTGGTCGCACCGCGTGTCGGGCGGCAGGAGCTCCGACACCGGCGCGGTGAACCAGGTGTCCGCCCCGCGCCGCGAGAACAGCTCGGCCACGTGCTCCATCACCGCCGCGTCGGCGCGGGCGGCCCCGCACTCGCCGCAGTGGAAGGCCGGGATCGGGACGCCCCACACGCGCTGGCGCGACAGGGTCCAGTCCGGGCGGTTCTCGATCATTCCGTAGATGCGGGCCTTGCCCCACGGCGGGATCCACTCGGTGTTCTCGATCTCGCCCAGCGCGCGCTCGCGCAGGCTCGCGTGATCGATCGACGCGAACCACTGCGAGGTGGCGCGGAACAGGACCGGCCCCTTGCACCGCCAGCAGTGCGGGTAGCTGTGGCGCAGCTTCGCGCCCTTCGGGTTGAGGAGGACGCCCAGCTCGGCGAGCCGATCGACGATGGCGGGGTTGGCCTCCCAGACCTGCTGGCCGCGCCACTCGGGCACCTCGTCGGTGAAGCGGCCCTCGTCGTCGAGCGGGGCGTAGGCCTCGAGGTCGTGCGCGGCGCCGGTCTTGTAGTCGTCGCCGCCGTGGCCGGGCGCGGTGTGGACCAGCCCGGTGCCCTGGTCGAGGGTCACGTAGCTGGCGAACCACACGCGGAAGTGGCTCTCCTTGCGCGGCTGCGCCACCAGCGGGTGGCGGTAGCGCGCCCCCTCGAGCGCGTGGACGTCGCAGGGGAGGTGGGTCGCCGGGTCGTGCGCGGCCGCCTCGGGCGGGACCTTGCACTCGCGCAGCACCGCGGCGACCCGCTCCTTGGCCATCACCAGATACTCGCGGCTGCCCTCGAGCCACGACGGCACCAGCACGTACTCGAAGTCGGGCTCGACGACGATGGCCAGGTTGGCCGGCAGCGTCCACGGCGTCGTGGTCCAGATGACCAGCGCCACGCCGCGGTCTGCCGGCAGGGCGGGGGCGAGCCGCGCGGCGTCGAAGCCATCCTCGAGCGGGAAGCGCACGTAGATCGACGGCGACGTGTGGTCGGCGTACTCGATCTCGGCCTCGGCCAGCGCGGTGCGGTCGTTGGGGCACCAGTAGACCGGCTTCTTGCCGCGATAGAGGTAGCCGCCGCGCGCGAACGCGGCCAGCGCGCGCACCACCGCGGCCTCGTAGCCCGGGTTGAGCGTGAGGTAGGGCTCCTGCCAGTCGCCGAACACGCCGAGCCGCTCGAACTCCTCGCGCTGGATCGAGACGAACCGGAGCGCGTAGTCGCGGCAGGCGGCGCGCAGCTCGCCCGGCGTCCACGTCTGCTTCTTCGCGGCCAGCTCGCGCTCGACGGCCAGCTCGATCGGCAATCCGTGCGTGTCCCAGCCGGGCACGTAGGGCGAGCGATAGCCCGCCATGGTGCGGTACTTGACCACCAGGTCCTTCAGGATCTTGTTGAGGACGTGGCCGTGGTGGATCCGCCCGTTCGAGTAGGGCGGGCCGTCGTGCAGGATGTAGCGCGGCGCGTCGGCGCGCAGCTCCTGGATCTGGCGATAGAGATCGATCCGCTTCCACTCGGCGAGCATCTCGGGCTCGCGGCGGGGAAGCTCCGCGCGCATCGGGAACTCCGTCCTCGGTAGATGGAGTGTGTCTTTGTACTGGCCGGACCCGGACATGGAAGTCGCGGGACTATAGCAGCGGGCGCCGGGACATTGGGTCTGGCCCCTGGTAGGCTGGCCGCGCAATGAGCTCGGAAAGCGCGCCGGTCAGCCGCCCGCCGCGGGCATCGTGGGACGACTACTTCATGGCGATCGCGCGGGTCGTGTCATCGCGCTCGACCTGCGATCGCAAGTTCGTCGGCGCCGTCGTCGTGCGCAACCGGACCATCCTGTCCACCGGCTACAACGGATCGATCCGCGGACTGCCTCACTGCAGCGACATCGGCCATATGATGGAGGCCGGCCACTGCGTCGCCACCATCCACGCCGAGGCGAACGCGATCCTGCAGGCGGCGCGCAACGGCGTGATGATCGACGGCTCGACCATCTACGTGACGGCCAGTCCCTGCTGGAACTGCTTCAAGGCGTCGGCCAACTCGGGCATCGTGCGCATCTGCTACGGCGAGTTCTATCGCGACGAGCGCATCTTTAGCGTCGCCGAACAGGCAGGCATCGAGCTCGTGCATATCCCGGTCAACTCTGCACTTGAAGCGGCAATGGGAAACTTGTAGCGTGGGCCGAATAGCCCGCGCAGTGTGCGGTGGAAGCAGCGAAAGGGTGTAGCGGGCGCATGGACATCCACCCACCCCAGCAACCGAGGTGGGTCCCTTTCTCCGACTGAAAAGCCGACAGGACTCCCCGCCCATGAAGCCAGGCTCCCTGACCACCGCCGGCATGTTGGTCTGCGCTCTACTCTTCGTCACCGCGGCGCAGGCCGACGCGAAGGGCAAGGCCCGATCAGCCCACGCCGCGAAGAAGACGGGCGGCAAGGGCAAGGTCTTCACCG
>DATFRY010000467.1:0-5320 GCA_035262925.1 Kofleriaceae bacterium | reverse complement strand
CGCACCTCGGCGTGCCGCTTCCCGACCATCATGTCGGTCAGACAGACAGCATTGTCTGGATCGCGACCGATGCTGGTCGTGACGCCGAGGGCGAACACGCGGCCGCTCGCCACCTCGACCAGCCGCGGCTCCGATGCAGTCGATAGGGGACTCGCTGTCGCGATCACGGCCGCACTCCCTGCTATCATCGTCCAGTTTGCGGGCGAGTTGAGGCTCATGAGCACCGAGTGGGCTCCGCCTGAAGAGTTTGACGACTACGTGATCGATCGGCCGTTGGGGAGCGGCCGCATGGGAAAGGTGTACCTGGCGCAGGACGCCGTCCTGGCCAGGCCCGTGGCGGTCAAGTTCATCGCCGAGCTGGAGCCGGATAGCGAGACCCGGCAGCGCTTCCTCCTCGAGGCGCGCGCCGTGGCCCGCATCCACCACCCGAACGTCATCGCCATCTACCGGGTCGGCGAGCTCGAGCAAAAGCCGTACATCATTACGGAATTCGTTCGCGGCACCACGCTCGACAAGCTCGAGAAGCCGCTCCCGCGCGACCAGCTCCTGCCCATCGCGCTGTCGCTCGCCCGTGGTCTGGCTGCCGCTCACCGCAGAGGTGTGGTGCACGGCGACATCAAGCCCGGCAACGCCATCCAGTCGGAGGACGGCGTCACCAAGCTCCTCGACTTCGGCCTGGCCGCAATGGTCGAGGATGGCGGAGGACCCGGTGCAGGCGGCGTCTACTCGGGAGCGGTCCGCCTGGCGACGGGCATCTCGGGTACTCCGGACTACATGGCTCCCGAGGTGTGGCGCGCCGAGCCCACCGACCGACGCTCCGACGTGTACAGCCTCGGCGCGGTGCTCTACGAGCTGACCACCGGCCAGCCGCCCTACCACCAGATAGGGATGGCGGAGCTGATGCGCGTGGTGCAGGAGCGCGACGCACCGTCGCTCGCGGGCAGGAACGGCATCGACCCGCGCTTCGGCGCGATCGTCGACCGCTGCCTGCAGCGCGATCCGGAACGCCGCTTCGCCTCGGCCGACGATCTGCGCGCCGCGCTCGAGGACATCGAACGCGGCGCGGTCGGCGCGCTGCCGGGCGGCAACCCGTATCGCGGGCTGCGCCCGTTCGAGAGCGACCACCGCGCGCTGTTCTTCGGCCGCTCGCAGGAGATCGGCGCGGTCATCGACCGGCTGCGCGCCGAGCCCTTCGTGCTGGTGACCGGCGGCTCCGGCTCCGGCAAGTCGTCGCTGTGTCGCGCGGGCGTCCTGCCGGCGGTCACCGACGGTGCGCTGGCCGGCGGGCGCACGTGGAGCTGGACGCCGGTCCTGCCCGGCCGCCGCCCGATGCGCGCGCTGGCCGCGGCCCTGGCCGGCGCGCTCGAGATGAGCGAGGAAGCCGCCGTCGTCACCCTCGTCGATCGGGCGGCCATGCGCGATGCGCTGCGCTCCGCGCTGGGCGACGAGCGCGGCCTGGTCCTGTTCGTCGACCAGCTGGAGGAGCTGGTCACGCTGGCCGATGCGGAGGAGGCGAGCGCGGCCGAGCGCGCGCTGGCGCGGCTGGCGGCCGGTGCGCCCGGGCTGCGCGTGCTGGGCGCCGCGCGCGCCGACTACCTGGGCCGCCTGGCCGCGCTGCCGGCCCTGGGCGACGATCTCCAGCGCGCCCTCTTCTTCCTGCGCCCGCTCGCGCCGGACCGCGTCCGCGAGGTGATCGTGGGGCCGGCGCAGGCCACCGGCGTGGGCCTCGAGTCGGAGTCGCTGGTCGACCAGCTGGTCGAGGCCACCGGCGAGGCCGAGGGCAGCCTCCCGCTGCTCCAGTTCGCGCTCGCCGAGCTGTGGGAGGCGCGCGACACCGAGCGCGGCCTCATCACCGCGGCCGAGCTGGAGGCGATGGGCGGCGTGGCCGGCGCGCTCGCGCGCCATGCCGACCAGGTGATCGGCTCGCTGCCGCCCGGCCAGGCGGCCGCCGCGCAGCAGGTGCTCACCCGCCTGGTCACCGCGGAGGGCACCCGCGCGAGGCGCAGCGAGGCCGAGCTGACCGGCGGCGACGCGGGCCGGCGCGGCGCGCTCGACGCGCTCGTGCGCGGCCGCCTGCTGGTCGCTCACGAGGGCGACGAGGGCAGCGCTTACGAGCTGGCTCACGACGTCCTGGTGCGCGGCTGGCCGACGCTGCGCCGCTGGCTCATCGAGGACGCGGACCAGCACCTGGTGCGCGAGCGGGTCGAGCAGGCCGCCGCCGAGTGGCAGCGCCTCAACCGCTCGCGCGACGCGCTGTGGGGCGCGCGCCAGCTGGCCGAGGCCACCCGCGTGCGGCCCGACGATCTGGGCGCGACCGAGCGGAGCTTCCTCGACCGCTCGCGCCGCGCCCTGGCCCGCCGCAAGTGGACCCTGCGCGGGCTCATGGCCGCCGTGCCGCTCATCGTGGGCCTCACCTACCTCGGCGTGCAGGCGCAGAACCGGATGGCGATCGACCGCCGCGTGGCCGCGCGCGCGGGCGAGGCGCAGGCCGTGCTCGACAAGGCGCGGGTCGTGGAGGGCGCCTCGGTCGGCGCGCGCGAGCGGGCGTTCGCGCTCTTCCGCGAGGCGCGCGTCGCCGACGCGGAGCAGAGCTGGAGCAAGGGCCTGGCGCTGGCCACCGAGGCCGGGCGCGGTCTGGTCGATGCGGCGCGCCTGTACGAGGTGGCGCTGGCCCAGGACCCGAGCCGCGACGACGTGCGCAACCACCTGGGCGAGGTGATCTACGAGCGGGCGCTCCTGGCCGAGCGCGACGGCCGGCAGGCGCAGCTCGAGGAGCTCCTCCAGCGGCTCCGCCTGTACGATCCGCACGGGACGTGGCAGCGCGTCTGGACCACGCCGATGCACCTCGACCTGACCACGCGGCCGGCCGGCGCGCGCGTCCGCATCGCGCGCTACGAGGACGCGGACGGTGTGCGCGCGCTGCAGGGCTGGCGCCCGCTCGGCCGCTCGCCGCTCACCGGCGTGGAGCTGGAGCCTGGCTCGTACCTGCTCGTCCTCGAGGCGAGCGGGCGATATGCCACCCACTACCCGATCGTCGCCCGGCGCGGCACCAGCCAGCGCTTGGAGGTCGATCTGCCGTCCGCCGCGCAGATGCCGGCCGGCTACGCCTACGTGCCGCCCGGCGACTTCCTGTTCGGCAGCCCGGCCGACGAGGACGTGAGGCGCGGCTTCCTCGCCGCCACCCCCGTGCACGAGCGCCGCACCGACGGCTTCCTCATCGGCATCCACGAGGTGACCTACGCCGGGTGGGTCGAGTACCTGGACCAGCTGTCGGACGCCGAGCGCGCCGAGCATGCGCTGCGCATCGAGGCCGCGGTCTCGGGCAAGGGCGGGCTGCGCCTGGAGCGCGGAGCCGATCGGGTGTGGACGCTGCACTATCGCCCGGGCGGCCACGACTACGCGGCGCGCTGGGGCGAGCCGCTGTCGTACGGCGGGCGCAAGCAGCGCGCCGTGCAGGACTGGCGCGCGTTCCCGGTCACCGGGGTGACCGCCTTCGATGCGCAGTCCTATACGCTGTGGCTCCGCCGCAGCGGCAAGCTGCCCGGCGCGCGCCTGTGCAGCGAGGCGGAGTGGGAGCGGGGCGGACGCGGCGCCGACGAGCGCGTGTACCCGTCGGGCAACCTGCTCTCGCCCGCGGACGCCAACTTCGACGAGACCTACGGCAAGGATCAGGAGGCGATGGGGCCCGATTCGGTCGGCTCCTATCCGCGGTCGAACAGCCCGTTCGGCCTGGCCGACATGAGCGGGAACGCCTATGAGTGGACGACGTCGGTCCTGGCAGCGGACAGCTTCGTGGCGCGCGGGGGTAGCTACTTCTACGACCTCAAGTCGGCCCAGCTGGTCAATCGCACAGAGGCGATCCCTACGCTCCGAGATGTGAGCGTGGGCTTCCGCGTGTGCGCGCCACTCACAGTGGCGCCCTGAAAAAAATCGGGGCGTCCGCGTTTTCTCTCTCAAGAAAACCTGTAAGGCGCCGATCCATTCGCCAGACCTGTTGGAACGGATGCGCAAGCCCGCGAACGGGCGGCCAGGTCGGCCACGGCGCTCCGCCACGACGATCATCAGAACAGTGAGGGTGCAGCAGAATATGAAGTCGGGATTCCTTTCTCTCAGCCTGGCGAGTCTCGTCCTGTCGGGGTGTGTCCTCGGCGAGCCGGACGATGACTACATCGACGACTCGGCCGCCGAGGACGTCGGTGAGACCACGCAGGAGGTGATGGCGAACAACGGCATGTCGCTCAACGGGATGAGCCTCAATGGCATGTCGCTCAACGGCATGTCGCTCAACGGTACCCAGCTGACCGGCAAGAAGGCGTCGGGGGCGACGGTGACCGGCGCCCAGCTGGTGGGTGCGCGCATGGTGGGCACGCTGTCCGACGGTAGCACGCTCGATCTCCGCATCGACTCGGCCGCCACGCTTCCGGCGCCCAACAGCGACGTGTGGGCCTATGCCGTGCGCTATGCCCTGGCCGACGGCACGTGGTCGCCGCTGTGCGGCGAGAGCGGAGGCGCGCCGGTGCTCGCGATCCCGCTGACCGGGACGTGGAACTACGACTCGGGCGTGTCGGGCGGCGGCTCGTGGACCAGCAGCTCGACGTCCTTCACCTTCGGCTGCCGCGGCACCGCGCTCGCGAAGTGCGTGGAGTTTGGCTACAAGCCCTGGAAGACCGTCGACGGCGTCTCGCTGCGCAACCATCACCAGGCCTGCACGCGCATGATCCGCGCCGACTACTGCGGCGACGGCACGCCCTGGACCCAGAACGGCACGCAGATCAACATCTACGACAGCCTGGGCATCCAGACCGACGCGGCGACCAACTGGAGCATCGACGCCCAGTGGACGTCGGAGGGCGCGCTCTGCTTCGACAAGCTGCGCGACTTCCAGGCCGGCAAGCCGACCTGCTGGGACCTCAAGGCCGGCTCGTGCCAGAGCACCTTCGCCGGCGGGGCGCTCCTCATCGACGAGTACAAGAAGTTGTGACCGCCCGGGGGTGCGCGGCGAAACCGTTGCGCCCCCGGACGTTGCGCTGCTGTCGTCGCGGCCGCCTGCGCCTTTCCGCTCAAGGGAAGGGGCAGGCGGCCGAGTCGTTTTCCTGGACCCGGCTCCAGGAGAACCTCCCATGCGACTCGAACGCGCCGCGCTGCTCGCCGTCCTGCTCTCGACCGCGCCCGGCTGCGCGCTGACGTCGGACGGCGACCTCGCCTCCGACGAGCTCGACGAGTCCGCCGGTGAGCTGGTGTCCGCGGTCGTCTCGACCAACGGCATGAGCCTGAACGGCGTCAGCCTCAACGGCATGTCGCTCAACGGCATGTCGCTCAA
>DATFRY010000466.1:0-5065 GCA_035262925.1 Kofleriaceae bacterium | reverse complement strand
CGGGATCGCGGCGGCGCTGGCGTGGCTCGCGCAGCCGTCGGTGCGCGCGGTGCGCCGCCCACGGCGTCGCCCGCCCGCCGAGGCCGCGCCGCCCCCCGAGCCGGCCGAGCGCGAGATCGCCGCCGCGTCTTAGGCGGCACGGGCCCGGTCGTCCTCGAGGCGCCGCGCGCGGTACAGGCGCACGGGCCCGTCGACGCCCTTCAGCGACCGTGCGCCGGCCGACGACCAGCGGTAGGCCTCGGCGGCCGCGTCGCGGACGTCGCGGGTGGCGAGCACGCTCCCCGGACGGGCGATCGCGGTCACGCGGCTCGCGATGTTGACGGGGCGCCCGTACCAATCGCCGGCCCGGTTGAGCGCGGGGCCCGACGCGATCCCGACGCGTAGCTGCGGGAAGTCGTCGCCCTCGACGTCGGAGGCGTCGACGAGGTCGAGGGCCACATCGAGCAGCGTGGTCGGGTCGGGGGAGACGAGCATCGCCGCGTCGCCGATCGTCTTCACGAGGCGAACGTCGCCGCGCAGCTGCTCGCCGGCGAGCTCCATGAGGCGCTCGGCGACCCGGCCCAGCTCGTCGGGCGCGACCTCTTCGCCGAGGCGGGTGAAGCCGACGAGGTCGGCGAATGCGACCGTCACCTCGCGCGCCCCCGGCAGCGCGCCCTCGGCTCGCTCGGCCGCGCTGATCGCCTCGGTGCGGACCATGTGGCGCAGGTGCAGGCGCAGGAGCTGCTCGAGCGTCGGCCCGACCATCGGCATGAACGCCTCGACGCGCTCGGCGTAGCCGCGCGCCAGCTCCGCCTCGCTCGTGCCCGGCTCGAGCACGAGCTCGAGGACGGTCGATCGGAGCACCTCGGCCGCCTGCGCGAGGCCCCGGCCGAGCACGCGGACGACCGCGAGCTGCTGCTCCTCGCTGACGCCCGCGTCGAGGAACCTGCGGGCCATCGTTGCGCCGTCGATGTCGGCCTGGGAGCAGATGACCGCGTCGAGGCTCGGCACCGGCAGGCCGTTGGCGCGCCGGAGGGCCATGATGAACTCCGGCCGCACCCCGGCGCGCTCGGCGACCTCGCGCACCGAGTAGCGCGGGATGCCGCCGACCACACGCTCGGCGGCCACGAAGACAAGGCGCCCGTCGCGGGTCGCCGCGCGCAGGTCCGCCAGCGGCACGCCCTCGGCCGCGAGCTGCTCGAGCAGCTCCAAGCGCGCTGCGCGTGCGTCACCTTCGAGCCCGTCGAGCAGGCCCTCGGCGGCGAAGTCGATCCCCACGGCGGTTAGCTTACGCGGGTGCCACAGCGCCGCCGCATGCCCGCACCGCAACGCCGGCAGGTGATTCTCGCCGCCGCCGAGGAGGTCTTCGCGCGCAGCGGGTACCACGGCGCCTCGCTCGACGACATCGCGCAGGCGGCGGGGATCTCGAAGGCGCTGATCTACGAGCACTTTTCGTCGAAGCGCGACCTGCATGCGTCGCTCGTGAGCGCGCAGGTGGAGGAGATCTTCCGGCGGCTGCAGGCCAGCGCCGGGGCCGGGCTGCCGGGGGAGGAGCGGCTGCGCGCGGGCATCGACGCGTTCCTGTCGTTCGTCGAGGAGCATCGGGAGGCGTGGCGGGCGCTGTTCCGCGACGCCGCCGATCCGGAGGTCGGCGACGTCATCGAGCGGGTGCAGGCGCAGGCCACGGTGGTCATCGCCGCGTTGATCGCGGAGGACCCCGAGGCGCCGCGCGCGAGCGAGCGGGCGATCGAGATGCATGCCGCGCTGCTGTCGGGAGCGGTGCAGTCGCTGGCGAACTGGTGGCACGAACACCAGGACGTGCCGCGGGCCGCGCTGGTGGACCGGGCGATGGAGTTCTGCTGGGTCGGCCTGGACCGCCTCCGCGTGGGCGCGGCGTCGTGAAGGCATCCGGTCGCGCACGCAGAATGCCGACCGGATGGTCGTTCTCGGCATCGATCCCGGCTTGGCGAACTGCGGCTACGGCGTGGTGGCGCGCCGCGGCCACCGGCTGATCGCGACCGACGGCGGCGTGATCGAGACCTCGGCGCGGCTCGCGCCGGAGCGGCGGCTCGCGGTCCTGCACGAGCGCCTCGCCGCGCTGCTCGACGAGCACCGGCCCGACGCGCTCGCGCTCGAGGCCCTGTACTTCGGCCAGAACGTGCGCACGGCGTTCGCGGTGGGCCAGGCGCGCGGGGTCGTGCTCCTCACCGCGGGCCAGCGCGGCGTGCCGTGTCAGGACTACACGCCCCAGCAGGTCAAGGGCGCCGTCTGCGGCGCCGGCCGCGCCGACAAGGGCCAGGTCGCGCGGATGGTGCAGGCGCTGCTGTCGCTGCCCGAGCCGCCACGTCCCGACCATGCTGCCGACGCCCTCGCCGTCGCCATCTGCCACGCGAACCACGCGCCGCTCGCGGCGCTCGCCGGATGATCGCGCTCGTCGCCGGCGAGGTCGCCGTGCGCCGTCCAGACCACGTGGTCATCGAGACGTCGGGCGGCGTCGGGTATCGCCTGGCGGTGTCGAGCGAGACGCTGCGCCAGGTGCCCGGCGTCGGGCGCTCGGTCTCGCTGCACACCCATCTCGTCGTGCGCGACGACGCGCTCGCGCTGTACGGCTTTGCCACCGAGGAGGAGCGCGACCTGTTCCTTGCACTGATCGGGGTGCAGTCGGTGGGGCCGAAGGTCGCTTTGGCCGTGCTGAGCGGCGGCTCGCCGCGTGACCTGGTGGCGGCGGTCGTCGCCGGGGATGTGGCGCGGCTGCAGGCGGTGCCGGGGATCGGCAAGCGCACGGCGGAGCGTATCGTGGTCGAGCTGCGCGAGAAGGTCGGGGTGGAGAACGAGCTCGCCGACGAGCCGATCACGGTCACGCGCGGCGACGATCCGCGCAACGTCGCCCGCGACGGGCTGCTCGAGCTCGGGTTCGCCGCGGCCGAGGCGCAGGCGCTGCTCGACGGCGCCGAGGGCGACACGGCCGAGGAGCTCCTGGCGAGCGCGCTGCGAGGTGCCCGTTCGTGACCGTCGACCGCATCCACACGCCCGGCGTCCTCGACGGCGACGACGACGAGCTCGACCGCTCGCTGCGGCCACGGACGCTCGACGAGTTCGTCGGCCAGGACGCGCTGCGCGAGCAGCTCACGGTCTCGATCGAGGCGGCTGCCGCGCGCGGCGAGGCGCTCGACCACGTCCTGCTCGCCGGTCCGCCGGGGCTTGGCAAGACGTCGCTGGCCCAGATCGTGGCGTCCGAGCTCGACGTCCCGTTCGTCCAGACGGCGGGCCCGGCGCTCGAGCGCAAGGGCGACATCGCGGCGCTGCTGACCGCTCTCGAGCCGCGGTCGGTGTTCTTCGTCGACGAGGTCCACCGCCTCAACCGGGCGCTGGAGGAGACCTTCTACCCGGCGATGGAGGACCGTCGCCTCCCGATCACGATCGGGCAGGGGGCGGGGGCGAAGGTCGTCACCCTCGACCTGCCGCCCTTCACCCTCATCGGCGCCACGACGCGCGCCGGTCTGTTGACGACTCCGCTCCGCGACCGTTTCGGCATTCACCACCGCTTCGAGCCCTACGCCGCCGAGGACCTCGCGCGGATCGTCCGCCGCTCGGCGGCGATCCTCGACGTCACCCTCGACGACGGGGGCGCGTGGGCGATCGCGACCCGCTCGCGCGGAACCCCGCGGGTGGCGAACCGGCTGCTCAAGCGCGTGCGCGACTGGGCGGAGGTCCGCGGCTCCGGCGTCGTCGACGACGCGGCCGCCGACAGCGCACTTGCCTTGCTGGAGGTCGACGAACTCGGCCTCGACCGCCTCGACCGGGAGATCCTCGGCTCGATCTGCCGGCAGTTCGCCGGCGGCCCGGTCGGGCTGTCGACGCTGGCGATCGCGGTCAACGAGGAGCCCGACACCCTCGAGGACGTCTACGAGCCGTATCTGTTGCAGCAGGGGCTGCTGCAGCGGACGCCGCGGGGGCGGGCGGCGACCCGGCGGGCGTACGAGCACCTGGGGTTGGAGCCGCCGGGCGCGCTGTTCTGATCGGGCAATGAGGGTGTGAGAGTGGCAGTGCTGCCCGCGCGAGCGGCTCCGCCGAAGATCGTGCTGGATTAGGTGGACATAGTGCACACTGCGTAGCACACTAGAAAGCGGAGCGACTCCGCGGGGGGCCGCCACCAGCGGCAGCACCCCCTCCCTCATTGCCAAAACGCGACTACCGCGCGGCGCGGACGACCGCAAAGCCGCCGGCGCGGACGCCAAACGCGCCCTACGCGCAAGGCCGCGCACCCAGCGGCAGAAACCCCCGGCCCCGCGGCGTGATCTGCACCCCCGTAGGGCTCGCCGTCAGCGGCACCGCCCGACCGTTGGCCGTCACCCGCGTCGTCGGCCCCAGCCCAACGTTCATCCGCACCACCCGCGCGCGAAAGGTCCGCGACCCGCTCAGGGTCCCGTCGAACAACCGCCGCCCGTCCCCGTCGACACACAAGAAGGTCGCGGCGGTCGCCGTGACCCGGACCGTCACCCCCCGGCGGGCGGCCGCGCGGGCGCGGGCCTGGCGCTCGCGGGCGCGGCGCTCGCGGGTCCGGCGCGTGCGGCGGCGCTCGGCCGCGGTCGGCTTCGGCTCGGCGGTAGTGGTGGTCGCGGGGGGCGGGGGAGGGGCCGCCAAGGTCGTCCCCGCCGGGAGGTCGCTCGCGCTGTTGTCGCCATCCCCGACGTGGCTGGCCAGCGCCGCCGCCGCGGCGAACAGAGCGGCCAGCGCCAGCAGTCCCACCAGCAGGGCCCGGCGCTTGCGCGGACGGCGGACCTCGAGCGAAACGCGCTCCCCCGGTGCGGCCTCCAGCAGGTCCGGTACGGCCGCGACACCCGCCAGCGCCAGCGCCCGGGCGGCCCGGCGACGGGCGTCCGGCGTCGCCTCGCTCTCGCCGAACGCCGCGACCAGTTGCTCGACCGTCGGCCGCCGGTCGGCAGCGCGCCCCCGCCGAACCGCGCGAGCAATCCGGTCGGCGACCTCGAGGTCGCCAAGCGGGACGGGTTCGGGAGCGCCGCCTGACACGGCGCATGTACTACCAGCGCACCCGGTCGGCGACCGCGTACCCTAGGGGAGCGCA
>DATFRY010000465.1:0-26011 GCA_035262925.1 Kofleriaceae bacterium | reverse complement strand
GTAGGTGACCTCGATCGCGCTGGTCGCGCCTTCCTTCACGGTGACCTTCTCCGTCTTGATGCCATAGACCTCGTGCCAGATCTGCACCGTGTAGCTGCCGACCGGCGCCTTCTCGATGGTGAAGCGGCCGTCCGCGTCGGTGGTGGCGAAGTAGGGGTTGTCGCCGACCACCACGTAGCCCTGCATCCAGCCGTGCGCGTCGCACCTGAGCTTGAGGATGTCGCTGTCGCGGATGGCCTCGGTCAGCGGGGGCGAGCCGGCCGGCTGGCCCCGGTTGAAGATGGTCTCGCTGTCGCGCCGCTCGCCCCACGGGATGCGCCGCGCGTTGACGTTGTGCGTGGTCTTGTCGCTGTTCCTGACCTCGAGCGTCTGACCGCGCACGCCGCCCTGCACGCGCGGGCGATACATGCAATCGACCTGATCGACCACGACCGGCCCGGACGGGACCCAGCCCTTGACCGCGCCCGGCTCGACGCGGGCGAGCGCGTTGGCCAGCCCGCCGCCGGCGCCGACCACCACGGTCTCGGCGTGCATCTCCCTGGAGGCGCAGAACGGATCCGCCCCGCGCTGGAGGAGCGGCATCTCGGGCGGCGTGCCGCGGAGCAAGATCTTGCCGGCGATCGTCCCGGTCGGTCCGGGCGGCGGCTGCGCCGGCGGCACCGGCGCCTCGCCCTGGCCGCTGGCAGCGGCGCCGGTCCCGTTCTCCTCGGGCGGCTGCTCCTCGACCGCCGCCTCGGATCGGCTCTTCTTGCAGGCGGGCGCGACCACGGCGAGCAGCACGGGCAGCACGGCCGCTGCGCGCAGCAGCAAAGCACCTTGCATGTCGCGTCGTTGCTACCACGTCCTGGACCCACACCCGACCGATTCCGGGCTGTGCGACAAATTGCCGCTCGCGCGCGCCGGGGGCGGACCAGCCGGGTTCATCGCGCAGATCGTAACCGACTGAATGAAGGGCATGATCAGCCATTGGCGGCCAGTCCACATTGCCAGCTCCGGCCGGCATTCCCTATGCTGGCGACTGGCGCTGCAGGGGCAGCCGGCGTGTGGCGCGCCTGACCCCGCACGGGCGACACGGAGAGCACCATGAACGTGGGCGAAGTCGGCGCTGACCCGTTGGCACTCTCTGCGCTCCGCGCGGCGGATCTGGAGAAACCCGGGCTGGTGTTCGTCGACGGTCCGCAGCGCTTCCGCACCACGGGCGCGCACGTCGGCCACGGCGGGATGGGCAACGCGTTCCTGCTCGGGGTCGGCGACGACGAGGGGCCGCCCGCCGCGGTCGGCAAGGTCTTCCACTCCGAGTACCTCTACCAGCTGCGCACCGACGAGATCACGCGGCGCGATCACACCTCGGTGCTGACGCACATGAACTCGATCGCGGCGCTCGGCCACCCGAACGTGCTGCCGATCCTCATCTCGTCGCCCATCGCCGACAATCACCTGACCGTCACGCCGCGCCAGTCGGCCACCCTGCTCCACGCCATCACCACCGGCGCGCTGGCGCCCCGGCGGCGGGTCGAGCTGCTCCTGCACGCGCTGCGCGGGCTGTCGGCCCTGCACGCGGCCGGCTTCGTGCACCGCGACTTCACGCTGCGCAACGTGCTGGTCGATCAGGAGCAACGGCACGCGTTCCTGTTCGACTTCGACCTCGCGCTGTCGCTCTCCGAGGTGGAGGGCGAGAGCTACCGGGCCCGCTACCAGGGCCGCATCTTCGGCTCGCCGGGGTTCTCGGTGGCGCCGGAGGTGCTCGACGCGCAGCTCATGGACTCGCCGATCTCGCGCGTGCTCGACATCTACGCCATCGGCGGGGCCATCTTCGCGCTCTTCACCGACGAGCTGCCCTACGGGCCGACCCAGGACATGTGGAGCCTGCTGCTGCGCATCACCGAGGGCGTGGTGTTCGGCGGCAAGAGCCGCATCGTCTACCCCGACGCGGTGCCGTCGGCCGTGCGGCCGGTGATCGAGGCGTGCATGGAGCGCGACCCGGACCGGCGGGTGGCGTCGGTGGATCACGTGATCGGCGCGCTCGAGGCGGCGCTGCCCGCGCTGGCGGCGGCCCACGGCGACCGCGAGGTGGTGCCGGCCGCCCATCGCACGCTCACCTACGGCGACCCGCGCGCGCGGCTGAGCGCGATCTATGCGTCGCGCCGCGACCTGTCGGTGTCGCTCGACGACATGCGCGACATCGACGCGGCGCTGGCGCGGCACGGCTACCAGGTGCAGCGCGCCATGGGCCGGGTGAAGGGCCACCCCATCTTCATGGCCGCGCCCAGCTCCGAGCTGGTGGCGACCGGCCAGTTCCCCGACAGCAACCTTTACCCCAAGATCGTGACCGCGCTGGCGCTGCGCGAGGAGCCGGATCCGGCGGCGACCGTCGAGCGCTGGATGGGCCAGTACCTGCCGATCCTGCGCGCGGCGCGCCAGGGCCTGCTCACCTCGCTCCACCGCGTGGTGCACGACGAGCCCAGCGAGCACCTGTTCCTGTTCAGCGAGTACGTCGACGATCCGCGCTTCGGCGCGTCGCTCGACTCGCACGACCTGACGCTCGAGGAGGCGTTCGGGCTGGGCTACCTGGTGGCGGTGCAGGTCGAGCGCCTCCACTCGCGCGGGATGGCGCACCGCAACGTGTGCCCCGCGTCGCTCCTGCTCAAGGGGCTGCGCGAGAGCCGCCGCGTGCACCCGGCGATGGTCGGCATCGTGTCTCCGTCGCTCGACCCGGCCGACCTGTCGGCCGACGTGCGCGACCTGGCCGCGCTGATGATCTCGTGGCTGCGCCCGACCCGCATCGAGGAGGCCGAGGCGGTCTACCACGAGCGCCTGGGCGACGTGCACCGGCGCATCGCCGAGATGGCCGAGGGGATCGCGCCGCACGCGATCGGCGACCTGCTCGACGCCGTCGCCGACGGGCTGTCGGCCATCGACTTCAACTTCGGGGTGCTGCGCGAGAGCGACGGCGACCTCAACGCGTATGCCCTCCTCCTGGTCAGCCACGCGCTCTACGGCCGCCTGTGGCGGTCGTGACGCGGGTGCGCTCCCCGTGGCCGTCATGGTCGCCGGCCAGATCGCAGCCGCGGCGCCGCCTCGCCGGCCGCGAGGCAGGCCGGCGCGGCGCGTGAGACGGCGGTGATCCTCGCCATCGATCACCTGGTCGTCGCGGCGCGGACCCTCGAGGAGGGGGCCGCCTGGGTGGAGGCACGCCTGCACGTGGCGCCCGGCGGGGGCGGGCGGCACGCGCTCATGGGCACGCACAACCAGGTGCTCTCGCTCGGGGGCGGCGTCTACCTCGAGGTCATCGCGGTCGACCCGGCGGCCGCGCCGCCGGGCCGGGCGCGCTGGCTGGCGCTCGACTCGCCCGCCATGCGCGAGCGCCTCGCGGGCGGCCCGGCGCTCATCCACTGGATGGCGCGCACCGACGACATCGCCGGCGCGGCCGCGGCCTGTCCCGTCGACCTGGGCGAGGTCCTCGCCGCCTCGCGCGGCGATCTGCGCTGGCGGATCACGGTGCCGCGCGATGGCGGCCTGCCGGTGGACGGTGTGTTCCCGAGCCTGATCCAGTGGGACGGGCCGGCTCCGTCGGCGACCCTGCCCGACGCCGGCTGCCGGCTCGAGGCGCTCGAGATCGCACATCCGCGCGCCGCCTGGATCGCCGACGCACTGCGATCGATGGGCATGCCGCGGCAGGCGCCGCTGGTCGCCGTGGATGGAGCGCCCGGGATGGTGGCGCGCGTGCACACGCCGGGTGGTGCCTGCCTCGTGGGATGACGCCTCTGCCAGATCCCCAAGCGGTTGCTGCGAGATGTCTGCCTGTGGGGCCCGGGAAGGGGCTCCCAGGCACCAACCCACGGGGCGCGACGCGCCGGGCCGGGAATAGACCGGCTGGCTGCCCCTGTAGTACATACTACGCGCGTAGTAGCTGGACCCCGCAGCCCCTCCCCAACCCATGCATCAGGAGTCATCCGTGACCCGGTCCCGTCTCATCGCCTCGCTCGCCGCCGCCCTCGCCATCCCGCTCGCCGTCGCCTGTCAGCGCGACGACCGCGCCGTGGCCGAGCGGCTCGACTCCATCGACAAGCACCTGCAGGAGCTCACCAAGGCAGTCGCCTCCGGTGCGCGAGGTGGGCCCGGGGCGCGCGCCGAGCGCCCGCGGCCCAAGCCGGACACCACCTACTCCATCCCGGTGGAAGATTCGCCCGCGCGCGGACCGAAGGACGCGCTGGTCACCGTGGTCGAGGGCTTCGACTTCGCGTGCCCGTACTGCGAGCAGTCGCGCGACACCGTCGAGCAGCTGCTCGAGTCCTATCCCAAGGACGTGCGCGTGGTCTACAAGAACTTCGTCGTCCACACGGCGACCGCCACCACGCCGGCCCTGGCGGCCTGCGCCGCCAACAAGCAGGGCAAGTACGCCGACATGAACAAGCTCATCTGGGAGAAGGGCTACAAGGCCGGCCGCAACCTGGGCGACGACAACATGGCGAAGCTGGCCCAGGAGGTCGGCCTCGACGGCGATCGCTTCAAGAAGGACATGGCCAGCCCCGAATGCAAGAAGGAGATCTCCGAGGATCAGCAGCAGCTGGCCAGGGTCGGCGTGAGCGGGACGCCCGCGTTCTACGTCAACGGCCGCTGGGTCCAGAACCGGTCGCTCGACAAGTTCAAGCAGCTCATCGACGAGGAGCTGAACAAGGCCAAGGAGCGGGTGGCCCAGGGCACCAAGCCGGCCGACTACTACAAGCAGTGGGTGGTCGAGAAGGGCTCGAAGACGCTCTGAGCAGAGTGGTCAGGGTGCGGTGAAGAAGCGCGCGGCCGCCGACAGCGCGGCCGCGTCGCTCGCGATGTCGCCCGGGCGGTCGCCGTGGCCCTGGAGCGCGCCGCGCCACCGCATGCCCATGTAGTCCGCCGTGCGGCGCAGGACGTCGATGACCGGCGCGGCCGAGTCCTCGCCGCCGGTGGGGGGATCGGAGTCGACCACCACGGCCCACAGGCTCCGGCCCTCCAGCGCCTTGCGGAACCCGAGCTCCGGGATGCGCATCCACGCGCTCCAGCTGTCGAGGTAGAGCTTGGCCGGCCACGAGACGCTGTACCAGTTGACCGGCGTCACCAGGACGAGGTCGGTCGCGGCCAGCGTGGCGTCGCACAGGATCTTCGCGTTGCCCTCGGGAGCGGCGTAGCCGGTCGAGTGGCGGGTGTCGGCGAACGGCGGCAGCGCGTGCTCGGTCAGCCGCAGCCACCGCTCCTCGCTGCCGGCGGGGAGCGCCGCGGCGGCCCGGCGGGCGAGCAGCTCGCTGTTGCCGCCCTCCCGGGTGCTGGCGAGCATGAAGACGAAGGTCCTGGTCGAGGTCGCGTCGCTCACGGCCCGCGCAGTCTACCGCCGATCAGCGGCGCGGGCGGGCCGGCGGGGCGTGGAGCGGGTCCTCGGGCCAGGCGTGGCGGGGATAGCGGCGCGAGAGCTCGCGCCGGATCGACGGGTAGTGCACCTCCCAGAAGCGGGCGAGGTCGCTCGTCACCTGCACTGCGCGCTGGTTGGGGGCGAGGAGGTGGAGGACGAGCGGGACGGCGCCGTCGGCGACGGCGGGGCCGGCGCGCAGGCCGAAGAAATCCTGCATCCGCGACTCGATCCAGGGCGGTCGGTCCGGCTCGTAGTGGACCGGCACGCGCTTGCGGCCGGGCAGGCTGATGGCCTCGGGCGCCAGACGATCGAGGGTGCGGCGCTGGTCCGCGCCGCGCGCGCGCCACAGCCGATCGACCAGCCCGACGGCGCGCAGGTCGGCGAAGCTGGTCGCCCCCTCGGCGCACGCGGCGGCGATGACCGCCTCGAGCTCGGCGTCGCCGATGGGCGCGATGCCGGCCTGTGGGCGGACGCGCGCCACCAGGTCGGCGCGGGCGCGCATGCCGGCCAGCGCGGCTCGCGGGAAGAAGCGATCGAGCCCGGCGCCGCTGGCGGCCCGGGCGAGGATCGCGCCGGCGGCGGCGAGATCGAGCCGGCGCGGGTCGACGTCGCGCGTCTCCTCGAGCACGAGCCCGTCGTACGACAGGCGACGGATGCGCTCGATGCGCTCCGCCGACGCATCGAAGCGGAGCTCGTCGCTGTCGGCGATGTCGCCGATGCGGAGATCGAACAGCCACACCGGGTCCACCGCGGAGGCGGCGCGCACGCTCACCTGCCGGGCCTGCCCGCGCCCCTGCTCCTCCGCGTCGACGGCGACGACGAGCTCCGCGTCGCGCACCGCGCTCGACGGGTGCAGCACCGCCGCGCCGCCGCCGGCCCCGTCGCACAGGAGGAGGTCGGCGCCGCCCGGCCGCCGCCGGCGCGCGACCCGGTCGGGGAAGCCGGCCAGGAGGGCGACGAGGAGCGCGCGCTCGCGCTCGCCGTCGTCGGCCGGTGGCGCCGCGGCCCGCCGGTCGACCAGGCGGCGCAGCTGCTGGGCCGCGCGCGTCACCGGGCCGCGCGCTCCCCGGCTGGCGTCGACCCGGTCGAGCACGTCGGAGGTGGACGTGTGGGCGGCCGGCGCGCGCGAGCCGACCTCCTCGGCCAGCGCGGCCGCCGCCAGGCAGCCGTCGTCGGCGACGCCGCGCCGCTCGGCCTCGACCAGCACGCGCGCCTGGCGCGGGTGCAGCGGGAAGCGGCTCATGCGGCGGCCGACGTCGCTGAGCGCGCCGCGCGTGTCGAGCGCCCCGAGGCGATCGAGCAGCGCCTCGGCCGCGGCCAGCGCCGCCGGCGGCGGGTCCTCGAACCACTCGAACGCCTCGGCGCGCGCGACGCCGGCCGCGCGGAGGGCGAGCAGCGCGTCGGCCAGGTCGGCGCGCAGCACCTCGGGCACGTCGAACTCGCGGCGCGTGTCGTGGTCGTGCCGCGTGTAGAGGCGCAGGCAGCGGCCCGGACGCGTGCGGCCGGCGCGGCCGGCGCGCTGGGCCGCGCTGGCGCGGCTGATGGGCTCGACGCGCAGCGCGCCCAGGCCCGACCACGGGGCGTGGCGCGCCACGCGCGCGGTGCCGGTGTCGACCACCGCCGCGACGCCGTCGATGGTGATCGACGTCTCGGCCACGTTGGTGGCGAACACGACCTTGCGGCGCGGGCTGGGCGCCAGCGCCAGGTCCTGCTCGGCGGGCGAGAGCGCGCCGTGGAGCGGCAGGAGCGCGAGGTCGTGGCGGCCGGCCAGCTCGCCGCACGCGGCGATCGCGCGCCGGATCTCGGCGGCGCCGGGCAGGAAGACCAGCACGTGGCCGTCCGTGCCCTCGCGGGCCAGGCGTCCGACCGCGCGCGCGACCTCGCGCTCGAGCGGGCCGTCGGGCGGCTGGGCCGCGTGCTCGACGTCGACCGGGTGCACGCGGCCCCGCGCGGCCAGCACCGGGCAGCCGCCCAGGAACGCGGCCACGGGCGCCGGATCGATGGTCGCCGACATGACGCCGATGCGCAGGTCGGGCCGCGCGCCGCGCTGGGCCCGGCGCAGGAGCGCGAGCGTGAGGTCGCCGGTCAGGTGGCGCTCGTGGAACTCGTCGACCAGCACCACGCCGACGCCGGCCAGGTCGGGATCCGACACCAGGCGGCGCGCCAGCAGCCCCTCGGTCACGAACAGGACGCGCGTGTCGGGCCCGACCTGGCGGTCGAAGCGGACCTCGTAGCCGACCGCGCCGCCCACCTGGGTGCCCATCTCGTGCGCGACCCGGCGCGCGGCCGCGCGCGCGGCCAGGCGGCGCGGCTCGAGCACCACGACGCGCCCTCCCCCGCCGGCGCCGGCGTCGACCAGCGCGGGCGGGACGCGCGTGGTCTTGCCCGCGCCCGGCTCGGCGACCAGCACCAGGTTGCCGTCGGCGAGCGCCGCGCACACCGCCGGCAGGTGCGGATCGATCGGCAGCGGCGTGAGCGGCGCGCGGGCGGACATCGGCGATGAAGATACCCGCGAACGGCGTGCGCTTCACTTTCGGGCCGCCGTTCGTCGCCGCTCTGGCGGGCTTGCGGCCGGGCTGCGCTTCCGGGCGCGCTTCCGGGCCGCGCTTCCGGGCCGCGCTTCCGGGCGGCTCGCCGCGTTGACAGCCATGTGGCGCGGCGAATGAATGCGCCGATGCGCGAGGGCCGCCGGCACCGATATGGGCCCATCTCCCGTCGGAGGCGTTCGTGCGCGGCGAGAGCTGCCGCTCTACCGCGACGGCGCGGTCGGCCTGTCGCCGGCGGCGGCCGGCGATCTGCGGTCGATCCCGGTGACGGTGAGCCTCACGATCTGCGCCTTCTTCGTGGTCGAGGTCGCCGAGAAGCGGCCCTCCTGAGCTCGGGACGCGCGCGGGCGGCCGGGCGCGCGGACGAGCGCCAGGTCGCGGCGCGCGCGGCGACGTAGAGGGCGAGGCCGACATCGACCAGCAGGCAGCCGATCGCGTACCAGCGCGGGATGTAGTCGGAGTGGAGGTGCCACGCATCCCAGCCCAGGCCGTGGGCGGCGATGCCGGCGGCCAGGAACCAGGCCGAGCGGCGCAGCCCGAGCAACGCCAGCGCCGCGTAGACCGGCAGGCCGGCCAGCTCGATCGCCAGCCACGCCCGGCCCGCGCCGCCGCCCCCGGTCACCAGCCAGCCGGCGATGTAGATGAGCGGCATGCCGGCCAGGAACAGCGCCATCACCACGCGCTCGAGCGCGACGCCGCGGCTGCCCATCCGGCGGGTCGCGAACAGGATGGCGATGGTGACGGCGGCGGCGATCGCGCCCTGGTGGCACGGATCGGCCAGCGCACCGCGCCATGACGGCACCATCGCGAGCGTGCACGCGGTGAGGGCGGTCGCGCCGGCGAGCGCCACGCGTTCGATCCAGAGGTTCATCTCGTCCTCCCGTGCATTCCCGATGTCCTCTCCATGTCAGAGGCTAGCGCCGGCACGCGCTGGCCGTCGGACAAAGTCCTGACGATTTCGGCCATGACGGCGCCGCGGCCGCCGTTGTGCGCCGGGCCGCCTCCCCGTAGGATCGAGGCGTGGCGGCGCGTCGCGTCCTGATGGTGTGCTACGAGGGGGTCGAGCTGCTCGACGTGGCCGGACCGGTGGGGGTGTTCTCGACCGCCGACCGCCTGCTGGGCGGGCGCGGCGGCTACCGGGTCGAGCTCGCCGCGTCGCGGGCCGGCCCGGTCGCGACCGCCGGCGGGGTCGAGCTGGTCGCCGGCCGCGCGCTGGCGCGCGTGCGCGGCCCGATCGACACCATGCTGGTGGGCGGCGCGCTCCACTCCGCGCTGTCGGACGCGGGCGCGCTGGCCGCGCCGATCGCCCGCCTGGCCCGGCGCGCGCGCCGCATCGCCGCGGTCTGCACCGGCGCGTTCCTGCTGGGCGCGGCCGGCCTCCTGCGCGGACGGCGCGCCGTCACTCACTGGGCCGCCTGCGACGAGCTGCGCCGCCTCCACCCCGAGTGCCGGGTCGAGGCGGATCGCATCTTCGTGCGCGACCGGCGAGTGTGGACCTCGGCCGGTGTGACCGCCGGTATCGACCTGGCGCTCGCCCTGGTCGAGCAGGACCACGGGCCGGCGCTCGCCCTCGAGGTGGCGCGCTGGCTGGTCATGTACCTGCGCCGCCCGGGCGGGCAGAGCCAGTTCAGCGCGCCGCTGGCCGGCCAGCGGGCCGATCACGACGCGGTGTCCGCCGTGGTCGGCTGGATGAGCGAGAACCTGCGCGCCGATCTGTCGGTCCCGGCGCTGGCCCGGCGCGCCTCCATGAGCGTGCGCAACTTCGCGCGCGTGTTCCGGCGCGAGACCGGCGCGACCCCGGCCGCCTTCACCTTGCGACTCAGGATGGAGGCCGCGCGGCGCGAGCTCGAGCTGACCGGCCGCTCGGCCAAGCAGATCGCCGGCGCGAGCGGCTTCGGCACCGTCGAGACCATGCACCGCGCGTTCCGCCGCTCGCTCGGCACGACGCCGCTCGAGTACCGCTCGCGCTTCGCCACGCGCCGGCGCGTCGCGTAGCGGCGGGCGGAGGGCGGATTGCGGCCCTCACTTCATGCAGACCGCCTCCACGTTGTTGCCGTCGGGATCGATGAGGAACGCCGCGTAGTAGGTCGGGCCGTAGTCGACGCGCAGCCCGGGTGCCCCGTTGTCGCGCCCGCCCGCCTCGCGTCCGGCGGCGAAGAAGCGGTCCACCGACGCGCGATCGGCCGCCCGGAACGCCACATGCGCGGCGCCGCCCGCGCTGCCGGCCGCGTACAGCCACAGGGCCGGCTCGCCCTCGGGGCCGAGGCCCGCGCCCGAGTCGTCGCGCGAGCAGAGCACGTGGCCCAGCGGCGCGAGCGCCGCCCGGTAGAAGCGGACGCTCGCGTCGAGGTCCTTCACGTTGAGTCCGAGATGATCGAACATGCTGCACCTCCCTTTCGGAGGTCAGCCTACGAGGAGGCGGCGATCCGCTCTTGGAGGATCTTGCGCTCGCCGCGCGCCGCTCGCCGGAAGCCGCGCGGCGAGACGCCGGCCGCGCGGTGGAACGTGCGCACGAAGTTCGACAGGTCGCCGAAGCCCACGTCGAACGCGATCTGGGTGATCGAGCGCTCGTCGCCGGCCAGGAGGCGGGCCGCGCGGCGCAGGCGCGAGCGCACCAGGTACTGGTGCGGCGTCACCCCGAGCACGCGGGCGAACAGGCGCAGGAAGTGGAACGAGCTCAGCCCGACCTCGCGCGCGGTGCGCTCCAGATCGAGCGGCTCGTGCGAGTTGGCGTCGATCCACAGCGCCGCCTCGACCGCGCGGCGCCGGTCCGGCGCGCGCGCGTCCGGCGGCCGCCGCCCCCGCCCCGACATCACGTCGACCATGCGACCGGCCAGCAGAAGCCCGACCTCGTCGAGGCCGAGATCGCTGCGGCCGTCGGCGGCCGCCTGGCCCAGCTCGCCCAGGACGAGTATCTGTGACAGCGGGGGCAGCGGGCCGCGCCGCCAGCTCTCGGCCGAGCCCCCGACCAGAGAGGCGGTCCGCTCGTCGAGGTGGAAGGACAGGCACTCGTCGCCGGTGGCGTGGTCGTGCGTGCACATGAACTCGGAGCCCGGGGCGCCGACCAGCAGCGAACCGGCCACCAGCTCGTGCAGCTGGCCGCGCGCGCGGTAGCCGAAGCTGCCCGTTCGCACGTACGACACCGAGAACGAATCGTGCGCCTCGACGAAGGGCACGTCGTCGGGGCCGGCGCTGCACCGGCAATCGACCACCGAGATCGATCCGCTGCGGAATATCGTCGTGGCGTCCATGGCGCTCCGGTCCGTCCGTCAGAGTGGATCTTGACCCGCGCGGCGGCGCGGCGCCGCGGCAAGTTTCTCCAAGTCTCCCTGGCCCGGGATCGCTACACCGTGGACATGACCGCCTCCACCGGACATCCCTCGGCCACGGCCACGGCCTCGGCCTCGGCCGCCGCCGAGGCGCTGCTTGCGGCCGGGCCGCACCCGAGCCTGGGCGCTCACGCCGACACCTACGGCCGGCTGATCGGCCGCTGGACGGGCGAAGTGCGCAACCACATGGTGGCGGGGCCGCCACAGACCGCGAGCATCGAGGTGAGCTTCGCGTGGGCGCTCGACGGGCGCGCGGTGCAGGACACGTGGATCACGCCCTCGCGCGCCGACCGCGCCGCGGGCCGCATGGCCCTCCTCCACTGGTTCGGGACCACGCTGCGCGTCTTCGACCCGAACAGCGAGTCGTGGCGCACCCTGTGGTGGGATCCGGAGAGCGCGATCCGCATCGAGCTGGAGGGGCGCCGGCAGGGCGACGACATCGTCCAGCTCGGCACGCGCGGCGGGCGGCCGATCCGCTGGACGTTCTCGCGCATCACGCGCGACTCGCTGCTCTGGCAGGGCCACATCCTCGAGGCCGACGGCGCGACCTGGCGCCTCGAGGTCGAGGTCCTCTTGCGCCGGGCCGACTGACGAGCCGCCGTGGCGGGCGCGGGCGCGGGCGGGCGGCCGACACTCGCCGCGCCCGCTCAACGCGCCGCGAACAGCGCGTTGATGGCCGGGTACGGCATCGCGTCCTCCGACAGGGGATCCGATCGTCCGGCCTCGAGGAACGCGGCGGCCAGGGCCGAGGCCCGGCTCCACGCCGACTCCGCGATCGCCGATCCGGCGCTCAGCCGGCGCACGCCGAGCGCGGCCAGCTCCGCCGCGGGCGCGAGGCCGGGCCAGGCCAGGACGTTGAGCGGCATGCCGGCCGACGACGCGATCTCGCGGACCGCCGCCGGCTCGGCCAGCTTCGGCACGAACAGGCCATCGGCACCCGCGTCGCGGTAGATGCGCGCGCGGGCCAGCGTCTCGGCCACGCTGCCCGACTCGGGCACGAGGCCTCGCAGGTAGACGTCGGTGCGCGCGTTCACGTACAGCGCCACGCCTGCCCGCTCCGCCGCGCGCCTGGCCTGCCCGATCTTCGCGGCCAGGAGCTCGGGCGGCGACGATCCATCCTCGAGGTTGATGCCGACCGCGCCGGCGCCGATGACCGCGGCGACCGCCTCGCCGACCGCGGCCGGGTCCGCGGAGTATCCACCCTCGATGTCGACGGTGAGAGGCACGCGGATGACGCGCGCGATGGCGCGCACGGCGCCGGTCAGCTCGCCCACAGGCAGCGCATCGCCGTCGGGATAGCCGTGCGCCCACGCGACCCCCGCGCTGGTGGTCGCGATGGCGCGCGCGCCCAGGCTCTCGATCAGCCGGGCGCTGCCCGCGTCCCAGCAGTTGGCGAGCAAGAGGATGCCGGGCCCCTCGTGGAGGCGGCGGAAGGTGTCGGCGGCGTCGGTCATGGCTGGCTCCACGGCTGCGATGGTTGAGGTCGATGGGCGGGCCGACCGCCTGGCGAGGCGGTGCGGGCGCGGGTCGCGTCGGCGGCCCACAGGTGCTGTGCGGCGTACGCGCGCCACGGGCGCCACCTCTCGGCGCGCGCCTCGAGCGCGGCCGGCGTGGGCTCCCCGCCCCGGCCGCGGGCCGCCCCGCGCAGGAGGCCGCGATCGCTGGCCGGAAACGCGTCCGGTTCGCGCGCCGCGCGCAGGGCGATGTACTGCGCGGTCCACTCGCCGATGCCGCGCACGGCCCGGAGCCGCGCGACCGTCTCCTCGACGGTGCCGAGCGGCTGGAAGAGGAGCGGCTCGGCCAGCGCGGCACGCGCCAGCTCGGCCAGCGCGCGGCGCCGGGCGCCCGGCATGCCGAGCGCCTCGAGATCGGCGGCCGCGACCCCGGCCGCATCGGGGAACGTGAGGTGCAGCCCGCCGACGCCTTCGCCGACGCCGTCGCCGTCGTTCGCGCCGTCGCCGCCGGCGACGCCGTTCGCGCCGTGGCCGTGGCCGTTGCGGCGGCCGGCGCACGCGCGGGCCAGCTGGCCGCCGAGCTGGCGCGCGGCCTCCACGGTGATCTGCTGGCCGAGGATCGCGCGCGCGGCCAGCTCGAATCCATCCCAGGCGCCCGGCACGCGCAGCCCGGGGCGCGCGGCGACCAGCGGCGCCAGCAGCGGATCGCGCGCCAGGTGCGCCCCGATGGCGCCGACGTCGGCGTCGATGTCGAACACGCGCCGGATGCGCGCGACGATGCCCTGAAGCGCGCGCACGCAGGGGAAGCGGATGGCCGCGGCCAGGCTGCGAATGTCGGGCCGGTGGCAGACCTCCACGGTGCCGACCTGCCCGTCGATCGAGATGGTGCGGCGATAGATGTCGCCGGCCACCTCCTCGATGCCGTCGATGGCCCGCGCGCGCAGAAAGGACAGGAGGGCCGGCCAGTCGAACGGCGGGCGGTAGCGCAGGTGCACGGTGACGCCGCTCGCGCCCACCGAGCCCTCCGGCAGCGCCACGATCAGCTTGCGCCGGATCGCGCTGGGCGGCCGCCGGAACAGCTGCTGGAAGGTCTCGTTGAAGCGGCGGACGCTGCCGAAGCCGGCCGCCATGGCGATCTCGGCCATCGGCAGCCGGGTGTCGTGGATGAGCTGCTTGGCGAACAGGACGCGGCGGGTCTGCGCGACCGTGATCGGCGACGCGCCCAGGTGCTGCTGGAACAGCCGACGGAGCTGGCGCGCGCCCACGCCCAGCCGCTCGGCCAGATCCTCGACGCTCGCGTCGTCCCCGTCGAGGTGGCCCTCGGCGATGAGCGCGAGGCCGCGCGACACCGTGTTCGAGGTTCCGCGCCACGACCCCTGCTCGGGCGCGGTCTCGGGGCGGCAGCGCAGGCAGGGGCGGAAGCCCGCCTCCTGGGCGGCGGCGGCCGAGGGGAAGAAGCGGCAGTTCTCGAACCGGGGCGGGCCGGCCGGACAGATCGGCCGGCAGTAGATGCCGGTCGACGTCACGGCCACGAAGATGCGGCCGTCGAACCGCTCGTCGCGCGTCCTCAGCGCCCGGTAACAGATCCTCGGATCGAGCATGGCGACCACACGGACCGTACGCCGCGCCGACGGCCGGCGCTCGCGGTTTTCGGACATGGTCGATCGGGCGCGATCCCGCCCTGCCGGCCCCCCGGCACTGGACGGGCAACCCCGTTCCGCGCGATCGTCGGCCCGTGCGCAGCCGTGTCATCGCCATCGCCTGCGCGGCCGTCGTCTCGGCCTGCGCCGCGAGCCAGGAGCCGGCGCCCGCCCGCCCGCTCGAGGGACTCCTGGTCAGCACCGCGACCATGCTCGTCGTGCGCGACCTCCGCCGCTCGGTCCCGTTCTACCGCGACTCCTTCGGCTTCGACGTCCAGATCAACCAGCCCGGCATCGCCCTCCTCGCCCGCGGCGACATGCTCCTCTATCTCGTCAGCGAGAGCCCGCCATCCCCGGACAAGCCCGGCGTGACCCTCGCCCCGCCGCCCGAGCCCGACCACACCCCGGTCAACCTCGTCTTCCGCGTCCGCGACGCCCGCCGCGCCTACACCGAGCTCGAGCGCCGCGGCGTCCTGTTCCTGGCCGAGCCCACCCGCCCACCATGGGGCGGCCTCCGCTGCTTCGCCCGCGATCCCGACGGCTACCTGATCGAGATCGAGCAGCCGCCGCCGTAGCAGCGAGCGGCGGCCGCGTCGCGCCCGCGTGGCGGCCGCACAGCTCAGATCCCGTCGACCAGCTGCTCGCCGCCCGTCACCTCCAGGACGGCCCCGGTGACGTACGGGTTGGTCATGAGGAAGACCGCCGCGTGGCCGATGTCGTCGATGCTGCCGACGCGGCGAACCGGGAAGCTCTGCCGCGCCTTGTCGAACAGCTGCTCGCGCGCGTCGTCGGGCAGGAAGCGCCACATGTCGCTGTCGACCAGCCCCGGCCTGATGACGTTGACCCGCAGCGGGCCGAGGTCGATGGCGAGGGCGCGCGCGAGGGCCTCCACCGCCGCGAAGGCGGCCGACACGATCGCCAGCCCCGGCCGCGGGCGGACCGAGGCCGCGCCGGTCAGGAACGCGATCGACCCGCCCGCGCGCATGCGGGGCGCCGCGTAGCGGGCGCACGCCCAGCTCGCCATGAACTTTCCGTCGATGTAGCGGCGGGCCGCGGCGACGTCGTGGTCGAGGAAGTCGCCTCCCGGTCCCGACGGCGCCGCGGTGACCAGCAGATGGTCGAGCTCACCGATCTCGTCGAACAGCGCCACCACCGACGACTCGTCGGTCGCGTCGACCACCGCGTGGCGGAGGACGCCCACCTCAACAGCCGGGCGCTCGGCCGCGGGACGACGCCCGGCGGCGATCACCTCGGCGCCGGCGCTCGCGGCCGCACGCGCCGCACCCAGCCCCATGCCGCTGGTCCCGCCGACCACGACCACTCGCTTGCCCGCGAGCTGGCCGGCGGTCACGGCTTCACCTCGGGCGAGCGGATGAGGAGGCCGCCGTCGATGACCAGGTCGTGGCCGGTGACGTACGGGTTGGTCATGAGGAACAGGATCGCCTGCGCGATGTCCTCCGGCCGGCCGAAGTGGCGCGCCGGCAGATCGGCCGACTCCGCCCACCGGCGCAGCTCCGCGCGCGTCGCGTCGCTGTGGAGCGGCGTGTCGACCACGCCGGGCGTGATCGCGTTGACCCGCACCGGGGCCAGCTCGAGCGCCAGCGTGCGGGCGAAGCTGGTCACCGCCGCGTTGATCGCGCCCAGCACCGACATGCCGCGGGTCGGCTTCAAACCAGAGGCGCCCGAGATGATCGCGATCGAGCCGCGCTCGCGCATGGCCGGAGCGGCGGCCCGCGCGGCGAAGAAGAACCCGCGCAGCTTGTCGATCGAGCGCTCCATCTGGTCGTCGGTCAGCCCGGCGATCGGGCCGATGCGCTGGACCTCGTCGGCCACCGCGGTCAGGACCAGGTGATCGATCGCGCCGGCGCCGCCGATCGCGCCGGCAAGCGCGCGCGGATCGAGCATGTCGGCCGCCGCGACCGCGACGTCTCCCGCCACGGTGCGCGCCGCCGCCTCGAGCTTGCCCGGCGAGCGCGCGATCAGCACGACCCTGGCGCCGCGCCCGGCCGCCGCCCGCGCCGTCGCCAGGCCGATACCCGAGCTGCCGCCGACGATGACGACCGTCTGACCGGCGATGCTCGCGCCGAGGGTCTGTCCGCCTTCCCCGCGCTCGACGCTCATCGGGCGCCTCCCTTCGGCAGCACATGGACCGAGATGGTTGCGAACATGCCGAGCCCCATCGCGCCGATCTGCAGGCGGATGAAGTCGGCCACCGACTCCAGCATCCAGGCGTTGGCCAGGGCGCCGCTGTCCACCCCGACCAGGCCGAGGTCCCCGGCCAGCCCCTTCACCGCGCTGCGAGCGGCCGGGTCGTCGCCGCACACGAAGACCGACACCCGGTGCGGCTCCAGCACGGCGCGCTCCAGCTCCAGCACCTTGAACGGGAGGGTGTTGAACGCCTTCACCACGCGCGCGCCCGGCGCGTCGGCCGCGATCTTCTCGGCCAGCGACGGCCCGGGCCGCGGCGGAGCGAAGACCGGAGCGGTCGGCCGGCCCTCGTCGTTGCCCACGTCCCGGTTGTTCAGGTCGACGACGATCTTGCCGGCCAGCGCGCCCGGCTCGCGCAGGAGGCGAGACGGGAGCAGGTCGCGCACGGTGTAGACCACCACCTCGCCGAACGCCGCGGCGGCGTCGGTGTCGCCCGCCTGCGCCGAGCCGGCGGGCGCGCTGGCCGCCGCGGCGCGCGCCTTCTCGAGGTCGCGCGAGCCGAACAGCACGCGATGCCCGGCGCGCGCCCAGCCGACGCCCAGCGCCCGCCCCATGAGTCCGGTGCCGATGATGCCGATGTTCATCTGTCCTCCAGCGCCGCCATCGTGCGGCAGGTCATCCTGTACGTCTGTGGTCGCGCTTTCCCATGATAGTTTGTCGGGAATGCATGGCCGTTCGTCCGACCCGGCTGACCGGCCGCCCGGCGATCCGCTGAGCGAGGTATTGCAGGACCTTCGGCTGTCCGGGGTCTCCTATGGTCGCTGCGAGCTGACCCGGCCATGGGGCATCGACTTCCCCGCCCAGCCGGAGGCGAGGTTTCACTTCGTCGCCGACGGAGAGTGCTGGCTGCACGCGCCCCCGCTCGACTGGATGGCGCTGCGCGCCGGCGACGCGCTGCTGATCCCGCGCGGCACCGGCCACGCGATGGCCGACGCGATCCGCCAGCCCACCGCGACGATCGACCAGCTGCCCGCCGAGCAGATCGGCGAGCGCATGTACGACGTGCGCGCCGGCGGCGGCGGCGCGCGCACCCTGCTGGCCTGCTGCAGCGTCAGCTTCGACGAGCCGGCGCTCCACCCGCTCCTCGACCTGATGCCGCCGCTGCTCCTGGTCCGCGGCGCGGGCGCCGACGACCCCACCCTGCCCGCGCTGCTCGACGCCATGACCGCCGAGGTGACCTCTCACCGCGTGGGCACCGCGACCATCCTGACCCGCCTGGCCGACGTCGTCATCACCCGCCTCATCCGCGCATGGGTCGAGGCCGAGAGCCGCAGCGAGGACACGACCGGCTGGCTGGTCGCGATCCGCGACCCGCAGATCGGCCGCGCGCTGGCCGAGCTCCACCGCCGCCCCGGCCACCGCTGGTCGGTCGAGACGCTCGCCGAGGTCGCGAGCACTTCGCGATCGATCTTCGCCGAGCGCTTCGCCGCGGTGGTCGGAATGTCACCGGTCCGCTACCTGGCGCGCTGGCGCATGCGGCTCGCCACCCTGTGGCTGCGCGATCCGCGCCTCACCGTGGCCGAGGTGGCGGCGCGGCTCGGCTACGAGTCCGAGGCCGCCTTCAGCCGCGCCTACAAGCGCCTGCTCGGCGTGCCCCCCAGCGCCGTGCGCGGCGAGCGCGATCCGCGCGACGACGAGCCATCGCCGTCGAGCTGATGCGGCAGGCGGCGGTCCGAACGATCGACGGACCGGCCGCCGCCGTCAGGTCCAGTCCTCGGTCCAGTCGGCCTGCTCGAAGCAGACCGCCAGCCGGCGCGGTATCTCCTCGAGCAACCGGGCCAGCTCCGCCATCGACAGGAACAGGCTGGTTCGCTCGGCGGCGCCGCCCTCGCCGATCTCGGTCACGCTGAGCTCGACGCCGCAGGCCGCCGCGCCGGCGTCGAACACCGGGTAGAAGCGGCTGGCCGGCCGCACCTCGATCTTGCGCGGCACGCGGTGGACGGCGTGGCCGATGACGACGCGGAACGAGTGCGCGCAGCTCTCGCAGCGCCCGCCCCACGACGCGTTCCACGGCGGCTGGGCCGAGGCGTGGCGCATGAACGCGCGGCGCGGGCTGTCCGCACGCCGCACCGGCTCGCCGCAGCGCGGACACGCGGGCGCGCGGATCCCGACCGGATCGCCGAGCCACGGGCTGGACGGCCACGCGGCCGCGACCTGGCCCCTCTCGCCGACGACGATCTCGATCAGGCTCTTCTGCTCGGCGGGCAGCCGGCCTCCGCACCAGGCGCAGTGGCTGTCGCCGGCCTCGCGCTGGAGGCTCGACAGGCAGTGTGGGCACTGCACCTGCTTCGCCGCCGACGAGGCCGACGCGGCCGACGAGGTCGACGCGGCCGACGACGACGACGCGGCCGACGCGGGACAGGCGTGACCACCATCCGACAGCTCGCCGCCGCAGCTGGAGCAGAAGAACATGGACCAGGATAGCTCGGTCCTGGCCACGCGCCCGCCGCGGCGGCTACAGTCGCGGCGTGCAGCCCGGCCCTCGCTGGCAGTTCTGGATCGATCGCGGCGGCACCTTCACCGACTGCCTCGGCCGCGATCCCGCGAGCGGCGACGTGCGCGCGGTCAAGGTGCTCTCCAGCGACACCGCCCCGATCGAGGGCATCCGGCGCCTGCTCGGCATCGGCCCCGACGCGCCCATCCCGCCGGCCGACGTGCGCATGGGCACCACGCTGGCCACCAACGCGCTGCTCGAGCGGCGCGGCCAGCCCTGCGCGCTCGCGGTCACCCGCGGCTTCCGCGATGTGCTCGCCATCGGCGACCAGTCGCGGCCGGCCATCTTCGCCATCGACATCGATCGGCCGCCGCCGCTGGCGCGCGAGGTGGTCGAGGTCGACGCGCGGCTGGCCGCCGACGGCGCGCTCCTGGCCCGCCCGGATCCCGCCGGCCTCGAGGCCGCGCTGCGCGAGGTGCGCGCGCGCGGCGCCGACAGCCTGGCGGTGTGCCTCCTCCACTCGTATCTATCACCCGAGCTGGAGCGCGAGGTCGCGGCGGCCGCGGAGCGGGCCGGCTTCGCGGACGTGTCGCTGTCGTGCGACGTGGCGTGCGAGCTGGGCTTCCTCGCCCGCGCGCAGACCGCCGTGGTCGACGCCTACCTCACGCCGCTCCTCCGCCGCTACCTGGCGGCGCTGCGGCGCGAGCTGCCGGGCGCCAGCCTGCGCCTCATGCAGTCGAGCGGCGGGCTGACCGAGGCGGACCGGTTCCGCGGGCCCAACGCGATCCTGAGCGGGCCGGCGGCCGGGGTGGTCGCGTGCGCGGAGGTCGCGCGCCGCGCCGGCCACGAGCGCGCCATCGGCTTCGACATGGGCGGCACCTCCACGGACGTGTCGTGCGTCGAGCGCGGCCAGGCCGACCGGGTCTACGAGATGCACGTGTCGGGCGTGGCGGTGCGCGCGCCTGCCATGGACATCCACACGGTGGCGGCCGGCGGCGGCTCGCTGTGCCGGTATCGCGGCTACCGCCTGGCGGTCGGGCCGGACAGCGCCGGCGCCGATCCGGGCCCGCTGTGCTACGGGCAGAGCGGCGGCGAGCTCACCGTCACCGACTGCAACCTCGCGCTCGGCCGGCTGGTCGGCGATCGCTTCCCGTTCCCGCTGGCGCGCGAGCCGGTGGATCGAGCGCTCGCCCGCATGGTCGGCGAGCTGGCCGCCGACGGCACGGTCATGAGCCCCGAGGAGCTGGCGGCCGGCTTCACCGCCGTGGCCAGCGCCAGCATGGCCGAGGCCATCCGCCAGGTCTCGATCGCGCGCGGGCGCGATCCGCGCGACTTCGCCCTGGTCATCTTCGGCGGCGCCGGCGGCCAGCACGCCTGCGCGCTGGCCCGGTCGCTCGGCATCCGCACGCTGCTGTGCGACCGCCGCGCCGGCGTGCTGTCGGCCTGGGGCATGGGGCTGGCCGACGTCACCTGGCACGGCGAGGCCGACGCCGGCCGCCAGCTGCTCGACGGCGACGCGATCGCCGCGCTCGACTTCGACGCGCTCGAGGAGCGCGGCCGCAGCGCGATGGCCGGCGAGGGGTTCGCGCGCGACGCGGCCGTGGCGCGCCGATCGGTCGACCTGCGCTACCGCGGGGCCGACACCGCGCTGACCATCGACGTCGGCGCCGACATGGAGGAGCGCTTCGCCCGCGAGCACCAGCGCCTGTTCGGATACGCGCGGCCCGGCCACCCGGTCGAGATGACCGCCCTGCGCGTCGAGCTGGTGGCGCGCGCCTCGAGCGCCGAGGCCCCGCCGCCGCCGCCTTCGCAGACCGCCTCGCGGCGCGAACCGCCGCCTCCCGCCCGCGTCCATTCACTCTTCGTCGACGGCGGGTGGGTCGAGACGCCCGTCTACCACCGCGAGGCGCTGGCCGAGGGCACGCGGCTGGCCGGCCCGGCGCTGGTCCTCGACGACACCGCCACCTTCGCGCTCGATCCCGGCTTCGAGCTCGAGGTCGCGGCCGACCAGCTGCTGGTCGTGCGGGACCTCGCGCCCGACACGCGGCTCGAGGTCGGCGCCAGCTCGGCGCCCGACCCGGTCCGCCTGGAGATCTTCGGCAACCTGTTCATGTCGATCGCGCGGCAGATGGGCGCGGTGCTGCAGCGGACCGCGCTGTCGACCAACATCCGCGAGCGGCTCGACTTCTCCTGCGCGGTGTTCGATCGCGACGGCGGCCTGGTGGCCAACGCGCCGCACATCCCGGTCCACCTGGGCGCCATGGGCGAGTCGGTGCGCGCGGTGCTGGCCGCGCACCCGCGCCCCGAGCCCGGCACGGTGTTCGCGACCAACGATCCGGCGGGCGGCGGCTCGCACCTCCCCGACGTGACCGTGGTGACACCGGTGCACGACGCCGGCGGCGAGCTCGTCTTCTTCACCGCCAGCCGCGGCCACCACGCCGACATCGGCGGCAGCACGCCGGGCTCGATGCCGTCCGACTCGCGCTGGCTGAGCGACGAGGGCGTGGTGCTGCGCGCGATGCCGATCGTGATCGGCGGCCGCCTCGACCGCGACGCGATCCTGGCCGCCCTGACCGGCGGCCCCTACCCGGCGCGCCGGCCGGCCGACAACCTGGCCGACCTGGAGGCGCAGATCGCCGCCAACCAGACCGGAGTCCGTCTGCTCGGCGATCTGGTCGCCGCCGCCGGCAAGGACACGGTGCTGGCCTACCTCGGCCACGTGCAGGACAACGCCGCCGCCCAGATCGCCGCCGAGATCGCGCGGCTGCCCGACGGCGAGCACCGCTTCGCCGACGCGCTCGACGACGGCACGCCGATCGCGGTGACCGTGCGCATCCGCGGCGAGCGCATGGACATCGACTTCGAGGGCACCGGCGGCGAGCTGGACGGCAACCTCAACGCGCCGCGCGCGGTCACCGTCGCCGCCGTGCTCTACGTCCTGCGCTGCCTGGTCGATGCGCCCATCCCGCTCAACAGCGGGTGCCTGCGCCCGGTCACCCTGCACGTGCCGCCGGGCAGCGTCCTGTCCCCGTCGGCCGAGCGCGCGGTGGCGGGCGGCAACGTCGAGACCTCGCAGCGGGTGGTCGACGTGCTGCTGGCCGCGCTGGGGCTGGCCGCCGCCAGCCAGGGCACCATGAACAACCTCACCTTCGGCGACGAGCGCTTCGGCTACTACGAGACGATCGCCGGCGGGGCCGGCGCGACCGCGCGCGCCCCCGGCGCCTCCGGCGTGCACACCCACATGACCAACACCCGCATCACCGATCCGGAGGTGCTCGAGGCGCGCTTTCCCGTGCGCCTGGTCGAGCTGTCGCTCCGCCGCGGCAGCGGCGGCGACGGCCACCACCGCGGCGGCGACGGCGTCGTGCGCGAGATCGAGCTCTGCGCCCCGCTCGAGGTGTCGATCCTGAGCGAGCGCCGCGCGCGCGCGCCGTTCGGCCTGCAGGGCGGCGGGCCGGGCGCCCGCGGGCGCAACCTGCACAACGGGCGCGAGGTCGCCGGCCACGCCCGCTTCCGCGCGGCCGCCGGCGATCGCATCCGCATCGAGACACCGGGCGGCGGCGGCCACGGCCCGCCGCCCGACCCGCATCAGGGCGGGGGCAGATCGACGCCGCGACCGTCGTCCCGCTCGAAGGGCAAGACGTCGTGAGCGACCAGCTGATAGATGACCCCGTCCTCGTCGCGCGCCGCCACGAAGGAAAACCCGGCCTCCTGGGCCGCGAGCCACGCCGCGCGCATCGCAGCCACCGCATCCGGATCGGCGATGAGCGCGGGCTCGATGGCGCCGTCCCCGTCGCCCGGATCGGCGAGCTCCGAGAGCGGCGGCTGGTAGGTCCACTCGATGACCGGCGGCTCGTCGAGGGGATCGGGGAACCCCTGCACGAAGGCGAGGACACGCATCGGGCCGTCGAGCGGTACCGCCTCTGCCTGCAGGATCGTGATCGCCTGATGCAGGCTGCCGCCGATGCCGGCGAGCGCCTCGGGGACGCCCGGCCCCTGGCATGAAGCGTAGCAGTCGACGCGGCCGTCCGGTCGCCACAGTGCCAGGTCAGGCCCGTCGATCCCGTCTCCGATCCACTCGCCGCCGTAGAATGAAGACCACGACGCCACGCGGAGCTGCGAGGTGAGGCGCTCCTCATCCTCGGCACCGAGGGTGCCGGTCAGCGCCTGGCCGGGGAGCCCGCTGATCCAGTAGCGACACGTCCCGTCGATGTACAGGAACGGCCGGCCGTTCGCGTTCGACACGAGAGCGTCGACCGGGACGAAGCCGCCCCCGAACAGCGCGGCCAGCCGGAGCTCGCTCGTGCCCTCGCAGATGGCCACCGGGGGAGACGCATCGGCCGCGGCATCCGCCTGGCCCGCTGCGGCGTCTGCCGCCCCGCTCCCCCCGTCGTCGTCGTCGCCGCAGGCAGAGAGAAGCCCGAGCAATACGAGTCCCCCGCACACGCGCGACATCATGGATACCCCCACGGCAGCCCCGGCCGGTCGAGGATACCGCCATGCGCGGTCCGCGAGGAGCACGCATCGCATGATCCGCCGCACACCCGCGCAGGGCGATCGCGCCTGGGATGGCCGTGCGGCCGCGGTCTACGGCCCGCCCGACAGCTGGACGTAGATGAGCGGCACCGCGGCGCCGAGCAGGATGAGGACGCCGCCGCGGCCGATGACGCCCTTGCGCCCCTTGAGCATGAAGATGCCGCTGGAGGCGAGGAACAGCAGGAACACCGCGTAGCCGTCGGCGAAGTAGGTCCACGCCGCCTTGCCGCGGTTGTAGTGCAGCCAGTTGGCCACGCGCAGGAAGAAGCGCGGATGCTCCTGGGCCTCGGTCGCCACCCGCGTCTTGGGGTCGACCACGACCGTGCGATCGTCGGTGATGACTTGCAGCGTGCCGTCGGTGTCCCAGTAGCCCTCGCGCAGCGGCTCCTCGATGCCGAGCGCCTGGACGACGTGCCGCACCGCCGCCTTCTCGTCCGCGGGCAGCGGCGCGCCCAGCTCGTGCCGGGTCACCACCTTCTTGAAGTTGGGGTCCCACTGGCCGATGTGGTTGATGGCCAGGCCGGACAGCGCATACACGAAGGTCAGGCCGACCGCGATGTACCCGGCGTCGCGGTGCAGCGCGCGCAGCCACGCCCGCCACCGCTTGCGCAGCACCGTGCCGGCCCGGCGCCACACGGGTGGCGCGGCCGCCGGCTCACCCATACCGTTCTTCGTGCCAGGGATCAGCGTGGTTGTGGTAGCCGCGCGTCTCCCAGAAGCCAGGCTCGTCGCGCTGCACGAACTTGATCCCGGTCAGCCACTTGGCGCTCTTCCAGAAGTAGAGGTCGGGCACCAGCGCGCGCACCGGCGAGCCGTGCGCGCGCGCGAACGGCTTGCCGTTGAACTGGTAGGCGACCAGCACGTCGGGCCGCAGCGCCTCGTCGAGGCGGACGTTGGAGGTGTAGCCGTGGGCCGCCTCGAAGATGACGTGGTGCGCGCTCTTCTTGACACCCGCCCGCTCGGCCAGCGCCTTCACCTGCACGCCGGTCCACGACGCGCCCAGCAGCGACCAGGCGGTGACGCAGTGGACGTCGGCGACCTGCCGGGTGACCGGCATGGCGAGCAGCTGCTTCCAGTCGACCGTGAACGGCCGGTCGACCTCGCCGTGCACCTGGAGCTTGAAGTCCTCCGGGCGCGGGCTGCCCTCCTCGCCGCCCATCGGGCGCAGCGCCTCGATGACGCGCTGGCCGGGCGGCAGGCGCGGGCGGCCGTCGCCGCGCTTCTGGGCGCGGGCGGCCTTCGTCAGGTCGTCGCCGCCCAGGCGGAAGAGCGCGCCTCCCAGCGCCACGACCACCGTGCCAACGGCGGCCTTCTTGATGAAGTCGCGGCGCGACTCGTTGCGCTCGATCTCGAGTCTCGTGAGGGGAAGGCTCATGCTCGACCTCTGCGGTTCATACCCATCCATCTCTACGCCGGGTGCCTCGCGAGGTTACGCGCGAGCGCAGGAGCCCGATGTGTCGGTCAATCTACGCCCGACCGTACACCGGGACCAGCGCGCCCGTGGTCAGAGCATTTCGGGGTGAGACCAGAACCGCAATGGTCTCCGCGACCTCCGACGGCTTGGGCCAGCTGGCAAAGTCGGCCTTGGGCATCGCCTTGCGGTTCGCCTCCGTGTCGATGATCGAGGGAAGCACGGCGTTGACGAAGATCTGCTCCGCGCGCAGCTCCTCGGCCAGACTCTCGGTCAGCGCCGCGACCGCCGCCTTGGACGCGATGTAGGCGGCCATGCCGCCGACCGGCCTCATCACCGGTCGGGCCGAGACGTTGACCAGGCGGCCGCCGCGCCCGTCGGCCCGCCGGATCGCGCGCACCGCCTCGCGGCAGGACAGGAAGCAGGTCACCGCGTTCATCGACATCATGCGCTGGAAGTCGGCCAGCGTGGTCTCGGCGAGAGACCCCGTGGCGAACCCGCCGGCCAGGTGAATCGACGCCCACAGCGGAGGCAGCGACTCGTAGTAGCTGCGGGTAGACGACTCGCTCGCGAGATCGATGCCGACCGCGGTCTGGACCCGCTCGTGCGTGGCGAGCGGGAAGCTGGCCGGCACCTCGCGCTCGACGCAGGGCACGTGACACCGAGCACCGCGCGTGAGCAGGGCCTCGAGCACCGAGACGCCCAGCGCGCCGCTGCCTCCCGTCACGACGATGTGTTCATCGAGTAGATCGTGGGTCATGGTTGGTGCTCGCGTTCGCATGGGTGTGAATGGCGCGCAGTGTTCGCGCCCCCCTTTGAATGTGGAGACTCACTTACCCGGCAAGTGCCATTCGATCAAGAATGGAGGCGAAGTGAATGGTGGCCAGGCGCCGCACAGAGAGCAAGGTGAAGGTGCTGGTCCTGCACAACACGACCAGCAGCGGCGCTCATCGCTTTGCGACCGCCACTCCCGAGAGCGCGGCGATCGCGGTCGAGTCGGAGGCGGACCTGGCTCACCTGCGCGGTCTGGCCGACGGCCTCGGTGAGGGCGGCTTCGACGTCGCGCTGGTCGA
>DATFRY010000464.1:0-4707 GCA_035262925.1 Kofleriaceae bacterium | reverse complement strand
CCGTCGCTCCTGGCCGCTTTCGAAGACGCGGTGGCGCGCGCGGCCGCCGAGGAGTGAAGAGCGCGAGCCGTCCGCGGCCGCGGCCCGGTCAGCGCGTGGCCAGGCCGTGGCGCCGCAGCAGCCGGTAGAAGTAGGTGCGGTCGATGCCGGCCGCCGCGGCCGCCTCGGCGACCCGGCCGCCGTGGCGGTCGAGCAGCTCGGTCAGGTAGTTGCGCTCGAACTCGGCGATGGCGCGGCTGCGCGCGTCGGAGAACGGCAGCCGCGCGTCGAACACCATCGCCGTGCGCGGCGCGGTGCCCTCCTGCAGCGGCAGGTCCTCGAACACCAGGCTGCGCTCCAGGTAGTTGCGCAGCTCGCGGATGTTGCCGCGCCAGGCGAAGCGCGTCAGGCGCGCGACCATGGCGTCGTCGAGCAGGCTGGCCACCCGCTCCGGCTCGGCGCCGAGCCGCGACAGCAGATCGCCGGCCAGGAGCGCGATGTCCTCGGGCCGGCGGCGGAGCGGCGGCAGCTCGACACGCACCACCGCGAGGCGGAAGTAGAGGTCGGGCCGGAACCGGCTGGCGTTGATCTCCGAGCGCAGGTCCCGGTTGGTGGCCGCGATGAGGCGCACGTCGACCGGGATGGCCCCCGTCCCGCCGATGCGGCGCACGCTGCGGTTCTCGAGCACGCCGAGCAGCTTGGGCTGGAGCTCGCCCGGCAGCTCGCCGATCTCGTCGAGGAACAGCGTCCCGCCCGACGCCTCCTCGAAGGCGCCGATGCGGCGCGCGTCGGCGCCGGTGAAGGAGCCGCGCTCGTGGCCGAACAGCTCGCTCTCGAGCAGGTTGGGCGGGATGGCGCCGCAGTCGACCATCACGAACGGCCCGTTTCGCCGCGGGCTGGCCTGGTGCAGCGAGCGCGCGGCCGCCGTCTTGCCGGTCCCGGTCTCGCCCTCGAGCAGCACGGTGGCGTTGGTGGGCGCCAGCCGCTCGAGGTACGCGAACACCTCGCGCATCGCGGTCGACTCGCCGATGAGCTCGCCGAAGCGGCGCGCGTCGGACAGGATGAGGCGCCCGGCGGTCGACGCGAAGTCGAAGCGGATGGCGGTGCGCCCGAGCCGCAGGACGCTGCCGGAGCGCAGGAAGCCCTCGACGATGCGCACCCCGTCCACCACCGTGCCGTTCAGGCTGCCGGTGTCGCGCGCGCGCGCGCCGTCCTCGGCCAGCCGGATCTCGCAGTGAAAGCGCGAGACCGTCGGATCGGCGACCACCAGCGAGCACAGCGCGTGCGATCCGATGGTGGCGACCTGGCCGTCCGACTGGTAGCGCACCCCGCTGGCGGTGCCCTCGATGACGGCGAGCTCGAAGCGCTGGATCGCGTCTGCACGAGCGCCGATGTCCCTGTCCGGGATGGTCTGGCTCGGGGGACCCAGGTCTTGGGTGGGCATCGCGACTCTAACTTCTTATCACAAAGCGCGAGGCGCCTGGATCTGCAGACTGTTCGCCGGCGGCGAATCCGCCCGTGAGAATGGCGCGCGCAAGCTCGCGCGCGCACCCTGCGGTACGCTCGAGTCATGATGCGGAGGGGGATGGCGGTCGCGCTCGCGCTGCTCTCCGGCAGTGCACTCGCGTGCGCGTCGGGGCGCGCGGCCGCGCCACCGCCCGCGCCGTCGCTCGAGGTGGCGAGCGCCGCCGCCGCCGAAGAGGGCCGACCGGTCGCCCAGGACACCACGTTCGTCATCGGCGAGCGGGTCGGCCTGCACTCGGCCATCCTGGGTGAGGACCGCGCGCTGCTGGTCTACCGGCCGCCGCCCGAGGACGACACCACGCGCTACCCGGTCGTCTACCTGCTGGACGGCGAGGTCCACTTTCACCACGTGACCGGCCTCATCCAGTTCCTGATGTCGCAGGGCCTGATGCCGCGCGTGATGGTGGTCGGCGTGGTCAACGTCGATCGCACGCGCGACTTCACGCCGACCCGCGACGCCCAGTTCCCGACCAGCGGCGGCGCCGAGCGGTTTCTCGCCTTCCTCCGGCGCGAGCTCATCCCGGCGGTCGAGGCGCACTACACGACCGCCCGCTACCGCGTGCTGATCGGCCACTCGCTGGGCGGCCTCCTGGCCATCGACGCGCTCAATCAGGCGCCCGACCTGTTCGACGCGATCATCGCGCTCAGCCCGAGCCTGTTCTGGGGCGAGAGCCTGATGCAGCGGCAGACCGAGGCGCTCCTGGCCGCGCACCCGCCGGCCGATCGCACGCTCTACCTCACGGTCGGCAACGAGGAGCCGGTCATGGTGGCCGCCGCGCGCTCCTACGCCGAGATGCTGCGCGCGCGCGCGCGGCCCGGCATCCGCTGGCTGTTCGAGGAGATGGAGCGCGAGGACCACGGCAGCGTCGTGCACCGCGGCGTCTACCGCGGCCTCGAGCTGGTGTTCGAGGGCTGGGCCCCGCCGCCCGGGGTCGACACGCTCGCCGCGCTCGAGCGCCACTACCAGGGCCTGTCGGCGCGCTTTCACATCCCGGTGCGGGTGCCGGAGCAGCGGCTCAACGCGGTCGGCTACCGCCTCATGGCCGGCGGCAAGATCGACGAGGCGATCGCCGCGTTCCGCCGCAACGTCGAGCTCCACCCCGACTCGCCCAACGCCTACGACAGCCTGGGCGAGGCGCTCGAGCAGAAGGGCGACCACGAACAGGCCGTCCACAACTACGACCTCGCGGTCAAGCACGCCGCCGGCAACCGCGACCCCCGCCTCCAGCTGTTCATGACGCGGCTCGAGGCCGCGCGCGCCCGTCGCGCGCCTCCCGGCAAGTAAGTAGAGCAGCTCGCCGCGCCGCTACGGCCGGAAGGGCTGCTCGTCCTCGCCGCGCACCGGATTGGCCAGCCGCCGCGCCACCGCCTGCTGCTCCTCCTCGTTGAGCCGCCGCACGTAGACCCCGGCCGCCTCGATCGCGCGCGAGCCGAAGAAGCCCTCCGACACCGCGTACTCGACCTCGATGACCATGTAGGGCTCGTCGCCGATCCACATGAGCTCGTGCTTGCGCGGGATGCCGACCCACGAGCTCAGCGTGAACTTGTCGCGCGTGCCGTCGGTGTTGAGGACAACCAGGGTGATGCGATCAGTGGCGGTCATGTCGTCCCCAGGCCGAGGAGGCGCAGCGCCTCGGGATCGGGCGGCCGCACGGTCAGCTTCTCGGCCGGGCCACCCGCCCGCTCGCGCTGGTAGATGAGGTCGGCCACCGCGGCGTAGGCGGCCTTCTCGAACGCGCGCACCGACGCCACGTTCTCGTGCCCGATGAGCGCCCACGATCGATAGACGTCGCTGGCGCGCAGCTCGCGGGCGAGAAACTCCAGCATCGACGGCGCCACCGCGCGCCCGCGCGCCTGCGGCGCCACGAACACGTCGTGGATGTACGCCTCGGTCGTGAGCAGCGCCAGCGTGCGGCCCAGCTCCGGCACCCACACCTGGTTGCGCGCGCACCAGGCGATGCCGGCCGGCCTGCCGCTCAGGCGCGCCAGCACCACCACGTCGCCTCGCCGCCACTTCTGGCGCGCGTAGTCGACGTCGAGGTCCAGGCTCTCGACCATGAGCTCGCGCTCCGCCGGGCCGAGCCGCTCGAAGTCGGCCTCGCTGAAGACGTTGGCCTCGAGCCCGACCGCCGGCGTGATGCCGCGCGTCCACAGCTGCCCGCGGTAGAGGTGGAGCCGCTGCAGCCCGGTCAGCGCCTCGGCGGCGGTGCGGATCTTGGCCCACGCCGCGCGCGCGCCGGCCGCCGCCGCGCCGGGAGCGTCGCGCGCCGCCTCCACCCGCCGGCGCACCGCGCCATAGGTGCGAGCGATGTGCGCCGCGCGCGACGCGCCGTAGATGCGGACGCGCAGCGCGCGCTGGCGGATGGCCGGCAGGGCCGGCAGCTCCACCTCGCCGGCGCCGGTCACCACGTCGAGCGCGACCCGCCCGCGCGCCAGCGCCGCCCGCACCTCGGCGTCGAGCAGTCGCGCGGCCGCGCCCGGCCGCTCCGGGTCGACCGCGGTGGCCAGCATGACCGCGCGATCGCCGTCGTCGATGACCAGCGCGGCGGCGATCGCCTCGTTGTCGCCGTCGTCGAGGCGGCTGAGGCGCGCCAGCCCCGCGGTGCCGAGCTCGACCGTGACCTGCTCGAGGAAGTGCGACGCCTCCTGGTCGGCCAGCGGGCTGGCCTCCTCGCGGTCGGCCCACTCCAGGCGCGAGAGCCGGCGCAGCGCGGCCAGACCCTTGCGCAGCGAGCCGACCTCGTCGGCGTAGTGGCGGATGCGAGGATCGGTCTCCTCGCCCAGGAGGCCCCCCGACTCGATGCCCGGCACCGACAGCATCAGGCTGCGGGCGCCGCCCGCCTGCGCGCTCTCGCAGGTGAAGCCCGACGTGCCGAGCCGGTTGGTCATGAACGCGCGCACGCGCGACGGCTCCTGCAGCGGCTGCAGGTCGATGACGTCCCAGTCGCCTGCCGTCTCGGTCAGGCGATGGGCCAGGAGGCTCCCGAACTCCTCCTCGAAGCTCGGCTCGACCAGGAGGTCGAGCGCGGGAGGGCGCGGCCCGGCGTCGCCCAGCAGGCGGATCTCCTTCAGCTTGAGGCGCGGCTCGCGCCTGCCCACGCGCGTGTAGAACGGGGCGAGCGCGACCATGCGACCGCCCGAGAAGCCGGCCACCGCCATGAGCTCGGCGTCGAGCACCCGGTGGTAGGCGTGCCACCAGGGCAG
>DATFRY010000463.1:0-28930 GCA_035262925.1 Kofleriaceae bacterium | reverse complement strand
AAGGCGCGCCGCCTGACGGACAGGACAAAGAGACATGCCGTGCAACCAGACCGCGGGAGCATTTCCGCTCAACGATCTCCAGCTGGCGTACTGGATCGGCCGGCGCAACGTCCTCGAGTGGGGCAATGTCCCCACCCACTTCTACTTCGAGCTCGACGGGCAGGTCGAACCGGCGCGGCTGGAGCGGGCGATGCGGCAGACGATCGCCGGCCACGGCATGCTGCGCGCCCGCTTCCTGGACAGCGCCGAGCAGCTGATCCTCGAGAGCGCTCCTCCCTTCGACCTCCGCGTCGACGACCTGACCGGGCTCACGCTCGCCGACGTGGAGAGCCACCTGGCCGCGACGCGCGAGCGCATGTCGCATTCCTCCCCGCTGCGGGACGACAGCTCGCCCCCGTACGAGCTCGTGGTCAGCCGGATGCGCGAGGGACGCACGCGCCTCCACCTCAACCTGGACATGCTCGTGTTCGACATGGTGAGCATGCGCCTGTTCCTCGGCGCGCTCGGGGGCGCCTACGAGGGTCGCGCTGCGGCGCCCGCCGCCGGCGATTTCGACTTCAGGGCGTATCTCGAGCTCGAGCGCGCCGCGGAGTCGGCGGAGCACGTGCGGACCTCCATGCGCTACTGGTCCGAGCGGTGTCTCGACCTCCCGCCGGCCCCCGTGCTCCCGGCCCCGCTGACCCAGGACGCGCAGGCGATCCACTCTCCGCGCATGACGGCGCGCCGCCATCGGCTGCCGGCCGGCCGGTGGGCCGCGCTTCGCAGGCGGGCCGCCGAGCACGGGCTCACGCCGTCGTGCGTGCTCGGCGCTGCCTACGCCGAGGTCCTCGCGCGCTGGAGCGCCAGCCCGCGGATGACCTTGAACCTGACGCAGGTCCGCCGCTCCGAGCACCACCCGTCCGTCGGCGGGATGATCGGAGAGTTCACCAACACGATCCTCCTGGGCGTCGACTGGGCGCAGGGCGCCACGTTCGTGGAGCGGGCCTCCAGCTTCGCCGAGCGGCTGTGGACCGACATTGCCCACTCGGACGTCAGCGGCATTCGCGTGCAGCGCGAGATGGCGCGCGCGGCGGGCCAGCCCGTCGTCATGCCGGTGGTCTTCACCTGCGCGCTGGACGACATGCAGGAGCCGGCGCGCTGGGCCGGCGATCTCGTCCACATGGTCTGCGAGACGTCGCAGGTCTGCCTCGACAACATGGTGATCGGGGTCGGCGACTCGCCGGTCGTCCTGTGGAACTCGGTGGACCAGTACTTCGCGCCCGGCGTGGTCGAGGACATGTTCGGCGCCTACTGCGAGCTGCTCGGCCGCCTCGCCGACGACCGGGCCGCGTGGAGCGAGCGGCGCGCGGTTCGCCTGCCGCGGCGCATGCGCGCGGCGCGAGAGCGAGCGAACGCGACGAGCGCGTCCGACGAGGGCGCGCTCCTCCACACCCTCGCTCGGGCGCACCTGCGCGAGCGGTCCGATCGGCCGGCGATCATCGCCGGGGGCGCGACCATCACATACGGCGAGCTGTTCGGCGCCGCGGCCGCGCTCGGCGGCGAGCTCCGCCGCCGGCGCCCCGCGCGCGACTCGCTGGTCGCCATCGTCATGCAGAAGGGATGGGAGCAGGTCGTGTCGGCGCTCGCCATCCACGAGGCGGGCGCGGCCTACCTGCCGATCGATCCGTGCTGGCCCACGGACCGCGTGCGCTGGCTGCTGGAGAACGCGCGGGCGAGCATCGTGCTGACCCAGCCGGACGTCGACGCGCGCATGACCTGGCCGGCGTCGGTCGAGCGCATCGTCGTCGACGCGGGCGTGCTGGAGGGCGCCCGCGGTCGCGAGCCGCTGGCACCTCTCCAGAGGCCGTCGGATCTGGCATACGTCATCTACACGTCGGGATCGACCGGTCAGCCCAAGGGGGTGATGATCGAGCACCGGAGCGCGGCCAACACCGTCCTCGACATGAATCGCCGGTTCGCCGTCGGACCCGACGATCGCGTGCTGGCGCTGTCGAACATGAGCTTCGACCTGTCGGTGTACGACGTGTTCGGTCTGCTCGCCGCCGGCGGCGCGATCGTCATGCCCGAGCCCGGGGCGCTCCGCGACCCCGGGACATGGGCCGAGCTGATCCGGCGCCACGGCGTCACGATCTGGAACAGCGTCCCGCAGCTGATGCAGATGCTGGTCGACTTCCACCCGGGCAGGCAGCTCGTGGCCGAGTGTCCGTCGCTGCGCGTCGCGCTCCTGAGCGGCGACTGGATCCCGCTCGCGCTGCCGCGCAGCCTCGAGGGCATCGACGCCATCAGCCTGGGCGGCGCCACCGAGGCCTCCATCTGGTCCATCTACCACCCGATCGGCCGCATCGATCCGGCGTGGCGGAGCGTGCCGTACGGGGTTCCGCTCGCGAACCAGACCTGGTCCGTCCTCGACGAGTCGCTCGACGACCAGCCCGACTGGGTCGCCGGCGACCTCTACATCGGCGGCGTCGGGCTCGCCCGCGGCTACTGGGGCGATGTGGACCGGACGCGCACCAGCTTCATCGTCCATCCCTCGACGGGAGAGCGGCTGTACCGGACCGGCGATCTCGGTCGATACATGGGCGACGCCACCATCGAGTTCCTGGGCCGGCAGGACGCGCAGGTCAAGGTGCAGGGCTACCGCGTGGAGCTGGGCGAGATCGAGCACTGCGCGCGCTCCCACGCCGAGGTCGAGGAGTGCTGCGTCGTGGTCCGCGAGGTGGGCGCCGGCGAGCGCGCCGCGGAGCAGCGGCGCGGCGTCGAGCACCGGTTCCTGCTCGCGTACGTCGTGACCAGGCCCGGGGCGCAGCCGACCGAGCCGGACATCAGGGCCCACCTCCGCGCCAAGCTGCCCGAGTACATGGTCCCGGCGCGCATCGTCATGCTCGATCGCCTGCCGCTCTCGTCGAACGGCAAGGTCGATCGAGCCGCGCTGCCCGAGGTGAACGGCGAGGACTCGAGCGCCTCGGCGCTCGCCGAGGAGGCCACCGCGACCGAGCGAGACGTGACGGCGCTGTGGTCGGCGCTCCTGGGGCGCCCGGCGGAGCAGATTCCGCGGCGCATGAACTTCTTCGACCTCGGCGGCAACTCGCTGCTCCTGGTCGCCCTGTCCAACGCCCTGCGAGACCAGCTCGGGCACGTGGTGCCGCTCGCCCAGCTGTTCCAGAAGACCACCGTGCACGCGTTGGCGGCGCACCTCGACGAGCAGGCGTCGTCGGCGACGGCGGAGTCGCCCCCGGCCGAGCGAGACCGGAGGGCGGTGGCCCTCGAGCGCCAGCGCCGGATGCGCGCCCGCGGTCGCGAGCCGCGCGACGACTCATGACCAGGGACCTCGCACCGGCACGGCAGTCGCTCCCCGCGGAGCCCGTCAGCGGCGCGCAGCAGCTGGTGCGGGCGCTGTGCGAGAGCGGCATCGACCGCTGCTTCGTCAATCCGGGCACCACCGAGGTCTCGATCCTCGGCGCTCTCGAGGCGCAGGGGGTGAGGGTGGTCCTGTGCCTCTTCGAAGGCGTCGCGACCGGCGCGGCGGACGGCTTCGGTCGCATGGCCGGGCGCCCCGCCGTGACGCTCGTGCACTGCGGCCCCGGCCTGGCCAACGGCGCTGCGAACCTTCACAACGCGCGGCGCGCGCACACGCCGGTCGTCAACCTGGTCGGCGACCATCCGTCCTGGCACGCGGCCGAAGACCCTCCGCTCGCCTCGGACATCGAGTCGCTCGCCGGGCCGGTCTCGGACTGGGTGCGCCGGGTCTCGAGCGCGGACACCATCGCAGGGGACGCGCGCGAGGCGGTCCTGGCCGCCTCGGCAGCGCCCGGCCGCGTCGCCACGCTCGTCGTGCCGGCCGACTGCCAGTGGAGCCGGGCGCGCGGTGCGAGCGCCGGCGCGCCGGCGTCGGTCGCCGGAAGGCACGCGTCCGTCGCGGTCGCGGAGGAGCGGATCCGTCGGGTTGCGCGGGTCCTCGATCGGCACGGGCCGCGCGCCGCGCTGCTCCTGGGCGGGGGTGGGCTCGGCGCTCGCGCGCTGGAGAGCGCAGCTCGCATCGCGGCGCGCGCCGGCGTGCACCTCATGTGCACGAGCTTCCCGGCTCGACTGGAGCAGGGCGGCGGCCTCCCTCGCGTCGAGCGAGTGCCCTACATCGCCGAGGTGGCCGACGCGATGTTCGAGGACACCGAGGTCGTCGTGCTCGCGGGCGCGCCGGAGCCCGTCCGCTACTTCGCGGACGAGACCCGCCGCACGCGGCTCGTACCCGAGCACGTGGGCCTGGAGGTGCTCGCGCGCCCGTTCGAGGCGGTCGAGGACGCCCTCGCGCTGATCGCCGATCGACTCGGAGCGCCGGCCTTCGCCCGCGAGCTCGTGCCCCGCGCGCAGCCGCCGCACGGGGCGCTGTCCGGGCACACCGTGGCCCTGGCGATGGCGGCGACCCTGCCCGAGCACGCGATCGTGGTGGACGAAGGCGTCTCCATCGCGGGCGCGTTCCTGCGGGTCTGCGCAGGTGCTCCGCGACACAGCTACCTCGCGCTCACCGGCGGCGCGTGCGGACAGGGTCTGCCGCTCGCGATCGGGGCCGCGATCGCCCGCCCCGAGCGAAAGGTCGTGGCGCTGGTCGGCGACGGCAGCGCCATGTACACCATCCAGGCGCTGTGGACCCAGGCGCAGCACGCGCTCGACATCGTCACGGTCATCCATGCAAACGACGGCTACGGCATCCTCGAGGCCGAGCTCGCTCATCGGGTGGGGGCAGTGTCGCGCTCGCTCGGGTTCGGCCCCTCGAGCATCGACTGGGTAGGGCTGGCCCAGAGCCTCGGAGTACCGGCGAGCAGGGCTGCCACCGCCGACGAGCTGGTCGGCGCGCTCCGACGGGCGACGGCGGGCCGCGGACCTCGGCTCGTCGAGGTCCGCGCGGGGCGTGATCGGCGGCCGACCAGGGGAGACGCACATGGCTGACTTCGACATCGCAGTCATCGGCATGGCATGCAGGTTCCCGGGCGCGACCGACGTCGAGGCCTTCTGGGACAACCTCCGCGGCGGACGCGAGTCGATCACCACACTGCGCGACGACGAGATCGATCCCGACTCGCGCTGGCTGCTGTCGAACGCGGAGTTCGTGAGGGCGGCCGCGATCCTGGAGGACATCGACGCCTTCGACGCCGCGTTCTTCAAGATGTCGCCGCGGGAGGCCGAGCTCACCGATCCGCAGCAGCGCATGTTCCTCGAGTGCGCCGCGACGGCGCTGGAGGACGCCGGCCACGGCGACACCGAGCAGGGGAACCTGACCTCGATCTACGCCGGATCGTGGATGAGCAGCTACGCGCGCCGGACGGCCGGCCACCTCCGGAGCCCGGCGGACGAGTTCCAGGCCCTGATCGGCAGCGGCCTCGACTACCTGACCACGCGCGTGTCCTACAAGCTGAACCTCAGGGGCGAGAGCGTGGCCGTGCAGACGGCCTGCTCGACGTCGCTCGTCGCCGTTCACCTCGCCTGCCAGAGCCTCCTCAGCGGCCAGAGCGACATGGCGATCGCGGGGGGCGTGTCGGTCGACGCCCGGCTCAAGTCCGGCTACCTGCACCAGGAGGGCATGGTCTATTCGCGAGACGGCCACTGCCGGCCGTTCGACCACCTGGCGCAGGGGACCATCCGCGGCCACGGGCTGGGCGCCGTGGTGCTCAAGCGATACGACGACGCGGTCCGCGATCGCGATCACGTCCACGCGATCATCAAGGGCTCCGCGATCAACAACGACGGCTACGGCAAGATCGGTTTCACCGCGCCCAGCGTCGACGGCCAGGCCGCCGCGATCCGGTCGGCGCTGGCCGCCGCCGGCGTCCCGACCGGCGCGATCGGGTACGTCGAGGCCCACGGCACGGCGACCCCGCTGGGCGATCCGATCGAGGTCGAGGCGCTCACCCAGGCGTTCAAGAGCGGGCAGCGCGGCACCTGCGTGCTCGGCTCGGTGAAGTCCAACTTCGGCCACCTGGTCGAGGCCGCCGGCATCGCCGCCCTGATCAAGGCGGTCCTCGCCGTCCGTCACGCCGAGATCCCGCCGACGCTGCACTACACGCGGCCCAACCCGCACATCGACTTCTCGCGCACTCCGTTCTTCGTGAGCCCCGAGCTGCAGCCGTTCGCGGCGGTCGATGGGCGGCGGCGCGCGGGGGTGAGCTCGTTCGGCATCGGCGGCACCAACGCCCACCTCGTGATCGAGGAGGCGCCACCCCGGCCTCCGAGGCGCTCGGCGCCTCCCCATGCCATCCTGCTCTCGGCCGAGGCTCCCGCGGCGCTCGAGGCCCTCCGGCGCAACCTCCTCCGCCACGTGCGAGCGCACGAGGACATCGATCTCGGCGACGTGTCCTTCACGCTGGCGGTCGGCCGCAGGGCGCTGCGCCACCGCTGGGCCTGCGTCGTCGGCGGCCGGGCCGAGCTGATCGCAGCGCTCGAGCGCGGCGCGCCGGCCGGGGCGGGGCGAGGCTCGCCGTCATCCTCGCGGTCCTCCGATCTCGAGGCGGCGGTCGAGGCCTGGCTCGACGGCAAGCCGATCGACTGGTCGCGCGCCTTCAGGGGCGCGGCGTGCGGCCGCGTCCCGCTCCCGACCTATCCGTTCCAGCGCGGCCGCTACTGGATCGAGGAGGCGACCGCCGGCCCCGCGCTGTTTCACGGCGGCCTCCCGTGGCTCGGCGGGGTGACGGCCGAGCGCGCTCCGATCGCCCGCCATGACGACGACGACGACGCTGTCGGCTGGCAGGTCGATGCCGCCGCGCAGGGGCGCAGCGGGCGCAGCGACGGAAAGGTCGTCTTCGTGTTTCCGGGGCAAGGGTCGCAGTGGGCCGGGATGGCGCGCTCGCTGCGCGAGAGCAGCCCCGCCTTTCGCGCGGAGCTCGAGGCCTGCGAGCGCGCGCTGGCGCCGCACGTCGACTGGTCGCTGGGAGCGGTGCTGGGTGGGGAGGATGACGCCTGGCTGGAGCGGGTCGACATCGTGCAGCCGGCGCTGTTCGCGGTGATGGTGTCGCTGGCGGCGCTGTGGCGCTCGCTGGGTGTGGAGCCCGACGCGGTGGTGGGCCACAGCCAGGGGGAGATCGCGGCGGCGTACGTGGCGCGAGCGCTGACCCTGGAGGACGCGGCGAAGATCGTGGCGCTGCGCAGCCGCGCTCTCACGGAGGTGTCGGGCAAGGGGGCGATGGCGTCGGTGGAGCTCGGAGTGCAGGACCTCCGGCCGTACCTGGCGAGGCATGGGGAGCGGCTGAGCGTGGCGGCCATCAACAGCGCGCGCTCGACGCTGGTCTCGGGCGAGCCCGACAGCGTGCGGGCGCTGCTTTCGGAGCTGTCGGAGTCCCAGGTGTTCGCGCGCGCGGTGCGCGTGGACTACGCGTCGCACTGCGCGCAGATGGAGGCGGTGCGCGAGGAGCTGCTGGAGCAGCTGGCGGATGTGGCGCCGTGCGCGTGCGCCCTGCCGCTCCGGTCGACGGTGACGGGCGAGCCGATCGCGGGGCCGGAGCTGGACGCGGCCTACTGGTACCGAAACTTGCGGGAGACCGTGAGGTTCGCGGAGGTCGTCGAGCGGCTCGCCGACGAGGGGCATCGCTACTTCGTGGAGGTGAGCGCGCACCCGGTGCTCGCGGTGGCGCTGCACGAGACGCTGGAGCGCGGCGAGGAGGAGCCGGTGGTGGTCGGGACGCTGCGGCGCGACGAGGGGGACCTGGGGCGAGTGTTGCAGTCGCTGGAGGAGCTGCGCGCGGGCGGGCTCGCGCCGGCGACGGAGGCGGTGGCGGGCCAGCGCACAGGGCAGGGCGCGCCGAGAACGCGCGGCGCCGCTCTGGCAGCGGCGGGGCTGGCACCGGCCGACCATCCGCTGCTCGGCGCGGCGGTCGCGCTCGCCGACGGCGACGGCTTGCTGCTCACCGGTCGCCTGTCGCTGGTCGAGCACCCCTGGCTCGCCGGCCACGCGGTGTTCGGCGCCGCGATCCTTCCCGGCACCGCCTTCGTCGAGCTCGCGATGGTGGCCGCGCACCGCACCGGGCTCGAACGCATCGAGGAGCTCGTGCTGGAGGCGCCGCTCGCCATCCCGGTCGAGGGGGCCGTGCTGGTGCAGATCGCGGTCGAGGCGCCAGACGACACCGGGCGGCGCTCGCTCGCGCTCCATGCGCGCGCCGAAGACGCGGCGTCCGGCGCGGCGTGGACCCGCCACGCCAGCGGCACGCTCGCGCCGGCGGCGCCGGCCGAGGCGTCCGCGCTCGCGCTCCGCGCCTGGCCCCCGCCGGGGGCGGCGCCGCTCGCGCTCGACGGGCTGCACGCCCAGCTCGACGCGGCGGGGCTCGCCTACGGCGCGGACTTCCAGGGGCTGCGCGCGGTGTGGCAGCGCGGCGGCGAGCTGTTCGCCGAGGCCGCGCTGCCCCCGACCGTCGCCCGCGACGCGGGGCGCTTCCTCCTCCACCCGGCGCTGCTCGACGCCGCGCTGCGCCCGCTGGCCTTCGAGCGGCTCCGCGAGGGCGGGGACATCGTGATGCCGTTCTCGTTCCGCGGCGTATCGCTGGGCGCGGTCGGCGCGGCCTCCGTGCGCGTGCGCCTGGAGCGGAGCGGCGCGGCCGGCGCGGTCTCGCTCGCCATCGCCGACAGCGTCGGCGAGCCGGTCGCGCACATCGAGGCGCTCACCCTCCGCTCCGCCTCCGCCGAGCAGGTGCGCGGCGCGCGGTCGTCTCAGCTGGGAGCCATGCTGCGGCTCGAGTGGACCGAGCTGCCCGCGGCCCCGGCCGCTGCCGGCAGGTCCGAGCGCTGGGCCCTCATCGCCGACGAGGGCTCGCGCGATGCGCCCCGATGGAGGCTCCCCGGCGTCGCGATCGAGCGCCACCCGGACATCGCGTCGCTGACCGCCGCGCTCGATCGAGGCGCCGCGGTTCCCGACCTGGTCCTGATCGCCGGCCGGTCGCCGGTCGCGCCGGCAGACCTGGTCGCCGCGACCCACGACGCGACCGCCCGGGGGCTCGCCCACCTCCAGGCCTGGCTCGCCGACGAGCGACTGGCGTCGTCGCGCCTGGTCGTGCTCACGCGCGGCGCGGTCGCGGCCCACGCCGACGACCGCGTGCCCGATCTCGTTCATGCGCCGCTCTGGGGCCTGGTGCGCTCGGCCCAGCGCGAGCACCCCGACCGCGCGATCCTGCTGGTCGACAGCGACGACCGCGAGGCGTCGCGCGCGGTGCGGCTCACCGGCCTGGCCGCGGAAGAGAGCCAGATCGCGCTGCGCGACGGCGTGTGCCTGGCGCCCCGGCTCGCGCCGGCTCGCGCCGCGGACGCGCTGACGCGGCCGGACGCCTCCGCGTGGCGGCTCGACATCCCGAGCAAGGGCACGCTCGAGAGCCTCGCCCTGGTCGAGGACGCCGGGGCGCTCGCGCCGCTGGGCCACGGCCAGGTGCGGGTGGCAGTCCGCGCCGCGGGCCTCAACTTCCGCGACGTGCTCGACGCGCTCGGCATGCTGCCGGGCGATCTGGGGCCGCTGGGGAGCGAAGGCGCCGGCGTCGTGCTCGAGGTCGGCCCGGGCGTGACGTCGCCGGTCCCCGGGGACCGGGTGCTGGGCATGCTGCGCGCCGCGTTCGGGGCGACCGCGGTCACCGACAGCCGGCTGCTCGCCCGGATCCCCGCCGGCTGGTCGTTCGTCGAGGCCGCGGCGGTCCCGGTGGCGTTTCTCACCGCGTACCACGGGCTGGTCGCGCTCGCGCGGCTCAGGCCCGGGGAGCGCGTGCTGGTTCACGCGGCGGCCGGTGGGGTCGGCATGGCCGCGACCCAGATCGCGCGGCACGTGGGCGCCGAGGTGTTCGCGACGGCGAGCCCCGGCAAGTGGGACACGCTGCGCGCGCTGGGGTTCGACGCGGACCACATCGCGTCGTCGCGCACGCCCGACTTCGAGCCGCACTTCCTCCGCGCGACCGGCGGGCGCGGCGTCGACGTCGTGCTCGACAGCCTCGCGCGCGAGCTCGTGGATGCGTCGCTGCGCCTCTTGCCGCGCGGCGGTCGGTTCCTCGAGATGGGCAAGACCGACGTCCGCGACCCCGAGCGCGTGGCCCAGGACCATCCCGGGGTCGCCTACCGCGCGTTCGACCTCCCCACCGCCGGGCCCGGGCGCATCGGGCAGATGCTCGCCGAGCTGATGGCGCTGTTCGAGCGCCGCGCGCTGCGGCCGCTGCCGGTCACCGCGCACGACCTCCGCCTCGCGCCGCGCGCGTTCCGCGGCATGGCGCAGGCCCGACACGTCGGCAAGCTGGTGCTCACGGTGCCGAGGCCGCTGGCGCCGGATGGCACCGTGCTCGTCACCGGCGGCACCGGGACGCTGGGGTCGCTGCTGGCGCGCCACCTGGTCGGCGCGCACGGCGTCCGGCACCTGGTGCTGGCGTCGCGGCGAGGTCCGGACGCACCGGGCGCGGACGCGATCGCGCGCGAGCTCGAGGCGGCCGGCGCCCGCGTCACGGTGGTCGCGTGCGACGCGGCCGACCGCGGCGCGCTCGAGGCGCTGCTCGCCCGGATCCCGCGCGAGCACCCGCTCACCGGCGTCGTCCACGCCACCGGCGTGCTCGACGATGGCGTCGTCACCGCGCTCACGCCGGCGCGGCTCGACGCGGTCCTGCGCGCCAAGCTCGACGGCGCCGCCAACCTGCACGAGCTCACCCGGTCGCTCGACCTGTCCGCGTTCGTCCTCTTCTCGTCGGTCGCCGGCGTGCTCGGCGGTCCCGGCCAGGCCAGCTACGCCGCCGCCAACGCGTTCCTCGATGCGCTGGCCCGGCATCGCCGGGTCCGCGGGCTGCCCGCCCTCTCGCTCGCCTGGGGCTTCTGGGGCATCCGGACGGGCCTGACCGCGCACCTCACCGACGCGGACATCGCGCGCATGGCGAGAGGAGGGCTGCGGGCGATCTCGGCCGACGAGGGCCTCGCGCTGTTCGACGCCGCGCTGGCCAGGCCCGACGCGGCGCTGGTCCCGGCGCGACTCGACGCGGCGGCGCTCCGTGCCGGCGCCCATCCCCTGCCGTCGGTGCTCCGCGGCCTGGTCCGCGGGCGCGCGGTGCGCCCCGTCGCCACCCGCACGGCGGCGGCCGCGCCCTACCAGCAGCGGCTCGGCGGGCTGCCGGCAGAGGAGCGGCCGGCGGCGCTGCTCGAGCTTTTGCGCGGCGAGATCGCCACCGTCCTGGGCATCGCCGATCGGGGCGCGCTCTCGCCCGAGCGCCCGCTCCAGGAGCTCGGCCTCGACTCGCTGATGGCGATCGAGCTGCGCAACCGGCTGAACGCCGCCACGTCGGTCCGACTCCCCGCCACGTTCTTCCTCGAGTTCCCCACCATCCAGCTGGCGACGCGGCGGCTGCTCGACCAGATCGAGCGCAGCGCCTCGCCCGGGGCGGAGGGCGCCGCCTCGCCCCGACCCGGCGCGCCCGCGCCGGACGCCTCGCCCGCGCCCGCCGCCGACGAGGAAGCGGCGCTGGCCTCGAAGGTCACGCAGCTCTGGGAGCGCGGAGAGCTCGATCTGGCGTGGGAGCTCTTGCACCTCGCCGCCCGCATCCGCCGCGGTCGCGAGGCCAGCTCCAGCTCGACCTCGCGTGCGGCGCCGGCGAGCCCCGTGCGACTGGCCGACGGCGCCGGCGGCGCGCCGTCCTTGCTGTGCCTGCCGCCGATTCCTCCCATGTCGAGCGCCATCACGTACGCACCGCTCGCGACCCACCTCGAGGGCCGGCGGACGGTCTGGGGCACCTCGCACCCTGGCTATGGCCCCGGCGAGTCGCTGCCGGTCGACCGCGACGCGATCGTCGCGCTGTACGCCGACTGCGTGCGCGAGACGGCGGCCGGCGCCCCCTTCGCGCTGGTCACCAGATCATCGGGCGGCTGGCTCGCTCATGCGCTGACGGTGCACCTCGAGAGCGTCGGTCTGTCCCCGACGGCGCTGGTTCTCATCGACAGCTATCTCGTCGAGGACATCACGCCCGGGCTCCAGTCCGCTCTTCTGGACGTCTGGCTGACCAGGTTCGTGAGCGTCTTTCCGACGACCGCCAATGAGCTCACCGGCTACGGCTGGTACTGGAGTCTCTTCTCCGGCTGGACGCCTCCGCCCGTCGCCACGCCCACCCTGTTTCTCCGCGCGAGGGACCCGGTGCCCGGCATCGAGCAGGAGCGGACTCCCGGCCGCGGCGACTGGCGCGCGTGGTGGAGCCAGCCGCACGAGCTGGTCGAGGTGCCCGGCAACCACTTCACCGTCCTGACCGAGCACGCCGGCAACACCGCACAGGTCATCCACGACTGGCTTGACGCTCGATAGCCCCCGGACAACCATCGCGGCGATGGACCTCCCCCTGATCGAGAAGATCAAGATCCAGGCCCGCGTCCTGGTGCCGCTGGTCAAGGCCCTGCAGGCCGAGCTGGGCGAGGAGCGCGCCAACGCCCTCGTCCGCGACGCCCTCGGCGCGCAGTATCGCGCCTATGGCGAGAGGTGGTGGCGTTCGCAAGGCGCGGGCACGCTCGCGGAGAAGATGACCGCGAGCTTCGAGAAGTTCGCCGCCGGCGACGCCATCGACTACGAGGTGATCGGGCGGGGCCCGGAGGCCTGCGAGGTGAACGTCACCGGATGCCGCTACGCCAGGTTCTTCCAGGAGCTCGGCGTCCCGGAGCTCGGCTTCCTGCTCGTGTGCAGCGCGGACTTTCCCATGGCCGAGGGCTTCGGCGGCGAGGTCCAGCTGACCCGCACACAGACCATCATGGAAGGCGCGGGTCACTGCGACTTTCGCTACTCCCTGGTGAAGAGGACACCGTGAGGACGCGGGGTCGGCCGCGCTGAGCGTCAGGTCGAGGCGGCTGGCGGCTCGTGCAGCTCGATCGGGTTTCCGTCCGGATCCTCGATCTGGATCTGCCTGCCGCCCGGGCCCTCCTCGACCTGGTTGCGGAAGCGGACGCCGGCGCCCCTCAGCGTCTGGATCTGCGAGTCGAGGTGGTCGACGTCGAGGACGATTCGAGTCCAGCCGCCCGGCTCCTGGCGCCGCCCGTCGGGCATCGGCCGCGAACCGGAGCTGCCCGGCCCGCTGAGCAGCAGGCGGAGATGGCCGCGGGTGACCGACGCGAACGCGGAGCCGGCTCGGTGCTGTAGCTGGAAGCCGAGGTGCCGGGTATAGAAGTCGAGCGAGCGCCCGACGTCGGCGACCTGATAGCGGACCGTCGCCGCCGCGAATCGATTCGAGCTCTGTCGAGAACTGCTCATCGCGATCTCCTCTGCCGAGCATTCTGGGGGGGGAGCCCGCGGGCGTATTGGATGAAATTGACCCCGGCGGGGCGCGGCGCTCTAGGCGGCACGCGGCGCGGCGTCGAGCGCCACGTGGTTCTCCTTGACCCGGTCGCCGCGGTGGCGATGGAGGTCGGCCGGCGACAGGCCCGAGAACTCGACGAAGTCGCGGATCATGTGTGACTGGTCGAAGTAGCCGGAGGCCTGCGCCAGCCGCGCCCAGTCGGCCGAGGCGGAGCGCCGAGCGGCGGCGAGCGCGCGCTGGAAGCGCTTCACGCGCCCGAACAGCTTCGGCGTCATTCCGACCTCCGCGGCGAAGACCTCGATGAAGCGCCGGTGGCTCAGGTCGGCTCGCTCCGCCAGCTCGCCGATGCTCGCGCCGCTCCGCTCCAGCACGCCGAGCGCGCCGAGGACCGAGCGGTGGCGCCCGGGCGGCTGGCCCATCCTGGCGACCAGCGCCCGTTCGAGCAGCTGAAAGCGCTGCGCCGGCGTCCCGGCGGCGCACAGCCGCTCGCGCAGCTCGCCGGCCCGCCGCCCCCACAGCGCCTCCAGCTCGACGTGCGCGTCGGCCAGGGCGCCGGACGGGACACCCAGGAGCGCGGAGGCGCCGCCCGGCCTGAAGTGCACACCGATCACGCTCGCATGCTCGAGCGTGTCGATGACGAAGGGTCGGCGATAGGCGCCGGAGACGATCGCCCCGGCCAGGCGACGGCACCGCAGGCCGTGGGCCGGGTCGTAGATGCGGAGCTCGTCCTCGTGCAGGTTGATGACCAGCTCCAGCGTGCCGCTGGGCAGGATCCGCTCTCTCTCGTGGCGCGGAGCGTCGCTGACGCACCAGAGGTTCTCGATGAAGGCGTCGAGCGGCGGTGCCGGGCTGTGAGACCGGAAGAACATCGGGGCCGCGCGGCGCCGCAGGGGGCGCCGACAGAGTCAGTCTGCCACATCGTCGCGGCCGCTGCCGTCGCCGGTCCGATCGCGCGGTCGACGCCCCCGGGGCATCGACCGGTCGAGAACGGGTCCCGAGACCGTGGCTCACCGCGCCACAGGCGTGGTCGGCCGGGCCACTCGATTCGTCCCCGGCGGAGCTCGTCGCGCTTTCATTGCGGCGGTCTCGTCGCGACCGCGCCTGATCTCGCCCGGGCATCCGCCTTGCAGCTCGACTCGCCTCCGCACCCTTCGACGAGGAGCATGCCGCTGGGCTATCGGCTCGTCCCCGCCTCCGATACGACGGACTCTCCCGGCGCCGCCGCCGGCGGTGCGCCTGCGCTCGACGCGGGCGGGTCCGCGGCGGTGTGCGACGCGATGGCCGGCGCGCGCCCCGCCGTCGACCCGATCGAGCGCGCGGTGGTGCGGTCGCGCGCCGCGAGCGCGCTGTTCGGCGACGGTGCCGGCCGCCCGCGGATCGGGCGGTACGTGGTGCTCGAGCGCGCCGGCGCCGGCGGGATGGGCGTGGTGTGGGAGGCGTATGACCCGGAGCTCGATCGCGCGGTCGCGATCAAGCTGGTCCGCGCCGACACCACGCGCGCGCGCGACCGCGTGCTGGCCGAGGGGCAGGCGCTCGCGCGGCTGTCGCACCCCAACGTGGTCCCGGTGTTCGACGTGGGGCTGTACGGCGACCAGGTGTACCTGGTCATGGAGCTGGTGCGAGGCGACACCTTGCGCGCGCACGTCGCCGCGCGGCGGGGCGATGCGCGGGCCATCGCGCAGATCTACCGCCAGGCCGGCGAGGGGCTGGCCGCTGCCCACCGGGCGGGGATCATCCACCGCGACTTCAAGCCCGACAACGCGATCGTCGGACGCGACGGTCGGGTGCGCATCCTCGACTTCGGCGTGGCCTACACGGTCGATCCCGACGCCGCCGCCGAGGCCGCCACCGCCGCCGCGGGAGGGCCGCCGGCCGCGGGCACGCCGCGCTACATGGCGCCGGAGCAGGCGTCCGGCGGGGCGATCACCGCGGCCGCCGACCAGTTCGCGTTCTGCGCGTCGCTGCGCGAGGCGCTGACCGAGGACGGGGCGCGCCCGGCCGCGGTGCCGCGCTGGCTCGAGGCGGTCGTCGCGCGCGGCACGCAGACCGATCCGGCCGCCCGCTTTCCGTCGATGGACGAGGTCACGCGCGCGCTCGGCCGCGATCCGCGCGTGGTGCTGCGCAACCGGCTGCTCGCGGTCGGCGCCGCCGCGCTGGTCGCCGGCGCCTTCGCGATCGGGCGGGCCGCGGCCGAGCCGGACGATCAGGCGAGCGCGTGCGCGGGGGGCCGCGCCGCCATCGAGTCGGTGTGGGGCGCCCGCCAGCGCCGAGCCCTCGTCGACCGGTTCGGCGGCGCGCGCGACGTGTACGCGCGCGAGAGCGCGCCGCGCATCGCCGACCGACTCGACCGCTACCGCGACGGGTGGGCGGCCGGCCACCGCGACGCCTGCCTGGCCCACCGGCGCGGCGAGCAGTCGGCCGCGCTGCTCGATCGACGCATGGCATGCCTCGCGCGCGGCAAGGCGGCGCTCGGCGCGACGGTCGACGTCCTCGCCCTCACGCCGGCCAGCGCCATCCCGGGCGCGCTGGTCGCCGTCGGCGAGCTGCCGGACCTCGACCGCTGCGGCGACCCGGCCGCGATGCTGTCCGCGGTCGCGCCGCCGCCGCCGGCCATCGCCGGCCAGGTGGCCGCGGTCGATGCCGACCTCGAGCGGGCCCTGGTCCTCCTGCGCGGCGATCGCACCGGCGAGGCGCGCGACCTGGCGGTGGCCGCGGTCGCCGCGTCGCGCCGCCTCGACCACGCGCCGCTCCTGGCCCGCGCGCTGCTCGTGCTCGGCCGCATCGAGATGGAGTCGACCCCGCGCTCGCGCGCGCTGGCGCCGCTCGGCGAGGCCACCGCGCTCGCGCTCGAGGTCGCCGACGACGCGCTCGCGGTCGAGGCGTTCGCGCGCCGCGCGTGGGTCGACGGCACCAGCGCCGAGCCGGACTTCGCGCGCGCGCTCGACGGCCTCTCCATCATCGAGGCGCTGTCCTCGCGCCTCGGCCCGGCGGCCGGCTTCTCGCGCGCGCTGCTCCACAACAACGTCGCCGGGGTCGAGCAGGCCCGCGGCCGCCCGGACCGGGCGCGGGTCGAGCTGGAGCGCGCGCTGGTCGAGGCGCGCCGCACGTCCGGCGCCGGCTCGATCGAGATCGCCAAGGTGCCGGCCCACCTCGCGCTCGTGGTCGACGATCCGGTCCGCCGCGACGCGCTGTTCGCCGAGGCGACCGGCAAGCTGACCGCCGCGCTCGGCGCCGATCACCCGATGACCCTCGACGTCCGGATCATGGCCGGCGTGCTGGCGCCCGATCCGCGCGAGTCGGCCCGCCGTCTCGAGCCGGCCTGCCGGGCCTACTCGCGCCTGCACCCGTCGCGCGGCGCCGCCGCGTCGCAGTGCTGGTTCGACGTCGGCTGGCTGGCCCACGAGCGCGGCGCGGTCGCCGACGTGGCGGCCGCGATGAGCCAGGTGGTCGCCACCGCCGGATCCGGCGGAGACGGCGGGCGGGTCGGGCTGGCCCGCGCCTACCTGGCGCTCGCGCGCGGCGACCCGGCGGCGGCCGCGGCCGGCTTCGTCGCCGTGCGCAGCGAGGCCGGTGCGATCGAGGGTCAGCCGTGGTGGGTGCGCTGGATCGCCGCCGAGGCCGAGCTGGGCGAGGGGTTCGCCCGCCGCGCCGACTCGCGCGCGGCCGAGGACGCCTTCGATCGCGCCCGCGTCCTCTTCGAGCTCATCGCGCGCGAGCAGCCGGCGGTGTACATCGAGCGGCGCCTGGCCCGCGCTCGCGCGGAGCTCGCCGGCCGGCGCGCGGCCCGCCGCGCTCCGCCCCGCCAGGTGGCGCCGCTCGCCCGCGCCGCCGCCGCCTGGTATCGCGCGGCGGGCGGCTACGACGCCGCGGTGGCCGAGCTGTCCGCGCTGGCCGCGCCTGCCCGCGACTCGCCGGCGCCCTGAGAGGCGGCGCCGCGGTCACGGGTTCGCGGACATCAGATAGACCGACCGATCCCAGCCCACCGGGAACGCGTCCGGGTCGGAGCAGGGCGGCGGCAGGTCGCACTCGTCCTGGATGGCCGCCAGCGTCTCGGCGAGCTCGGCGGGCGTGTCGCTCATGCGCGGCACGTCGAGGCAGACGGCTCCGCCCGAGTCCCACGCCGCCTCGTACTGGATGGGGTCGGGCAGATCGATCGTCTGCCAGGCCAGGCGGTTCTGCCAGCGCAGCGGCTGGCCGATCACGGTGAAGGCCTTGCCGGTGCGGCAGTAGTCGGCCACGAACATCCTGAGCAGCGCCTGCTCCTGGAGCGGCGTGGCGGTGAAGCCCTCGGTCGCCCCGGCCCGCGTGTGGCGGTTGGTGTGCATCTTGGCCGTCGCGCTGCCGGCGCAGGCCACGTTGAACCAGCCCATCGCGTCCGACCCGGTCGCGACGACCCGCTTGGTGTCCGCGTCGTAGCGGTCGCCCTGGAAGAAGATCGCCTCGTGCAGCCCCGACGCGCCCCACTCGGCGCTGGCGGCCACCAGGGGACAGACCGGCCGGCGGTGCTCGCCCGGCGTCGGGAGGGGCGCCCAGGTCAGGAGAAAGGTCTGGATCGGGTCGGGCGGGCCCACCCAGAACGTGAGCGTGTCGTGGTAGCCCTCGATGAAGACGTAGTAGGGAGTCCCGTCGGCGCGCTCGAGCACGATGGTGCTGCCGACCAGGTCGGCTCCCTGCCACACCACGTGGCCGGCGCCGTCGAGGGCGCGCGGCCGGTCTCGCCGGACGTCGAGCCGGTAGACCACACCGGCCTTGACCAGGTGGACGAGGCGCGTCCCCCAGCTGTTGAACTCGCCGCCCTGGTCGAGCTCGCCGTCGTCGTCGAGCAGGGCGGAGAGAGTCGGTCCCTCGTCCAGCTCGTGGATCGGCGACCCATCGACCAGCGGCGAGTTCGAGTTGCACCCGAAGTTCGGGCAGTCGCCGCCGATCTCGGCGGTGACCAGCGCCGGCTCGGGCTCGCCCTGGAGGGCGCAGCCGCCCGGCGCGGCGCCGGCGAGCGTGAGGGAGAGAAGAGAGAGGATGGAGGACCCGGATGGGCGGCGCAGGGGCGACACGAGGGGTAGAGCGCGCCGCCCCGATCTCGTTCCCGACTTTTTCGCGGCGCGGTCGTCGCGTCGCGTCGCGTCGAGACCGAGACCGGCGGCAGGGCCGCGCCCTCAGCTGCTCGGGTTGCGCCGCCGGCTCAGCCCCCGCGCCCAGGTATCCAGCCCCTCGAGGGTGGCCAGCGCCTCGCCGGGGGCCGCCCGGGTCTCCTCCATCCGGTCGCGCAGCGCCCGCCGCGCCCGGTGCAGGCGGGTGCGGATGGTCGCCGCCGGAGCCCCGAACACCTCGGCCAGGGCCGAGATGTCCAGGTCCTCCCAGTAGTGCAGCTCGAGCAGCGTCTGCTGCTCCAGCGGCAGGTGGCGCAGCGCGTCGAGCAGGCGCCGGTGGTCCTCGCTGCGCGCCAGCCGCGTGCCCGGGGTGGTGACCAGTTCCGCGACCGAGGTGGAGGCGAAGTCGATCCGCTCGCCGTCGCGCCGCCGCAGGCGCAGGTAGCGGTACAGCTCGTGCCTTGCGATGGTGAAGAGGTACGTGCGGAAGCTCGACTCCTTGCGGAACTGATCGCGCGCCCGCACACATGCCAGGAACGTGGCCTGCACCATCTCGTCGATCTCGCCGTCGCACTTGCTGGCGAAGAAGCCGTACACGCTGTCGAAGTGGCGGCCGAACAGCTCCTGCCCGGCCTCCTTGTCGCCCGCGCGCCAGCGGTCGAGGAGCTCGTGGTCGGCGTCCACCGGGGCCAGCCTACCAGGCGCGCGGTCGAGGGCGGCCGTCATTCCGGGTACCACGGAAGCTTCGAGACCAGGCAGCCGCCGCCCAGGATGAGCGCGCCGCCCCAGCCGCCCAGCGTGGCGCCCAGGATGGCGTGGTTGACGCAGTCGGGCGCGTCGTCGCAGCCGGTGTCGTCGCCGTACTGGACGATGTGGCGCGCCATGACCGCGCTCTCCAGCAGGAAGTCGCGGTCGTCGCCGCGCATGCCGGTGCTCCAGGACCACTCCTGCAGCTCGATCTGCCGGTAGAAGTCGGACGGCGACGTCGATCCGCGCGCCACCGCGTCGACCAGCGCCGCGATCGCGTCGTAGCCGCGCGTCACCCCCGCCGGGTCGGACAGCGACAGGTGGGTGCGCGCGCTGTCGAGGATCTGCGCGCGGGTCGGGCGAGACGCCGGCGTCTCTGCCAGCATCGCGTGGACCTGCGCGTCGAGCTCCTCGGGCGGGATGCCGGTCAGGATCTTGAAGAAGTCCTCGCACGGGCAGCCCTCTTGCTGGACGCACACGCAGTACGGGTGCCAGGTGCTGGGCGACTGGTTCACCCCGCGCCAGGCCTCGTCGGCCAGCTCGGCGACCGGCCGGGTCGAGCCGGCGGCCAGCGCCGCGTCGACGTCGGCGCCGACGTGGTCGAGCAGCGCACTTTGGAGATAGCCGAATCCGTCGAAGCGGTTGGCGTGGTTGGCCGCGGGCGCGTCGCTGTACGGCCGGAGGTCGAGGGTCACGTTGGTGGCCGCGTACACCGCCACCGCGCCGGCCGACAGCACCAGCGCGGCGACGGAGACGGCGACGAGCTTCTTCTTCGACCTGGTCGTGGTCGTGGTCGTGGTCGTGGTCGTGGTCGTGATCATGGTCGTCTCCTCGGGTGCCGCGGTCTCACAGGCACGTGCAGTCGAAACCGATCGATCCGCCGCCGTGGCAGTTGCCGTCGGAGTCGCAATCGCCGTAGAGGGTGATCTTCACGCAGCAGAGCGCAATGCCGAGGCAGATGGCGCACTCCTCCGGCTCGATGTCGGCGGTGAGGCCGAGCTGGTGCAGCCCGGCGCGCGTGCGCTCGTCGAGCAGCGAGATGGCCAGCGGATCGAACGTCGCCGTGCCCCGCCGGTCGATGTCGAGCCCGCCGCGCCCGCGGAACTCGTCACCGCGCTCGTTGGTCACCACGATCTCGCCGCTGGCGTAGAAGGTGGCCTGGGCCAGCAGGCGCCCGTTCTGCAGGACCTTCTGCCCCTTGATCACGATGTCGCCGCTCTGCCCGTAGGTCGTGCGCATCTCGATCTCGCGGCCGCCCGATCGGAACAGCAGGCGATCGTCCTCGGCCGTCTTCCACGAGCGCACCAGCTCGGCCTCGACGGTGGCGCCCGACTCGAGCGAGAACGTGAAGTGCGACGGGACGACCGGTCCGTCGATGTCGACCGACGCCGCCTCCTCCTCCAGGTCGGACGTCGGCGACGGCGCGGTCGCATCGACGGCACAGCCGCCGGCGACGAGCATCGACAGGAGCGCGCCCGTGCGCGCGGACGAGGACAGAGATGCCAGTGTCATCATGAGGTGCCTCCTTCGGCCGGCGGCCGGTCCGTCCGGCTCGCTTCCCGGGGGTAGAGGCGACACCCGCCCGCGTGTTTCACCGATCGAGCCGCCCTCGCCCGCGCGTCTCGCGCCGTGCCGCCGCGGGGCGATTCGAAAACCCTTGACGCGGCCTTGCCGGCGGATGACAGGTGCAGGATGGAATCGAGCGATGTGTGGCCCGGCGCTTCCCATCCGCTGGGAGCGTCCTTCGACGGCGCCGGCGTCAACTTCGCCGTGTACTCGCGCGAGGCCACCGGGGTCGAGGTCTGCCTGTACCCGCCCGACGACCCGGCCCGCGAGATCGATCGCTTCTCGCTGGTCGAGCAGACCAGCGACATCTGGCACGGATACCGGCCCGGCGTGCGGCCGGGCGCGCTCTACGGCCTGCGCGTCGACGGTCCGTTCGCGCCGGAGGAGGGGCTGCGCTTCAACCGGCACAAGCTGCTGATCGATCCGTACGCCAGGGCGCTGGTGGGCGAGGTCGACTGGTCGCAGCCGATGTTCGGCTATCCGCTCGGCGGCGAGCTCGCGGACCTCGCGCGCGACGAAGAGGACAGCGCCGCCGGGTGCCCGCGCGCGGTCGTGGTCGACGGTGGGTTCGACTGGGCCGACGATCCGGTGCTCGACATCCCCTGGCGCAAGACGATCCTCTACGAGGCGCACGTGCGCGGCATGACCATGCGCCACCCCGAGGTGCCGCCCGAGCTGCGCGGCACCTACGCCGGCCTTGCCAGCCGGCCCGTCATCGATCACCTGGCGTCGCTCGGGGTCACCGCGATCGAGCTGCTCCCCGTGCACCAGGCCGCCGACGACTCCTTCCTGGCCGATCGCGGTCTCGGCAACTACTGGGCGTACAACACCCTGGGGTTCTTCGCGCCGGAGCAGCGCTACGCCAGCGACCGCAGCCCGGGCGGCCCGGTGCGCGAGTTCCGCGAGATGGTGCGCGCCCTCCACGCGGCCGGGATCGAGGTCATCCTCGACGTGGTCTACAACCACACCTGCGAGGGCAACCACCTGGGGCCCACGCTGTCCTGGAAGGGAATCGACAACCGCTCCTACTACTGGCTGATGCCGGAGGCGCGCCACTACCTGGACTTCTCCGGCTGCGGCAACAGCCTGCGCGCCGACAGCCAGCCGGTGGCGCGCCTCATCGCCGACTCGCTGCGCTACTGGGTGAGCGAGATGCACGTCGACGGCTTCCGCTTCGACCTGGCCAGCGTACTCGGCCGCGCCGGCGACGGCACCTTCGATCCCGACGCGCCGCTCTTCCAGATCCTGCTCCAGGATCCGGTGCTCTCTCGCGTCAAGCTCATCGCCGAGCCGTGGGACATCGGCCTGGGCGGCTACCAGCTGGGCCACTTCCCGGCCCCGTTCCGCGAGTGGAACGGCAAGTACCGCGACGCCATCCGCCGCTTCTGGCGCGGAGAGGAGAACCAGGCCGCCGACGTCGGCTACCGGCTCACCGGATCCTCCGATCTATATGAGCGGCGCAAGCGCCGCATCCAGGCCAGCATCAACTTCATCACCTGCCACGACGGCTTCACCGTGCACGACCTCGTGACCTACAGCCACAAGCACAACGAGGCCAACGGCGAGCGCAACCGCGACGGCGCGGACGACAACGCCTCGTGGAACTGCGGCGTGGAGGGGGAGACCGACGACCCGGCGATCGTCGAGCTGCGCGAGCGGCAGAAGCGAAACCTGCTCGCCACCCTGCTGGTGTCGCAGGGCGTGCCGATGCTGTGCGCGGGGGACGAGATGGGCCAGACCCAGGGCGGCAACAACAACGCCTACTGCCAGGACAACGAGATCTCCTGGATCGACTGGCAGCTCGATCCGCGCCGCCGCGCGCTGCTCGACTTCACGCGCCGGGTCATCCGGTTTCGCAGCGAGCAGCCCGTCCTCGAGCGGCGCCGCCACTTCCGCGGCCAGCACCTGTGGGACTCGGAGTGGAAGGACCTGGCCTGGTTCCGGCCCGACGGCACCGAGATGGAGGCGAAGGACTGGGAGGGGCCGCTGGTCAAGTCGCTGGCGTTCCTGCTCGGCGGCGACGCCATCCCCACGCCCGACGAGCGCGGCCGGCGCATCCGCGGCGAGGCGCTCTATGTCCTCATCAGCGCCCACGACGAACCGGTCGAGTACGCTTTTCCGAGCGGCGAGTGGGGGCCCGAGTGGCAGCTGGCCTTCGACACGTCCAACCCGGACGCGCCCGAGGTGCTCGGCCGCCCGCGGGCGACCTTCAGGCTCAATGCGCGATCTCTGGCCGTGTTCCGCAACCCGATCTGATCGGCGCGCGCGGCGTCCGCGAGGCAGGGCCGGGCCCGGCGCCTGGATGCCGCGACCGCGACCGCGACCGGCGGCGCGGGAGCGGGGTAGACTCGCGCGATGCGTGACAAGGTCGTCGTCATCACCGGAGCATCGAGCGGCATCGGCGCGGCCCTGGCGCAGGAGGTGGGCCGCCGCGGCGGCCGGCCGGTCCTCGCCGCTCGCAGGGCGCCCGAGCTGGAGGCGGCGGCGCGAAGGTCCGGGGACGGCGCCCTCGCGGTGGTCGCCGACGTGACCCGCCGCGCCGACGTGGCCCGCATCCGCGACGCCGCGCTCGAGCGGCACGGGCAGATCGATGTCTGGGTCAGCAACGCGGGCCGCGGCATGAGCCGCCCGGTGGCCGAGCTCACCGACGAGGACCTCGACGAGATGATGCTGGTCAACGTCAAGTCGGCGCTCTACGGGGTCCAGGCGGTGCTGCCCCACTTCCGCGAGCGCGGCGCGGGCCACATCATCAACGTGTCGTCGATGCTCGGCCGCGTCCCGTTCGTCGGCGTGCGCGCGGCCTACAGCGCGGCCAAGCACGCGCTCAACTCGCTCACCGCCAACCTGCGCGTCGATCTGGCCGCCCAGCACCCCGGCATCCACGTCACGCTGGTCCTGCCCGGCGTGGTGGCCACCGACTTCGGCAACAACGCCGCCTACGGCGGCCTCGACTCGCGGGCCATCCCGATGGCCCAGCCCGTCGAGGAGGTGGCGGCGGTCATCGCCGATGCCATCGAGACGCCGCGCGCCGAGGTCTACACCCGCCCGGCCTATCAGCAGCAGGTGGCCGCCTACTTCGCGGCCGAGGACGTGGCGGCGCTGGAGTCGCGGCCCCCGTTCGCGCCGGCCGGCGGCCCGCCGGGGTCCCGCCGGTGACGCGACGCGCGCGATCCACCGCCCCGCCGACGGCCGCCCTCTGACCGCCGCGCCCGAACCTGGTACCTTTGGCGGTCACCGATGCCGACACGCAAGGACATCCCGATCGACCACGAGGCGTGGATGCGGCTGGCCGTCGCCGAGGCCGAGCTCGCGCGCGGCGCGACCGGCGACAACCCGTGGGTCGGCTGCGTGCTCATCAGCGCGGAGGGCGAGCTGCTCGGGCAGGGCCACACCCAGGGCCCGGGCGAGGACCACGCCGAGATCGTGGCGGTGCGCCAGGCCCAGGCGCGCGGGCTCGCGGTCGAGGGGACGATCATGTACTCGACCCTCGAGCCGTGCTCTTTCCACGGCCGCACGCCGGCCTGCTCGCGGGTCATCGTCGATCACCGCATCGGCCTGGTGGTCCTCGGCATGCACGACCCCAATCCTCGCGTCGACGGCGAAGGGACCCGCATCCTGCGCGACGCGGGCCTCGAGGTTGTCGAGGGCGTGTGCGAGCGCGAGGTGCGCCGCCAGCTCGGCGGCTGGGTGTTCGAGTACCACCCGCACGAGCCGCGCCGCCGCGCCCTCCAGCTCCTCCGCACGCGCGCCCCGCTCGACGTCATCGCCGAGCTGACCGACCTCTATGCGGTCGACCGATCGCGCGCCGAGGCGATCGTCAGCTCGTGCGAAGGCGAGGGCGAGGGCGAGGGCGGCGGGCAGGGGCCGGCCGCGGCTCGCTGATCCGCTCGCCCCCGGTCAGCGCTCGAGGTTCTTCTTGAAGAAGTCGATCGTGCGCTGCCAGGCGAGGGTGGCCGCTGCCTTGTCGTAGCGGGGCGTGGTGTCGTTGTTGAAGCCGTGCTGCGTGCCCGGGTAGCGGTACATCTGGTAGTTGACGTGGTTGGCCTTGAGCGCCGCCTCGAAGGCAGCCGCGCCGCCATTGATGCGATCGTCCTTCTCGGCGTAGTGGATGAGCATCGGCGCCTTGATGTGGGCGACCTCCTCCGCGGTCGGCTGGCTGCCGTAGAACGGGACCGCGGCGCCCAGGTCGGGCACGCGCGTGGCCAGCATGTTGGCCACGCCGCCGCCGTAGCAGAAGCCGACCACGCCGACCTTGCCGGTGCACTCGGGGCGGTGGGCCAGGAAGGCCTCGGCCGCCACGAAGTCCTCGCGCGTCTTGTCCTGGTCCAGTTTCGCGAACAGCTCGCGCGCCTTGTCCTCGTCGCCGGGGTAGCCGCCCAGCGGTGTCAGGGCGTCGGGCGCGAACGCGACGAACTTCTCGAGCGCGATGCGGCGCGCCACGTCCTCGATGTGAGGGTTGAGGCCGCGGTTCTCGTGGACGACCAGGACCCCCGGCAGCTTGCCCTTGGTGGCGGCCGGCCGGACGAGATAGCCGCGCACCTTGCCGGTCCCCTTGGGCGACTGGAACTCCACGAACTGCGTCTTCAGGCGCTTGTCGTCCCTGGCGACCTGCTGGGCCTCCGCGAAGCGCGGGCTCAGCGCGTCGAGCAGCATGACCGCGGTCATGCCGCCCAGCGCGAAGCGGCCGGCGCGCTCCAGGAAGCCGCGCCGATCCACGATGCCGTGGACGTACTCGTCGAACAGGTCGAGCACCTCCTGATCGAAGTCGGATGCCTTCTTTCGATCCATCGATGACCTCCGTCGCGGGCGTGTCGCGCCAGTGTAGGAGGCGATCGCGCCGGCGGTCCATGCCGCGAGAGGACAATGGCCCGCCGGCGCGAGCGTGGTCGCGACGCTCCCGCGGCTCGTGGAGCCGGCTCAGCGCCGCCGCGCGCCGCCTTGCTGCGCGAGGAGCGGCAGCAGCAGCATCATCATGTTCGAGCTCGAGCTCGAGCTGCCGCCGCCGGCACACTGGCAGTTCCGGCAGCCGCCGATCACGCGATCGAGCTCGACGACCTCGATCGCCGGGAGGGCCGACACTCGGTCCCGTCCCGGCGTCACTTCCATCGGTCTCATGCTCTGTCTCCTCGGTTGTTCCCGGCGCGACCGGCCTGACTGCAACAGCGATGCCCCGGCAAGTGGGCGGGAGCTGGCGGGACCTGATGCCCTGGGTCGGCGACGAGATGGGGAGAGCGGGGACGGACAGGTCGCGCGAAGGCCGGCGCACTTCTGTCGCGCGGATCTCGCGGACCGGGACGGTGCCTGCGCACCCGTTGCGCCGCCGGAGACGGCCGGCGCGGGAATTGCGCGCGGACGGGCTCCGGACGCCAAAAACGCGTGGCACGTCGTGTGCTCCTTGGCCTCGTCATGCTCGATCGTGCGTCCGACCTGTGGGCCATCATTCTCGGCGGCGGACAGGGGAGCGCGACCGTGGGAGGCCAGCCCTCGATGCTGCGGGCGACGATCGATCGCATCGCGCCCCTGGTGCCGGCGGAGCGCATCGTGGTCGTGGTCGGGCGGCCGTACGAGCGGGCGGCGCGCCAGGAGGTGGCCGAGCACGACCCGCGCATCGCCGTCCTGGTGCAGCCGCGCGATCTCGACACCGGGCCGGGCGTGCTCCTGCCGCTGGCCTGGATCCGCGCGCGCTCCGCCGCCGCGCGCGTCGTGGTGCTGCCGGCCGATCAGCGCGTCGACCGGCCCGAGGTGCTGCTCGCGGCGATCGAGCGCGCCGCGGCCGCCGCGGGCGAGGGCTGCCACGCCGCGACGCTCCTGGCCGCGGAGGCAGACCGGCCGGAAACCGAGCTGGGCTGGATCGTCCCCGGCCGCCGCCTGCCGCACGACGGCATGCGCATGGTGCAGCGAGTCTTCGAGAAGCCGGGGCCGGAGCTGGCCGAGGAGCTGCTCGGTCTGGGCGCGCTGTGGAACACCCTCATCGTGGTCGGCGCCGTGGAGTCCATGTGGCAGCTCGGCGAGCGCCACATGCCCGAGCACGCCGAGTGGCTGGCCCGCTGCGCCGTCCCCGGCGATCTCGAGCGGGCCTACGACGCGCTGCCAGCGGTCAACTTCACGCGCGCGGTGCTGGAGCGGTCCCGTGACCTGGCGATGCTCCCGCTGCGCGATGCCGGCTGGAGCGACCTCCGCATCGCTCGCGACGCCGGCCTCGAGGTCGACGAGGGCGACCGGTACGAGGATGACCGGCTCGAGGACGATCTCGCGGGCGGCCGGCTGCTGCTTCCGTTCATGGGGCTGGCGTCCAGCGGACGGGCGATGGCCTGATCGGGGGCGCGGGCCGCGAGGGTGACCACCGCCCTGCGAGCTAGCCGCGCAGGGTGTGCCAGGTGCCGTCCGGCGCGCGGCACGCGGTCCCGCGGATCTCGGCCGGCTCGCCGTTCATCGTGGTCAGGAGCACGAAGTCGCGGCACGGGCCATCCGGTCCCTCGAACGTGCGAGTGGGCGTGACCTCGTAGCGGCCGTGGGTGTCGGGGTTGACCCAGCCGTACTCCTCGCCGGTCGGGTAGTTCTCGAGCGCATAGCCGGCCTCGAGGCGGTCCTGCTCGTCGAGCTGGCGCCCGGCGCTGGATCCGATGGCCGCACCGACGGCGGCGCCGAAGAGTGTTCCGACCAGGCTGCCTCGAGTGAGCGCATTGCCGGCCACCGCGCCGATGCCGGCACCGGTGGCTGCCCCCGCCTCCTCCTGCGTCGCGCACGCGGGGGCGAGCACGGCGACGGCCGCGAGCAACAGGATCGCGAGTCTCGACATGACCGGCGATCGATGCAGCTGCCGTTCCACGGGCCGAGCCCACGAGAGGATCTTCCCGATGGCGACCTTCCGGCGGCGCGCATGTGCTGCGTGCGCACATGAGCGCCGTGCGGTGCCACGCTGACTCGCCTCGCCGAGACAGACACGCGACACGATGAGGGATCGCCGCTCGCGAGAGAGCTGCACCGGATCGGATCGGTAATGCAGCGTGCGCTCTTTCGCGCTGCGACTGCGGCCATCCGGCGCCGCGACGCAGGTTCTGCGCGCCAGAGCCGTGAGTGGGTGGCGTATTCATGGCACGCAGAGTGCTGAGGGTGATGCACATGGGAACTCTCCAGGAGAGTTCGATCGGGATCGGCTCCATCGTCGGGCCTTGTCGTCTCCGTGAGCCGATCGGATCGGGCGGGATGGGCGTGGTGTTCGAGGCCGAGCTGGCGGGCGGCGACTGCGTGGCGGTCAAGCTCCTGCGCCGCGAGTGGCTGGGCGACGGCTACATGATCGAGCGCTTCCGCGCCGAGGCGATCGCCGGTCGACTGATCAGCCACCCCAACGTGGCCTCGGTGTTCGAGCGCGGCGAGACTCCCGAGGGGCAGCCGTTCCTGGTGATGGAGCGGGTGCGCGGCGAGTCGCTCGGCATGCTGCTGGAGCGCGAGGGTCCGCTGGCCCCGGCCCGGGCGGCGGCGATCATCGGCCAGATCCTCCAGGGGCTGGACGCCACCCACCGCGCCGGCATCGTCCACGGCGACGTGAAGGGCGACAACGTCCTCATCCGCAGCGGCCAAGGCGACTGCGACGGCGACTGCGACGGCGACTGCGGCGACACCGCCGTGCTGATCGATTTCGGCCTCGCGCACATCGAGGCCGTGCCCGAGCGCACCTGCCTCGGCGGAGACCAGGTCGCGGGCACGCCGGACTACATGGCGCCGGAGGTCATCTGCGGCCGCGGCCTCTCGCCGGCCTCCGACCTGTACGCGGTCGGCGTGATGCTGTACGAGCTCCTGACCGGCGAGACGCCGTTCCGCGGCGGCACGTCGGCGCAGGTCCTCCAGCGCCACATCGAGGTGGAGCCGGAGCCGCTGGCGGCGCGCGTGACGGGCTGGAGCATCCCGCGCCAGCTGGAGCGGATCGTGATGCGCGCGCTGGCCAAGGACGTCCGCCTGCGGTTCCCCAGCGCGCAGGCGTTCGCGATGGCGCTCGAGCAGGTGATGCCGCAGCTGGCCGGGTGCCCGGCATGCCCGGCTCGCCCCGACGCGCACAGGGAGCGCGACGCACGCGACGTGACCACCATGCGATGGAGCCGGCGCGGAGCACCGACACTCCCGCGCCGTCGGCGCTTCGCGGGGGGCACCCCGCTCATCGGCCAGCGAGCCGCCCCGCGCTGAGCCTGGCACGGCGGGCACTCCTGCCCGCGGGCGCGTGCCACCGGAGGGGGCCCGGAGGGCCAACCGATGTATGGTCCCTGGCTGACGACGCGC
>DATFRY010000462.1:0-28101 GCA_035262925.1 Kofleriaceae bacterium | reverse complement strand
ACAGGTTTGTGTTGATGCTGATGACGTGGCGCCGGGTCAGCCCCTCGCACAGCTCGACGAAGCCGGGGAACAGGAACGGCTCGCCGCCCGACATCGAGATGTGACAGGCGCGTCCCAGGCGGTCGAACGCGGCCACGCACGCCTCCGGGCTGGGCTCGTCCAGGTGCCGCCGGTTGAGGACGCGCTTGATCTGCGGGTGGCAGTACTCGCAGTCGAAGTTGCAGCGGTTGGTCAGGTGCCAGTCGACGTCGAGCTCGACATCAGGAGTCTCGCGCAGCATGAGGGGGGCTTGTGCAAGGTCGAGACCGCTCGCGCACCGCCGTCGCATCGCCGGCATGGACCGCACCCTCGCCGACCTGAGTCATCGCGGACTGGGGCGCGGCACCCACGCGGATGCGGCGCGCGGCGTCCTCGAGCCCGGCGAGCAGCTCGTCGAGGTCGCCTACCTGGTCGAGCGCCGCGACGAGATCGTTCACCAGGCGAGCGTCATCGGTGATCGTCGCGGTGTGCTCGGGGCCCAGGAAGTCGAAGACATGCGGCACGATGAACGTGTCCACGCGGGCCAGCCGGGCCGCCACCGGCCGGACCGGGAGGAGGGCCGGCGCGCCCTCGCCCGCGCCCTCGCCGAGGTGCGCGCGGCAGGCGGTGGCGATCGCCTCGCGCAGCGGCCGCCGCTCCCCGCGCCGGAGCGGGACGGCAGCATCCACCCAGCCGAACACGTGCTCCTCGAGCGCCCGGCGCGAGGTCAGCACGTGGCCGCGCAGGGCGGCGGCCAGGGCCCTGGCGACCGCGCCGGCGAACTCGCGCTCGCCGCGGGCGACCGGCGGCCCGGCCGCCGCGATGGCCTCGAAGCGGGTGCGCAGGCTCCACGCGATCATGCGCATGTTGAGGATGAAGCCGAGCGGCTCGAAGAGGCCGCTGAAGGTCTGCCGGTGAGGCAGGCGGAGCTCGCGGCACGGGGCGGCCTCGAGGATCCCGAGCAGCGGCGCGCCCAGGATGACCGGCGCCTCGAGGTCGAGGAAGCGCCCGTCGACGGCGAAGTTGTTGTGGAGAGACGCCCACGACACGCCGAGGCGCCAGAATCGATGGAGGGAGTCGAGCCCGCGATCGACCGAGCGCAGGAACGCGCCGGCGATCGACTCGGGCGTGGTCTCGTCGGGAGTCCGGCCCGGATCGAGGGCGGCGACGAGCTCGACCAGGAAGCGCGTGAACGTGGTCGTCGCCTCGCCGCGCGTTCGATGGAAGTCGAGGTGGTTGGCGAGCCAGACGAGGTTCGAGAAGCGCGTGAAGTCGGCCGCCTTGATCGTCAGGGCCTGGAGGGAGAGATCGCCGCGCCACGGGTGGGGTCCGTCCTCCTCGGGCGCGCGATCGGCGAGGTAGGCGCCGAGCTCGCGGGCGCGCGGCGCGAGCAGGACGCCCTCGCAGGGATTGATGGCGTCGCCGCACCCTCTGGCCTCGAGGTACACGCTCACCAGGTACTCGCGGATCGCTCCGCTGGCGCGGAAGTGGCCGGTGTGATGGAAGAGGTCGCCGGAGTCGGCCCAGTTTCCGGCCAGGGGCGTGCGCCCGACGCCCTTCAGGTACTTTCCGCGGTAGACGCCGGTGCGTCCCGAACCGAGTCTCCCGCGGAAGGTGATGTCGGGGTTGTCCTGGAGATCGCAGTGGAGGACGTCGGGCGGCGGGCTCTTCCCGTCGTGCGCGCCGAACGGGCCGAGCGCCCCGAGGAACGTCTCGACGTTGAAGCGGGCGTGCTCGGGCGCGAGCGGCACGAAGCGTGACGGTCGCACCGGCACCGGGATCATCCACGGCGGGAGACGCATGGTCCGCCGCTGTGCAAGGGGGATGCCTGGCGAGGCTCAGGCGGGCGCGCCGGGGTCGGGGCTGGCCTCCCCGTCGCGGTCGGGGTCGCGGTCGGGGTCGTGGTCGTGGTCTCGATCTCGGTCGGGGTCGGGGTCGCGGTCGCGGCCGCGATCGTGGCCGTGGCCGTGGCCGCGCATGTAGATGAAGGAGACGCCGAGCAGGATGGCGCCCGCGATCAGGAACGAGGCGATGCGATAGCCCGCCGAGAGCGCGGCCAGGTCGTGGAAGAACAGGCGGGCGAAGGCGAGCGCGCAGACGCCGAGCGCGACCAGCCGGTAGTGGATGGCGTCGAGCCCGAGGCCGAGCAGGAAGATCGCCGCGGCCGCGCCGATCCAGGTCGCCGTGACCAGCGACGAGGGCACCGTCGTGGCGGCGGCGGCCAGCGCGACGGCGGCGAGCCCGCAGGCCGCGGCGATGCGGCCGACGCGATCGCCGGCCGGCGCGAGGCGCTCGTGGACCACGACGGCGGCGGCGACCGCGAGGCCGACGAGCACGCGGCCGGGGCCGGTGGCCAGGTGATCGGCGAAGGCGACGGCGAGGATGGCGGCGCTCGCGGCCCGGAGCGGGCCCGACTGGAGCGGGCGAGCGAGCGCGGCGGCGGCGGCGCCCAGCGCGCACAGCGACAGGATGAGCCACGCGCCGCCGAGCGCCGACCAGGCCGAGAGCGCGATGCTGATCGCAGCGAGCGCCAGGTGGACATGAAAGACCAGCGCGTGCCGGCCGAGCCGCCAGAATGTCACGCCGGCGAGCGCGAGCGAGGTCGCGGCCAGCGCCGCGAAGACCAGATCGAGGCCGCCGGCGCGGTGGTGGGTGATCTCGTAGAACGAGACCAGCGCGGCGCCGGCCCAGTTGAGCATGCCGAACGCGGCGCCCGCCGCGCGCGGCAGCGCTGCCGGCGTGAGCGCGACCGCCACCGAGAACGTCGCGTAGTAGAGGGCGATGAAGCCGAGCGACGTGGCCAGGTGACCGGGCGGGTGGACGATGCCGGCGGCGGAGACGAGCGGATTGCCCAGCAGCCAGGTCACCAGCGTCGAGTAGACGGCGACCAGGGTCGACAGCGGGACGATGACCCAGCGGTTCCTGGCCATGAAGAAGGCGGCGCCGGCAGCCAGGAGGCAGCCCGAGCCCAGGGTGAACACGCCGACCTCGCTGACCATGCCGGTGTGCAGGCCGAGGAACAGCGCCAGCCCCGCGACCGTCTCCGAGCGCATCCTCTGCGCCACGACGATGATGGCGAGGACCGAGCCGGCCAGGAGGACGAAGGCCAGCTCGGGGCTCTCGATCAGGCGAACCGCGGGGACGTGATGGATCGCATACGTCGTGTAGTAGGCGACGCCGAGGCCGCCGGCGACCAGGATGCGGCCCAGCGCCTGATAGCGGCGCATGACCCAGCGCCCGAACGCGGCGAGCGCGATCCCGATGGCGTAGCCGGTCGCCGCGCGCAGAAATGGCCCCATGCGGTCGAAGCCGTGCGCGACGAAGAACGCCAGGCCCGTGACCAGGCTGACGATTCCGAGGCGAGAGGCCCAGTAGCCGCCCAGCCGTGACTCGACCGCGCGCGCGTCGCGCGGCGGCAGCCGGCGCGGCTTCGCGGCCGGGCGGAGTGGAGAGGTGCCCGCGCGCGCGGCTGCTTCGAGCTGCTCGACGCGGGCTGTCAGGGCCGCGATCGCGGCGCGCATGTCTTCGGCGGGTCCGGGGTCAGCCACGGGCGATCGCAGAGCAAGGGCCGCGCCAGTCCCCGCACCGTGATGAATGATTGAAAGCTCGGAGCGCCTCCCGGGACGCGGGCGCCTGCCCTGTTGCACGCGGCTCACGGTGCGAAGTCATCGCGTCACGCCGGTGGCAGAAAGCGGCTTGACGCGTGGGCCCTCACGGGGTGTAGTACCGGCGAGCGGAACGAACCGACCGGTTGGTATGAACGCGATGCCCAGGACGCCACGGACAGCCACGACAGCCAGGACGGCCACGACGGCCACGACGGCGACACCCACGACCGCGACCGCCCCCGCCGCCGCCGCGAGGAACGCGCCGCGCGGCCGCGATCCGGAGGCGACCCGCCAGCGGATGGTGGCCGCGGCGCGCGACCTCGTCCTCCGCCAGGGCTACTCGGCCACCGGCGTGGACCAGATCTGCCGCGACGCGGGCGTGACCAAGGGCGCCTTCTTCCACCACTTCGAGTCCAAGGACCGGCTCGGCGAGGCGATCCTCGCCGACTGGGCCGACTTCGGCATGAGCGCCTTCATCGAGGCCAGGCGCGGGCCCGCGCGCCATGCACTCGATCCCTTCCACCGCTTCATCGACATCCTGATCGGGTTCGTGCGCGACCTCCCGCCCCCGGTCACCTGCGTCGTCGGCATCGTCGCGCAGGAGAAGGCGACCGCGAACCCGGCGCTGCGCGAGGCGTGCGGCCGCCACCTGGACAGCTGGACCACCTTCGTCCGCCAGCTCCTCGACGAGGCAAGGGCCGCGCAGCGGCCGGCCTCCGACTTCGACTCCGAGGAGGTGGCCTCGCTGCTCAACAGCGTCTGGCAGGGCTCGATGCTGATCGCGAAGGCGCGCCAGGACCCCGGGATGATCGTCCGCAACCTCGAGCACGCGCGTGCCTACGTCGATGGCCTGTTCGGCGGGCGCGCCCGGCCGCCGGCGCGGCCCAGGCGGAAGAGCAGGCGATGACGACGAGGATGCCGATGAGGATGCCGATGAAGACGACGATGAGGACGCGGATGAAGGCATGCGGCGGCTGCGGCCGGGGCGGCGAGGCGCACATCCTCCGCCGCGTGCCGGGTGCGCTCGGGTGGCTGGCTCCCGTCCTGACCCTGGTCCTCCTGCCCAAGTGTCCCCTCTGCGTCGCGGCCTGGTTCACCTTGCTCACCGGAGTCGCCCTGCCGCCGGCGGCGGCGTCGGGTCTCCGCGTGACGCTCATCGCGGCGAGCCTCATCGCGCTCGTCATCCTGGCGGTCCGGCGCGCGCGCCGGGCCGGCCCCACTCTCACCCGATCAAGGAGTCGACGATGACAGCAAACCAGATCGAGCTCCCGAGGATTGCCACGCGAGCCGAGTGGCTCGAGGCCCGCACGGCGCTCCTGGAAGAGGAGAAGGCCCTCACGCGGGCGCGCGATCGGCTGAACGCCGACCGCCGGCGCCTGCCGATGGTCGAGATGGACGAGCAATACCGGTTCGAGGGACCCGCCGGCCCGGCCAGCCTGCTCGACCTGTTCGAGGGGCGCCGTCAGCTCATCATCTATCACTTCATGTGGCTGTGGCAGTCGGGCGAGCCGCGCGACCGCGGCTGTCCCAGCTGCTCGGCCTGGGCCGATCACATCGCGCGCGGTCACCTCCAGCACCTGCACCAGCGCGACACGTCGCTGGCGCTGGTCTCGCGCGCGCCGTACGCCCGCATCGCCCCCTTCCGCGAGCGCATGGGCTGGAAGGTGCCCTGGTACTCATCGTTCGGCGGCGACTTCAACTTCGACTTCGGCGTCTCGTTCGACGAGTCCCACCCGCCGCTGGCCTACAACTACCGCTCGAAGGCGGAGCACGAGAAGCGCGGGACCGGCTACTACCTGAAGGGCGACCTGCCGTTCGACCTCCCGGGGCTGAGCTGCTTCCTGCGCGACGGCGACCGCGTCTTCCACACCTACTCGAACTACGGGCGCGGCGGCGAGACCGTGGGCGGCGCCTACTACTACCTCGATCTGACGGCGCTTGGACGGCAGGAGGAGTGGGAGGAGCCGAGCGGGCGCGCGACCGGCGCCGGGGCCGTGGCGGGGAGCGAGCGCATCCCCTACCCCGACCAGGTCGAGGTGCAGGCGCGCTGATCGATCGCCCTCGCCCTCCGCGGCGGCGCGCCGCGCGGTCATCCGTGCAGGTTGGCCACGATCAGCTGCTTGAGCGTGCGCGCGCCCAGGCTCAGCGACTCGTCGCCGCGGTGGACGAGCCCCACCCGGCGGATCGGCGCGCCGCGGCCGACGCGCACCACCGAGAAGGTCGGCTTCGGGTGGTTGAGCACGAGGCTCGACCGCATGAGCGCCACGCCGAGGCCGCGGCCGACCATCTGGAGCAGGCTCTCGGCGCTCTCCGTCTCGATGACGACGTTGGGGGCCACGCCCACCTGCTCGAACGCCGCCCCGATGACGGCGTCGGGCAGCCTCGGGTAGACCAGCAGAGGCTCGTCGCCGATGGCCGCGAGCGGGATCGGCTGGCGCTGGCGCGTGAGCCGGTGGCCGCGCGGCACGACCAGGACGAGGTGCTCCTCCCACAGCTTCTGCACCACCAGGTCGAGCCGCCGCAGGGGCAGCGTGAGGAGCGCGAGGTCGAGCTCGCCGCGGGCGACCCGCTCCTCGAGGGTGGCGGAGATGCCCTCGGCCAGGCGCAGCGTCACCCCGGGACAGGCCTTGCGCATGAGCGCGACCACCGGCGGCAGGAGATAGGTGCCGACGCTGGGGATGGCGCCGAGAGCGACGCCGCCGATCGCCTGGCCGGAGAGCTCCTTCACCTCGTCGACCCCGCTGCGCAGCGCCTCGAGCGCGCGCCGGGCGTGGCCGATGAAGCGCTCGCCGGCGGGAGAGAGCGCCACGCCGCGCGAGGTCCGGACCAGGAGCGGCGCCCCGATCTCGACCTCCAGCGTCTTGATCCGCCGCGACAGCGCCGGCTGCGAGATGCGCAGCTGGCGCGCGGCCACGGTGAGCTTGAGGTGCGCGGCCACCGCGACGAAGGCCTCCAGGTTCGATGCCGTCATGCGGAGTGTGCATCTGGATCATAGCAAAATTGCGCCTACTGCATCGCGGGCGGACGCGGAATGCTCTGTCCGTGCTGCTCACTGGTTCGGCGTCGCTGAGGGCGCTGGCAAACCGGAACTACCGGCGGATCTGGTTGGGCTCGCTGGTCTCGAACATCGGCACCTGGATGGAGACCGTGGCGCTCGGCTTCTACGTGGCCGAGACCACCGGCAAGGCGGCGTGGACCGGATCGATGATCCTGTTCGCGCAGCTGCCTGTCCTCTTGATGAGCCCGCTGGGCGGCGCGCTGGCCGACCGCTTCGAGCGCCGCCGGTACGTCTTCGCGGTCACGCTCTTCCAGCTCGCGGTGGCCGCGACGCTCGCCGCCCTGGCCTACGTCGGCCGGCTCGACCTGTGGGCGGCGTCGATCCTCGCGTTCCTGACCGGAAGCGGCAAGGCGCTGTCCGACCCGGCGTTCAGCGCCCTCACCGCCGACGCGGTGTCCGACGACGAGCTGTTCTCGGCGCGGGCGCTGTCGTCGGCCCAGTTCAACCTCGGGCGCGTGGTCGGCTCCGGGCTGGCGGCGGTGGCGCTCGGCATCGGCGGGCCCACCTGCGCCTTCGCCGGCAACGCGCTCAGCTTCGCCGCCGTCCTGGTCGCCGTGTCGTCGATCGATCTGGTGCCGGGCAAGCTCGTGCCCGAGCGGCTGATGGCGAGCATTCGCGCCGGTGTGCGCCTGTCGCGCGATGACCGCGGCATCCGCCAGCTGCTGGCGCTGGGGTTCGGCACCGCGCTCCTCATCTCGCCTTTCATCTCGCTCGCGCCCGCCTACGCCGTGCAGGTCTTCCACGTCGGAGCGTCGGCCGGCGCGCTCCTGCCGGTGGCCCAGGGGGTCGGCTCGCTCCTCAGCGCGCTCTGCGTGGGCGAGCTGTTCGAGCGCTGGGGCGCGCCCGGCCTCATCCGGCGCGCGGCGCTCGCGATGGGCGTCATCGCCCTGGCCTACTGGCTGTCCTTCTGGTACCCGCTGGCGCTGGCGCTCATGTTCTGGATGGGGGCGGGCAACGTGGCGCTCCTGACGCCGGTCAGGACCGCGTGTCTGGCGCGGGCGCCGCGCGATCAGCAGGCCCGGGTCGCGAGCATCTTCAACTGGGTGTTCAGCGCGGGCTACGCGCTGGGCTCGATCGGCCTCGGCGCGCTGGGCGATCGCGTCGGTCTGCGCTGGGCCGCGGGCGCGGCGGCCGCGACCTTCCTCGCCATCGTGTCGGCCGGCCGGCGTCGCGGGACCATCCGGCGGCGCGCGCGAGTCGTTACCGGAGTCGCGCGCGCGCCCGACCTTCTGCGCGACGCGCGCCACCTCCCGGCGCAGCGCAGGCGGACGCGGCCGTCCACACGCGAGGACACGGGCGATCCGTCGTGTCCTGTCGAGCGGACGGCCGCGCCACGACGCGGCTCACGTCACCTGGCCGCGGCGGACGGCGCTACTGGCACTCGGGCGGAACCGCGAACGACTCGGTGATGCGCACGCCGCCACCCACCACGCGGCCGCTGGCTCCGACGCCGACGCCGTACTGGGCGAACGCCTCCCAGATGAGGCATTCGTGGCCGAGGCCGCGGTTGGCGACCGACTGCAAGATGCCGTCGCGCATGTTCTCGAACGCCGGCGTCGAGGGCGTGAAGTTCATGCCGTCGACCAGGTAGTCGAGGAGGAGGCTGGTCGACAGACCCTCGCGGTCGAAGATCTCCACCAGGCGCCAGCCGATGGCGCCGTACACCTCGCCGTCGAGGTGCACCTCGGTGCCGGCGATGTCGCCGTACGTGCGCGGGTAGTCGTGATACGGCGCGGTGCGGATGCCGGCCGGATCGCCGACCACGTACTCGCCGACCACGTCGTCGTGGTTGAGGACGACCGAGCAGACGTCGCTGTTGCCCTCGCCGATGGCGCCGGCCAGGCGGCCGTTCATGCCGCCGATCATGCGCTGGCTGAGGCCGTGGCAGCCCTCGTGATAGACGACGTCGGAGTCGAGGTCGCCGTCGAGCATCACGTTCCCGACCGGGGCGCGGCGCGCCGTGGCGTTGACGTTGGCCACCGACCGCAGGCGCGCGCCGCTGGTCAGCCCGACCATGAGCGACGGGATGTTGACCGCGGTGGTGGTGCCACCCATGGCGATGGTCGTGTCGTCGGTGTTGGCGACGATGACCGCCACCGCGCCGGCCGCCTGCGCGTTGGTCACCTTGACCACGAACGTGCAGGTCCCGCGGTCGATGAGGGCGATGCGGCCGCTCACCGCGTTCTGGATCGCGGTGCAGCCGTCGGTGGCGGTCCCGGCGCCGTCATTGACCAGGACGACGCCGCCCGTGATGCCGGTCGTCGTGAACGCCGGGCCGAACTGAGCGCCGCTGGCCGACAGGGTCCCGGCGATCGAGCTGGGTGAGTTGACGACCACCTGGTGATCCGAGGCGCCGCTGCCGGGCGCGTCCCACAGGAACATCTGCATGCGGCCCGACGAGCCGTCGGCCGGGGTCGAGAAGTTGGCGTTGTTGGTGCCGCTGCCGTCCTCGGCCTCGGCCCGCACCGGGTCGTTGCCGGCCCCGCCCTTGCCGAAGTTATTCACCTGGAAGTTGCCGGCCGCCTCGTTGAAGCCGTGGTTGTAGAGGACGTCGTGGAGCGTGTTGGTCAGGAAGAAGAGGTTCTGCACGGCCACGTTGCGGTTGGCCGCCGTGGTCGGCTGGGCGGCCAGGTTGGCCGCGGTCAGGAAGTCGCCGCTGGTCACCGCGGTGCCGCCCGCGTCGGGCGTGTTGTTGGCGTCGCGGTCGAGGTAGGCGCTGACGTTGTTGCCGTGGATGTTGATGGTCGTCTGGTTGCCGGACAGCCAGCCCTGCGGCGACTGCGTGTTGCCGGCGCCGGGGCCGGCGGTGACGGCCTGCGGGGTCTTGCCGGGGTCGATCGCGAAGACGTTGTAGCGGTCGTAGGCGGTCAAGGGCTCGACCGACACGACGTGGCCGTCGCGGCCGTCGACCAGCGTGTGGAGGAGAATGTTGCCCTTCAGGGTCCAGGTCTCGACCATGAAGCCGGCCACCAGGGCGTCGCCGTCGGCGAACGCGACCCGCTCGACCGTGGGCTCGCTGTAGAAGACGCCCCCGCCGGCGAAGCTCACGACGTTGCCCGAGCGGGCGCCGATCGCCGGCGTGCCCGGCAGTCCGTGCTCGCGCATCGCCGCCGCCAGCGCCTGGCTCTCGTCGATCGCCGCCGGCACGACGCCGGCGCCGGCGACGTCGACGGTGCCGTCGATGAGGTGAACGAGCTCGCCGCGGTCGTTCATCGCGGCCTTCACGTAGGCGCCGGCGACGCGCAGGCCATCGACGACCTGCTCCATGCGCACGTGGGTCAGCCCGGTGTCGGCTCGCCGCTGCGAGACGACCCGCAGGGTGTCGGCGGCGAGAGAGCCGCGCGCGGCGAGGAAATCGGCCGCCACGACGTCCGCCGTGTCAGACGACGGCGGCGTCAGCGGCCGGGCGTCCATCGACGAGTAGACGCGCGCGCGGCCGCCCGACGCGGGCGGCTCCTCGTCCGAGGCACAGCCAGCACCCCAGATCGCCACCGACAAGCATGTCGCGAGAACGAACCTCTGATGTGTCATGTCGCTGCTCCTTCGACTCCAAGGGCCAACACGAAGATCGCGCGAGGCCGGCGACCACCGGATGCGCGGGCGAACAATCTCTGCTCGGCCACACGCGAGAGCAAGAGAAATGTCGCCGCTCGCGATGCTCCCGCCACTCGATGCTTCGCTCCCGGAGTGGCTGTCTCACACTGGCCCTCATGCACTACCTTCCATGAGGTAGGCCGCTTTGGTATTGCAGCCCGCGTGTCCGGGTCGATCAGTCGAGGCGATCGGTCGACGCGATCGGTCGACGCGATCGGTCGACGCGATCGGCCGGCGCGATCGGCCGGCGCGATCGGCCGGCGTCAGCCCTGCGGGCGCTCGACGACGACGACCTGCCGCTTGCCGCCCGGCGAGGGCGGGATCTCCGACACCGTGGCCAGCTTGAACGGCACGCCGGGCAGGTAGCGGGCGGCGACGTCGCGCACGACGCGGCGCGTGCTGTCGTCGAACTTGTCGGTCGGCACGACCCGCAGCGTGATCGACTTGTCGACGTGCTGGACGGCCTGGAACTGGCGCACGGCATCGCCGATCGAGGCGAACATGACGTTGAAGACGAGGCCGTTCATCCGCGCCCCGGTGGCGTCGGTGAGCGTCTCGGTGACCCGCCCCTCGATGGCGCGCAGCCGCTGGTGCGCGCGGCCGCAGGCGCTGCGCCCCTCGTCGCCGGCGACGGCGAGGTCGCCGTTGGCGTAGCGGATGAAGGGCATCCCGAAGTTGTGCAGGTCGGTGAGGACGACCTCGCCGACCTCGCCGGGGCGGGCGGGCCGCTCGCGCCCGTCCGGCCCGCGCACCAGCACCTCGACGATGAGGTTCTCCATCTGGACCAGCAGCCCGTCGTGCGACGCGCTCTCCATGGCGATGAGCATGACCTCGCGCGATCCGTAGGTCTCGAAGACCGCCGGTCCGAACGCGCGCTCCATCTCGGAGCGGTCCTTGGCGAACAGCCGCTCGGCCCCGCACAGGACCGGGATGGTCTCCCGCGCGCGCAGGCCGTGCTCGTTGACGAAGCGCGCCAGATCGCCTCCCGCCTGCGAGTAGCACACGAGCACGTTCGGCTTGCGCCGGTGAAGGACGTCGACCACCGCGCGCAGCTCGGCGTCGCCGCGGCGGCCGCAGTCGATGTAGATCTCGCGGCGCAGCGCGTGGTAAGCGGCCACCTTGACCCGCTGCGCCAGCGGCGGCGGCGTGGGCGGCGCGCCCCAGTAGTGGAGCGAGAGCTCGCCGGGCAAGTAGCCGGCCCAGCCGTAGCCGCGCATCCTGATCGCCTGTCGCCAGAACTCGGAGTTCTGATCGTAGCCGAACGTCAGCGGCCGTCCGGTCGATCCGCTGGTCGCCTTGTGGATGGTGGGAAACGGCGGCGCGGTGGCGCGGCGCGCGTCCCCGTCGGCGGCATCTTCGCGGGTGAGGATCGGCATGCGGCGCAGGTCGTCGAGCGTGCGGACGCCGTCGGGCGAGAGCCCTGCCTCCTCCATGCGCGACCGGTAGAACGGGACGTGCTCCCACGCGTGACGGAGCAGCGCGCGCAGCTCGACCAGCTGAAAGGCCTCGAGCTCGTCACGCGAGGCCCATTGCAGCTTCTCGAGCCGTTGCCAGTACTCCAGCGTGGGGCGTCCACGTACCCAGCTTTCCCATGCGCGGTTCAGCACCGTTCGAAATAGAACCGAGTACAGAAGTTCCGTTCTCAAGATGATCTCCCGCGTGGGCAACGTCCGGGGCGCCGCACGCCGCATACACCAGATACAACGGTAACACGCGAACGACGGCGCTTCCGCAGCGCAGAGAGCTGCCCGCACGCCGCGGCGCATCGGACCTCGCAAGCGATGTGTGCGACACCGCAGTGCGGAGACATGGAGTCACGGCCGCCCCGCCAGGGGGCGCACTTCCCGATTGGGACTCAGTCCTCCGCTCCGCATCTGGCACAATTCGAGCCGCAAGTCAGTTGCGGCGAGCCAACTGGGGACAGACGTGGAAGGATTGGCCGCTGCGACCAACCGCCCGGAGCCACGAACCATGAACCCACTGCGTCGCCAGACACTCGGAGACCTGCTTCGCCGCAGCGCCGCGCGCCACCCCCACAAGACGGCGATCGTGTGCGGCGGTATCAGATGGACCTACGCCGAGCTCGACCGCACGTGCAACCGGCTCGCGGCCGGGCTGCGCACCCTCGGGGTGGCGACCGGGGACAACGTCGCGATCCTGTCGCGCAACTCGCACGCCTTCGCGGCGATGCGATTCGCGCTGGCCCGGCTCGGCGCCGTGCTGGTGCCCATCAACTTCATGCTCAAGGCGAACGAGGTCGCGTTCATCCTCCGCCACGCGGGCGCGCGCCTGCTCGCGGTCGGGCCCGACATGGTCGAGCTCGCCACCGAGGCGGTCGCGCGCGACACGTCGGTCGAGCGGCTCGTCTGGCTGCCCGGCGAGGACGCGGCCGGCCCGCCGGCCGGGATGCTCGGCATGGGCGACCTGCTCGAGGGCGACGGCGGCGAGCCGGCGGCCGACTTCGACGGTCGCGCGCTCGCGCAGATCATCTACACCAGCGGCACCGAGTCGCTGCCCAAGGGCGCGATGCTCACCCACGACGCGGTCATCACCCAGTACGTGAGCTGCATCGTCGAGGGCGAGATCGCCGGCGGCGACACGCTCATCCACGCGATGCCGCTCTACCACTGCGCCCAGCTCGACGTGTTCCTGGGGCCGGCGCTGTACGTGGGCGCGACCAACGTCATCACCGCCAAGCCCACGCCCGACAACATCCTCGGCCTCATCGAGCGCCACCGCGGCAACTCGTTCTTCGCGCCGCCGTCGATCTGGATCGCGCTGCTCCGCGCGCCGCGCCTCGACGAGGCCGACCTGTCGTCGCTCGAGAAGGGCTACTACGGCGCCTCGATCATGCCGGTCGAGGTGCTGAAGGAGATGGCGCGCCGCCTGCCCCGGGTCCGCCTGTGGAACTTCTACGGCCAGACCGAGATCGCGCCGCTCGCGACGGTGCTCGGGCCCGAGGACCAGCTGCGCAGGGCCGGCTCGGCCGGGCGCGCGGTCATGAACGTCGAGACCCGCGTGGTCGACGACCAGATGGTCGACGTCGCGCCGGGCCAGGTCGGCGAGATCGTGCATCGCTCGCCCCAGCTCCTCCTCGGCTACTACCGCGACGAGGAGCGCACCGCCGAGGCGTTCGCCGGCGGCTGGTTCCACAGCGGCGACCTGGCCACCATCGACGCCGACGGCTACATCACGGTCGTCGATCGGAAGAAGGACATGATCAAGACCGGCGGCGAGAACGTGGCCAGCCGCGAGGTCGAGGAGTGCATCTACGCCATCGACTCGGTCTCGGAGGTCGCGGTCATCGGCCTGCCGGATCCCACCTGGATCGAGGCGGTGACGGCGGTCATCGTGGTCAAGCCCGGCTGCGCGCTCGCCGCCGACGAGGTGGTCGGCCACTGCCGCGAGCGCATGGCCGGCTTCAAGGTGCCCAAGCGCGTGGTCTTCGTCGACAGCCTGCCGAAGAACCCCAGCGGCAAGCTGCTCAAGCGCGAGCTGCGCGCCACCCTGGCCGGCTGACCGCCGCCCGCGGCGTCAGGGCATCGCGGCCCGCGGCGTCACGGCATCGTGAAGGTCGTGATGTCGGTGCCCGAGCCGGCGCGGCCGCTGTCACCGTCGCCGGTGAGCGTGCCGCTGAACGTCTCGGCGTCGTGGTCGGCCCGCTGGACCGTGACCACGTAGCTGGTCTCGTCCACGTCACAGCCGGCGTAGTAGTCGACTCGCACCGTGTACTCACCGTCGGGCGCGGTCGCCCAGGTGATGTTCTCGTTGTTCACGCCGTCGATGAAGCAGGCGGGGTTGGAGTCGAGGTCGAGCATGCCTCCGCTCGCGACATCGCGCATCCCGAAGTAGACCTCGTCGCCCGCCGGGTCGATGACGTGGAGGTCGACGTCGCTGTCGGCGTCCCACGACACGCTCACCTGCACGTCGCCGGTGCCGACCGAGACCACCGAGGCTCCCACCTCCTGGTAGGCGCCGATGCTGTCGGCGCTGCCGATGGCGTAGAGGAAGGCGAAGTCGGCGGCGCCGATGCTCTGCGACAGCGTGATGAGGAGATCGAGCGAGGCCACCGCCTCGGGCAGGCTCACCTCGAAGTAGCCCTCGACGCCGCTCACGGCGATGACGACGCGATCGAAGCCGCCGCCGCCGATCCGCTCGGAGCTGCCCGCGCGCGCCGCGCCGGCCACCTCGATGTGAACTTGTAGAGTGCCGCCGTTGATCACGGTGGCCGCGCTGGTCACGGCCGCGGCCGGACCGTCTCCCTCGGCCGGCAGCGCCCCGCTCCGGGCGGCCACGGTCCCGTCGCCGCCGGTGTCGATCCCCGAGATGAACTCGGCGACGCCGGCGTCGCCTCCGTCGTCAGCATCGTCGGCCGCGTCGGCCGAGTCATCGTCGTCCCCACCGCACGCCGACTGCGAGACCACGAGGATACCCGCGAACAGGATGCCAGCCACGCGCATTGCGCCCTCCTCCGCCGCGCCCGCACCGCGGGCGCCCCGACCCCACAGCCGACTCCCCGCACAGATTCAGGCGAGCCTACACCATCGGCGCTCGCCGCCGGCCCGCAATCGTCGCGCGCGCGGCCGCGTCAGACCGGGATGATGCCGCGCTTGCGCGCCGGCCGCTCGACCGTGTGGTTCCAGCTCATCTCGATCGCGAGACAGAGGAGGCGCCGGGTCTCGCGCGGATCGATGACGTCGTCGACCAGCCCCCAGCCCGCCACCTTGTAGATGTCGATGTTCTTCTGGATGGAGGCCGCGATCTGCTTCTTCACCTCGGGCGGGGGCTCGCCGCCCGGGAACAGCTTCGCCCCGGCGATGCTGAGCATGCCGTCGGCCCCCATGACGCTGATCTCGGCGCCCGGCCAGGCCACGAACAGGTCGGGCTGGAAGGCGCGGCCCGCCATCACGTAGTAGCCGGCCCCGTACCCCCTGCGGGTCACCACGGTGAGCTTCGGAACGGTCGCCGACGCCATCGCGTGCAGCATCTTCGCGCCGTGGCGGATGATGCCGCCGTGCTCGTGGTCCCTGCCGACCCAGAAGCCGGGCACGTCCATGAGGAAGACCAGCGGGATGTTGAAGGCGTCGCAGATCTGGATGAAGTGCGCCGCCTTGTCTGCCGTGTCGGCGTCGAGGATGCCGCCGCCCTGCTTCGGGTTGTTGGCGACCACGCCGGCGGGTCGGCCGCCGAACCGGGCCAGGCAGGTGATGATCGGGCGCGCCCAGCGCGGCTTGAGGTCGAGGTACTCGCCGCCGTCGACGATCCGGCGGATCACCTCGTACATGTCGTAGGTCTTCTTCGGGTTGTCCGGCACCAGGTCGAGCAGCGAGTCGTCCGCGCGATCGATCGGATCGATGCACGGCGCGATCGGCGGCCGCTCGCCGCAGTGCGACGGCATGTACGCGAGGTAGCGCCTGGAGATCGCGATGCACTCCTCGTCGCCCTCCACCTCGACGTCGCCGCAGCCCGACACCTCGCAGTGGATGCGCGAGCCGCCCAGCTCCTGCTCGGTGACCTCCTGCCCGGTCATGGCCTTGACCAGCGCGGGGCCGCCCAGCGCCATCGAGCTCTGGCCCGCCACCATCGGCACGAAGTCGGCCAGGCCGGGGATGTAGGCGGTGCCGGCGGCGCCCGGGCCGAGCATGGCGGCGACCTGTGGCACGACGCCGCTCATCGCGACCTGCTCGCGGAAGAGGTGCCCGGTGCCGGCGAACAGCGAGATGGTGTCGGGATCGCTGGTCGGCTTCGGATCGATGCGCGCGCCGGCCGAGTCGATGAGCCACACCATCGGCATCCGGTTGCGCAGCGCGAGCTCGCGCATGCGCGTCACCTTGGTCTCGCCGACGAACCCGATCGAGCCGCCCTTGACGGTGAAGTCGTAGGCCGCGGCCGCCACGTTGCGCCCGCCGACCGGGCCCCAGCCGCACACGACCGCGTCGGCCGGGACGACCTCGGCGCCCGGCCCCATCTCGGTGCCGTGGATGCCGATCTCGACGAACGCGCCGCCGTCGAAGAGGAGCGCCATGCGCTCCCGCGCGGTCAGCTTGTTGCGCGCGTGCTGCCTGGCCACCTTCTCCGCGCCGCCCATCTCGCGCGCCTTCGCGCGCCGGGCGGCCAGCTCCGCCAGCCGCTCTCGCATCGTCGTCATCGCTCGCGCCCGTGACCTTTCACAGGCCTGAGTATCAGCACGGAGGGGCGCGCGCAAGCTCGAGCGCTGGCCGGTGTGCGGGCACTTCGCGCGCGCGGTTCGTGCGCCCAGGCGGGGCGGCGGCGCGGCCGACGCCGGGAGAGCGGTGACTTGGCGGCTGGCGCACGGTTTGCGTGGTCCGCGTGGTCGGAAAACCGGCCGGCCGCACGGCCGGCCATCGCGCCGCGGCAAACCTCAACGCCGGAGACTGCCAATGAAGAAACAGAGCACTGCTGTCCAGCAACACGTCGATGCGCTGCTCCGCGCGCTGCCCCGGGGTCAGCGTCGCGCGAGCGGCGCCGTCAGCGGCCTCACGACCCGCCAGCTGAGCGCCGCCGCCGGCGGCTACATCGTGGTGCCCGATCCCGGGACCACCACCTACTGCCACGTGGGGAACCAGATGTTGCCCGACGACTCCGGCGTCGAGGCCGACGACTGACCTCGAGCGTCACGGACTGCTCGACTGCTCATCAGAAGAAAGGACACACCGATGAAGAAGAAGACACAGCGCGTACAGAGCGTGGTGGACGACCTCCTGGGCGGCCTCCCGCGCGGCGGGCGCCGGACCGGCGGCGTCGCCAGGGGTCTGGCCGGGCGCGAGCTCGCCTTCGAGCACCTGAAGGGAGTCACCGGGGGCTACATCCCGCTCGGCACGACCACCCGGTGCACCGACCAGTGGGGCGAGTACAACGACGACTCGGACAAGAACGACGAGGGGCCGATCCTCGCCTGACGACACGACCGGGACCTCACCGGGTATGGCCGGTTTTCTGGCCAGACCATGTCCGGTGAGGCCCGCCTGCGCGGGAGGAGCACATGGCAAGGCGATGGAACGACTCGCCGCGGCCGGGCCGGCCGCACGCGCCCCTGACAGCGGCCGACGAGGCGGGCACGCCCCCCGAGGCGCTGATCGTGGAGGGCATGCTGGTGGGAGGAGACGAGGAGCGGGTCGACGTCGTGGTCTCGCCCTACGTCCTCTCGTTCGAGCGCAGCGCGATCTCGGAGATCGAAGCGCTGCCGGATCCTGCGGGGCTGGTCCCCGGGATGGCCCGCGCGGTCCGCCTGCACCTGGAGATCGGAGCTCGTCTTTTCGGGCTGAGCTCGTCGGCCGACCTGGAGGACACGATCTGGCGCCGCCGCAACTCGTTCGCCGTCGCCACCCGGTCGGACGCCGCCGACGAGAGTCTGGAGACCGACGAGCAGCGCGCCCTGACGAGCGCCTTCCTGGCCAGACACGGGATCGCCCCACCGGAGTGACGGAATGAGCGAAGGGACGGAGTCACCATGATCGTCATCGTCGACCAGACAGGCGACTACCACGCCAGGGTCGTGGCCCATCACCTCGAGAAGCGAGGGGTGGGGTCGTTCATCGCCGACATCCGCGAGCTCGGCACCGGGAGCGAGCTCAGCTTCTGGCCGGCGGCGCCCGAGCAGACCGAGTGGCGCCGCCGCGACGGGTCCGCGGTTCGGATGAGCGAGGTCGGTGCCATCTGGTTCCGGCGCCTCTATCCGCCCGAGACCCCCATCGAGGTGGACGACCGGGAGGAGCGGAGCTTCATCGCGCGCGAGTGGTCGAGCACCGTCCGCGGCGTGTTCGCGTCGCTCGACGTCCCCACGATCAACCCCATCTACGCGATGGCGCGCGCGACCAAGCCCTACCAGCTGGCCCTCGCCCGCCGCGCGGGGCTGGCCGTGCCGGACACCCTCATCACGAGCAGCAGCTCGCGCGCCGTGGAGTTCGTGTCCGCGCCGGGGGACTCGGTGCACAAGGTGATCACGTCGCCGCACGGGCGCTTTCTGGCCACCAAGCTGTGGGACGACTGCGACACCCGGCACCTGCCCGACCTCGAGCTGGCTCCGACGATCTTTCAGCGGCGGGTCGGCGGCAAGAGAGAGCTGCGCATCACCGTCGTCGGCGATCGACTGTTCGCGGCCGAGTACTCGACCGAGCTCGTCGACGGCCGCACCGACATGGCCGCCGCTTACGTCCGCCACGACCTCCCGCCGTCGGTGGAGCGCCGGCTGCTGTCGTTCCTGGACCAGCTGGAGCTGCCGTTCGCGACCGTCGACATGCGCATCGACGCGCGCGGCGAGTACTGGTTCCTCGAGGCCAACAACGCGGGTCAGTTCCTCTGGATCGAGGTGCGGACCGGGCTCCCGATCTCGGCCGCGGTCGCCGACCTCCTCTGCGAGTCGCGCGTCCGGCAGTCCAGGGCGGGGATGAACTTGATGGCCAGGTAGAAGACGATGAGCGGCAGCATCTGGATGGTCATACGGTTCGCGGAGTCGCCGCGGCCCTCGCGATACGGGGCCCGGAAGTAGACCAGGAACAGCACCACCGCGAAGCAGGCGGGCAACCCGACCGCGAAGGGGGCGCGGAAGGGTGGCGGGGCCACGGCGAGGCCGATCACGACCAGCGCCAGGATGATGAACCAGGTCTGCCCCCAGAGCGGCAGCGTGGTCAGGTTGAACGCCCAGCTCCTGGCCGACGCGATCATGTGATCGGGCCTGCTCGCGAGCTCGCCGGCCAGCGCCAGCGCGCACGTGGCGGAGATCAGGAGCGGCATGCGCCGGTCGATGCACCGGATGATCTCCGACCTGGCGGACGCAGCCCACCACAGGAAGAATCCGGCCAGGAGCCCCGCCATCAGGTGGCAGCGACCGGGGGTGAGGAAGTCGCCCTCCGGGCTCAGGTGGGCGGCGAGCACCTCGAGCCAGAGGATCATGCCGGCGCTCGAGCCCGCCAGCGCGAACCCGATCGGACGGCGCGGCAGCTCGCTCCGCGTCACGGTGAGCGAGAGGACGAGGACCGCGACGATCGGCGTCTCGGTCCGGTGGAGGGCGAAGGCGACCAGGGCCAGGAACGCGACCGGCAGCCACGACGCGTCGCGCTCGACCTCGGCGATCCAGAACATGACCAGGAACAGGAACAGGTAGACGCCGGCGCCCAGGTTCGTGTGGATGTAGAGGATGTGGTAGTCGAGCGCGCCGATCGTGAAGAGCGCCGCGGTCACCAGGCCGACCAGCAGCCAGCGGCGACGGGGCGCGGCTCCCAGCGACTCCAGCGCATGCCACAGGAGCACGGCGAACACGGGGATGAAGCTCAGCCCCAGCGCGAGCGGCAGCGAGTAGAGGAAGTCCTGCCGCGTGAGGCCCATCATCGAGTGCGCCACGACCTGGAAGACACCCCAGTGACCGAGCCGGGCCATCGTCGCCGGCTCCAGCCCGCCGTCGTTCGCGATCGCGATGGCGAGCGAGAGGATCCGGTGCGAGTCGATGGACGTCAGGATGGCGACGTTGAAGGGGCTGATCGCGGCGCACATCGCCGCGAAGGCCGCCGTCCATGCGCCTGCGATGGCGAGGTCGCGCCGGCCCATGCCGCGCCGCGCCGCCCCGAACGCGGCCGCGAGCCCGGCGATCGCCATCGCCGCACCGAGCGTCCACCGGTCGTGGCGAATCCTCACCATCATCATCGCCAGCGCGAGAACGACGGCGGCCGCCAGACCGACGGGAAACCCCAGCGCGCAGCACAGCGCGGGTCGGCGGCGGGGTCCGCACGCGAAGCAGAGCGCAATCCCGAGCAGGTGAAGCGGGATGAACAGGAGCGACTGGCTCACCTTGTCACCTCGCCGCGACGCCGGCGTAGGCCGAGCGCGGCATCACGAAGATGGGACCGCCCTCACCCGGCGCCTCCGCGACGACGTAGTCGGTGGTCGCTGCGTCGAACAGGAAGACGTAGTCCTCCACCTCCACCGCCATGTCCGGCGCCGGCCTCGTGCGCGCCCACGTGAGGTCGCCGCGGATCGATCGATGGCGGCGGGCGCCCGACCGGCGGAGCTGCTCCACGTATCCGGGGGCGACCAAGAGCTCGCCGTCACTGACGTCGACCTCGAGTCGCGAGAGCTCCTCGAGCTGCGGCTTCTCGCGGCGCCACGAGCTCGGGATCGTCAGTCGGGCGTGGGGGATCCGGTCATTGAGGAGGTAGTACAGCGCCAGCAGCGAGATCTTGGGCGTGCGGGACCTCCACGCGACTCTCTCGAGACGGCGCGGCGAGGTGCACACGCGCTCCGAGCAGGACAGCCGGGTCTGGTGGTGGGCCAGCCAGACGACGTTGTGGCCCAGGAGCAGCGCGAGGCCGACCACGAACGCGATGCCCAGACGTCGGCTCGCTGCCGGCTGGCCCCACATCCTCCGCAGGACATTCGTCACCACGCGTCGGATCCGATCTGCGCCCGGTAGTAGCCGCGAGGCGGTGGCCTGTCAAACGCGCTCACGCGTGCCTCGCCGGCGCGGGTGACGCGTCCCTGCCGCAACGTGATCGAATCCGCGCCGCGACGTGTCGACGCCGAGGCACGACGTGATCGATGCCGCGCGACGACCAGATCGGCGAGCCCGGCCGGCTCACCATTCTTTCTCCACGGTCGCGCGCGGGGCCTCGCGATCGGCCGATCTGCGGGGATCGATAGGCCCGCGCGGCTCGCTGGACGTAGTTCACGCGAGCATGTCGTACGAGCAACGCGATCGGCAGGACCGATCCGCAGATGGCGCCGGCGGGTCCGAGGAAGCAACCAGCAGCGTGGCGCCGGGCAAGCGGACTCTGACGGATCGGCTGCCGCGCGCACCCGCCGTCGCCTCGGTGTCGGGCTCGACGCAGCCGACGCAGCAGTCGGTCGCGGACCGGCCGACGCCGAGCACCGCCGTGGAGCCCGGCCCGATCCCGGCGCTCGGCCGGGAGACAGTGGCGGCCGAGCGCGCGGCCGGGCGCGGTGACAGCGACGCCGCGGTCCTGGCGCTCGGCCAGCTCGTGCGCGACGCCGCCGATCCGATGGAGCTGGCTCGCGTCGAGTGCATGGTCGCGACCGGGCGGGTCGAGAGCCCGCTCCGGCTCGAGGTGTGGGCCGACGCGCTGGCCGCGCTCGCTCCCGATGCGCGCGCCGGCTACGCGCGTCTCCTGCGCACGCGGCGCGCCGCGCTGACCGTCGACGGCGCGGTGGAGCGCCTGCGCGCGATGACGCGCGTGCAGGCCGACGCGGTGGCGATCGTGCGCGCCTACCGGCTGGCCGGCCGCGGCAGCGACCGGGTCGCGGTCGAGCAGCTGGCCGCGCTCCTGGCCGGCAACGGGCGCTCGATCGACGCGGTCGAGACGCTCCTGGGCGGCGCCGGCAGCGACGTGACCGTGGTCGACGACGACGCGCCCGACGCGCCGAGCGCGCCCGTCACGCCCGGCACGCCCGGCACGCCGCGCACCTCGCGCACGCCGGCGGACGGCAACCGCGACGGCGACCGGGCGATCGACCAGCGCCTGGCCCGGATGCCGGCCGAGATCGCGGCCGCCTACCGCGCGGCATTCGCCCAGCTCGGCGACAAGACACCCTCGCGGAATTCGCAGCGGTCGCGGACGCCGGCCCGCACGCAGCAGCCGCGCACCTCGCAGAACGAGGTGAAGCCGGCCGTGCGGCCGCGCGCCAGCGGCGGCGCCGAGGCGGGCGGCGACGGCGGCGGCAAGATGGCCCGCGTCCCCGCCGAGGCGTTCGTCGGCGTCGGCGACGCCGACAAGAACGCGCGCCTGGCCATGCTCCTCCTCGTGGCCAGCGGCGTCCCCGCCGACCTGGCGCAGTGGGTCGCGACCTGCACCGGCGAGCCGCCCGATCGCGTGCGCGAGCTCGAGGACGCGAAGGCCGACATGGACGCGATGAGCCCGGCCGGCATCCGCCAGCCCATCGCGCGGCGCCCGCGCCCGCGCGCGCCCGGCGGGTATCACGGCTACCGGATCTTCGACGCGTCGGGGCAGACCATGTCCGCCGAGGAGATCGACGCCGACATCGCGCGCCAGGGATACATCGACGTCAGCCTCGACTCCGCCTTCTACGCCGAGTACATCGCGCCGCTGCTCGATTCGCCCGAGAGGTGGGCGTGGGCGCGCGCCGACCTGATGGCGCTGTCCTATCAGCGCGAGATCGACGCGCTCGAGGAGCGCGAGCGCGAGGACTTCGCTCGCTCCGGCCAGCACGATCGCCAGCTCATGGAGCGGATCATGCGGCTCAAGGGCATGCGCCTCGAGTACGCGACGTATGCGGCCGACCTGCGCAGCGGCAAGACCAGCGTCACCGCCGAGACGGGCAAGTTCGAGGCCGAGGACCGACGGCTGGACGGCCTCATTGGCGACGCCACGGCCAAGCTGGCCGACGCGCGCCGGCGCCTGGCCGCCGATCTCGAGGAGCGGCGCCGCGAGCAGCCAGTGAACCCCGCGTACCGGCCCGCCACCGGCGTGACCCCCACGCGCGACACGGTGCAGGCCTCCGCCGAGATCGGCCGCGAGGTCGAGGAGCTCGAGAAGTACCTCGCCCAGCGCCGGCAGGAGAAGAGCGCGCTCGAGGAGATGCGGGTCGCCGGCGACCCGTTTCCCGGCGAGGTGGTGCGGCGCTCCGATCGCCTGCTGCGCGAGGTCTACGAGACCGGCGACGGTACCTTCAAGTTCCGCTCGAACGCGCGCGCCACCTGGAACGCGGTGGACGGCGCGATCTCCGGGATCAGCGCGCGGCTGTGGGCAGGCATGGGCGGCATCGGCGAATACGGGGGCAAGGCGCTGTCGTTCCTGACCGGCGAGCCGTGGTACGGCCAGCTGGGCGGCGAGCTGTCGCGCCGCGCGTACGACACGTCGGCCGACATCGACGTGTACGCGGCCGATCGCACCGCGCGCGCCAGCGAGGTCCTCGGCAAGACCGCCACCACGCTCATCCAGGTGGCGACGTCGACCGCGATCTACGTCGTCATGCTGGGTCCGGTCGCGTCGGGCGGCGGCGTGCTGGGCGCGGCGGCGATCGGCGGCAACATCGGCGCCACCGCCGGGTCGATGGCGGCGCTGGCCGCGACCGGGGCGCTCCTGTCGAGCGACAAGGGCGCCGGCGAGATGGCCACCGGCGCCGTCTTCATGGGCGCGATGCCGCTCTTCGCCGGCTTCGGGGCGACCGCGCTCCGCCGCGCGGTCTCGGCCTTCGTCGGCGTGGCGGCGCTCGACGGCGCGTCGCAGATGGACCTGTTCGCCGCCTTCGACGCCTACGAGCGCTCGCGCAGCTACGGGGACGCGCTGGCCGCGGCCACCGCGAAGGTCGACCTCGACCGGATGTTCGCCAACGGGCTCATGGCCGCGATGCTCGCCGCCGGCGGGAGGCAGGCTCGACCGGAGGCGGAGGCGCCGCCGGCGCTGCGCGTCGGTGACGAGCTCTTCCGACCCGACGGCGCTCCCATCACCGATCCGGCCCAGCGGGCGGCGCTGGCGAGATCGCCGTCGGTCGTCAGGGTCAACCGGCCGGAGCTCGAGTCGATCCGCGCGCTCGCGAGGACCGATCCGAGGGCGGCCGGCGACCTCATCGCGCGCGCGCGCACTCGCGATCAGGCCTTCACCGAGTCGGATGCCGAGTCGCGCGCGACCGAGCGCGACATCGCGCGCCTGGAGGCGAGGCCGGGCTCGTCGGCCGCCGAGCGGTCGAAGCTGTCGGACCTGCGCCAGCGCCGCGATCGCAGCGCCGCCCAGGCGGAGGTGCTGTCGGCCGCCCGGACCGGGCAACCGATCCCGCGCACCCTCCTCGAGCGGGCCGGCGGGCAGGTGCCGGCCGGCTACGCCGAGAGCGGGCCGGGCGGCGACTTCGTGGCGACACCCGGACTGGCGGCCCGGCAGAGCGGCGAGTGGCGCGGCCAGCTCGACGCCGGCACGAAGATCGCGACGGACTACCAGGCCGAGGTCGAGACCATGAACCGGGTCAGCCGCGAGCTGGTCGCCGAGCAGGGGAGACCCTCGCCGCGGGCCGACGTCCTGGCGCGCCTGCGCGCGGCCCTGTCGGCGGCAGCCGGCAAGGTGCAGACCCTGCACGCCGCGTTCGCCGACGCGGTCCGCGCCGGCAGCAAGACGCCGGGCGAGACACGGCCGACCGAGACGGTCCCGAACACCGAGACGACCCCGAAGACGGAGAAGACCCAGCCCACCACCGAGGTCACCGACGGCGAGCCGCAGACCCTCACCATCGATCCGGCGAGCGCGCCGCTCGGCCAGGGCGCGCAGGGCACGGTCTACGCGGTCGACGTCGCCGGCAAGCCGATGGCGGTCAAGGTGATCGACGGCGCCGGGACGCCGGAGAGCGCGCTGGCGGGCGCGCGGCTCCCCACCCGCTACGGAGGGCTGGGCTCCGGCCAGCCGGTCAAGGTGATGGTGGGCGACGTGGTCACCGACGGTGTGCTGATGCCGCGCGTCGAGGGCACCAGGCTGTCGGCCACCGCGAGGACCACCTCGTCCCAGCGCGACGCGTTCGTGCGCTGCATGGACGCGGCCCGCCAGGACGGCGTGGTGCTGAGCGACCTCAACGCCGGCAACATCATGATGCGCAGCGATGGAGGCATCGCGATCGTCGACGCGCCGATGGTCACGTTCGAGAAGTTCGCCGAGACCACGCGCCAGGTCCTGCGCGAGGCGGCCACGCCGGAGCGGATCGCGGCCGACTGGAAGCTGGCGCGCGAGGAGTTCGACTGGCGGGTCGGCGAGGCCCTGCGCGCGATCGAGGGCAAGCTCGAGGGCGGCGGCGGCCGGCAGACGGAGCCGCTGACCCGGACCGAGACCCAGACGCAGACGCAGACCCGGCCCCAGACCCAGACCGAGTCGCAACCCAAGACCACGCCGCTCGAGGACGGAGTCGGCGACATCCGGCCGACGGAGCGCCCGCCCCTCCTCGACGACGAGGCGATCCAGGACATCGCGGCCAGGACCGAGGCCGACGTGAACAACATCCTGGAGGGCACCTGCACGACCGCGGCCATGCGCAACACGATCTCGGCCCAGCTGCGCGGGATGAAGGCCTACGTGATCGAGATCGAGGGCCTCACCCGGCTGGGCCGCATCCTCGAGCGCCTCGGCCTGCGCGAGGGCAACGTCGGCAAGCTGCTCCAGCGCCTCGGAGCCAGTCTGACGACCAGCGCGCACGCGATCGCCGCCATCCAGGGCGCCGACGGCGGCTGGCGCTACGTCTCGTGGGGGCGAGTCGAGGCCGACTACGCGGTCTTCGCCCGCGAGGTCTACGGCGAGCCGTTCCTGCGCCGCGGAACATGGGAGACCGGCGACCACGTCCGCTGGATGCTCGCCCACAGGTGGGAGTACCCGAATCCCACCACGCCCGGCAGCGTGCAGAGCGCCGAGCTGGGCTGGACCTATGCCGTCGACAGGTGACGCCGACGCCGACGCCGACGCCGCGCCGCGGTCACGCCCTGGCGGAGCCCGTCATCGACGCGCGGAAGTCGGACGCCGAGCGCGGCCGGTCGCCCGGCTCCTTGGCCAGCGAGCGCACGATGGTCCCCTCGAGCTCGGCCTCGAGCTCGGGGCGCAGCTGGCGGGGCGGCACCGCCGTCTCCGACAGGTGGGCGAAGCCGACCGCGATCGCGTTCTCGCCCGAGAACGGCGGCCGCCCGGTGACGAGGTGATAGGCGAGCGCGCCCAGCGAGTAGATGTCGCTTGACGCATCGACCCGCCGCCCGCGCACCTGCTCGGGTGACATGTAATAAGGAGTGCCCATCAGCATGCCCGTGGCGGTCATTCCGTCGGCGGCGGTGGCCTTGGCCAGCCCGAAATCGATGATCTTGACCGCGTTGCGCTCGCTGACCAGGACGTTGCCGGGCTTGAGGTCGCGGTGGATCACGCCTGCCTGGTGGGCGGCCTCGAGGCCGGTGCAGATCTGATCGAGGATGTCGATGCAGTCGGCGATGGGCACCAGGCCGCGCGAGGAGATCACGTCGGCCAGGGTGCGGCCGTGCACATACTCCATCGACAGATAGAGCATGCCGGGGCGCGCCTCCCCGAGGTCGTGGATGCGGATCACGTTGGGCGAGCTGACCTTGCGCGCGGCCGCCGCCTCCCGCTTGAAGCGATCGACCATGGCCGCCTCGTCGGAGGCCCACGCGCTCGAGATGATCTTCAAGGCCACGATGTCGGCCAGCACCTCGTCGTGCGCGAGGTAGACCGCGCCCATGCCCCCCTTGCCGAGCAGGCGCTGGATGCGGTAGCGATTCGCCAGCATGTCGCCGGGCAGGAGGCCGGTCGGGGTGGCCGCCGGCGGGGGTCGCGCCGACGGCGTCGGCGGCGCGGTCATCGTGCGATCGTGCCCGTGTACGGTCGCGCCCGCCGGCGGCTCCGGCGCGGGCCGCGCGGACCCTGCCGCCGCCCCGTCCGACGCCGCCCCGCCCGACGCCGCCCCGCCCGACGCCCCGATGACCGGGCCGCCGGTGGTGAGCAGCCGCTGCTCGTCGATCAGCTTGTTGAGCTTCTGGTTGAGCTCGAGGTCGACGCCGCACACGATGGTCTCGAGGTTCTCGATGCGCTCGATGAGGAGCTTGCGCTCGGCGCGCAGCCCCTCGATCTCCTTGGCCGCCACCGCGTCGAGCCCCTCCTTGCCCTTCGCCCTGGCCTTGGCGCGCGCGTCCACCGCCTTGCCGAGGACGCGGCCGACCGTCGTCATGAAGACGATCCCGACCACCATGGAGAAGGGGTCCACGGGCCCGTTTGTAACCCGCGACCCACCGGCCCGCCAAGCTCAGTGGGACTCCACGCCACCCACCCGGGCCACGGCCACCCGGTAGAAGGCATAGCCGCGCAGATCGCGCGCGCCGGCGGCCAGGTAGAGGCGGCGATACTCGTCGGCCCCGAGGTCCTGCTCGAGACCGAGGCCGAAGCGGGCCAGGTAGTCCGCCAGCTCGGCCGGGTCGAGCCCGAAGCGCCACGGCTCGCCGAGGCGGCGCGTGTTCCAGACCAGCTTGGCGGCGCCGTCGAACTCGACCGTGCCGTCGATGACGCCGCGGTGGATGAAGGTGAACACCAGCGCGCTGCCCGGCGCGGCGCGCCCGACCATGGCGAGCACGCCGGCGACCGCGTCCGCCTCGAGGTAGTTGGTCACGCCCTCCCACACGAACACGGACGGATCGTCGGCCCGCCAGCCGGCCTCGAGCAGCCGCGCCGAGAGATCGTCGGTGGCGAAGTCGACCGCGACGTAGCGCACGTCGCCGCGCACGCCGGGCTGCGCCGCCGCCGCGATGCGCGCGCGCTTGGCCGACTGCGTGTCGGGGCGGTCCACCTCGAAGACCCGGGCGCCCTCGAGCTCCGCCATGCGGTGGGCGCGGCAGTCGTAGCCGGCGCCGAGCAGCACCAGCTGGCGCGCGCCACGGCCGACCTCGCGCCGCACGACGTCGTCGATGAAGCGGGTGCGCCCGATCGCCGACGAGCGCGCTCCGGGCGCCCGCCAGTCGGCGTAGCGCTCGAGCGGGCCGCGGCAGAGAGGGATGCGCGCCACCCTGAGCGCGAGCGAGAGCCCGGGCGACAGGAACCCGGCCGCGAACGGATCGCGGAAGAGAGGTGGTCTGCGCGTCTCGCTGTCCTCGAGCGCGCGGTAGAGCGCGACATACTGGGCCGTCCGGCTCGCCGCCATCGCGCGAGGGTAGCCCAGCCGCGGCCGGCCGGACGTGGTATCTCTCGCGGCCGTGTCGACCGACCTCGACCTCGACCTCCACCTCGCCGAGTCGCGCGACGGCGAGCCGCTCGCCTACCGGGTGCTCGGTCCGACGGGCCAGACGGGCCAGACGGGCCAGACGGGCCAGACGGGCCA